>NZ_CP011144.1:1297240-1621550 GCF_000972865.1 Pseudoxanthomonas suwonensis
CATCAGCAGCGGCGAGGAAGGCTGTACACCGCGAATGCGCGTGCCTGTGACTGTCATTCTTTCCAGTTCTGTCGCCGTCTCTAGCGTTTGCGTTGTTTCGGGCCTCCGACGCTGCTCAGTATTGCCAGAAGGCGCCGCTGGCGCTTGGTTGCCGGATGCTGCGGGGCGCAAGGCGAAAGCGTTGCCACTGACCGCTTCGGCCGCCAGGCCTGTGCCGTCCAGCAGCTGGCGAAGTGCCTCAGCCGGCGCGTGTGCGCCACTGACACCGCGCGTGGTCTTGCCGGCCACCAGTTCCGGTGCGTAGGAGACGCTGAGCCTGCCTTGCGACATCGCCCGGCGCAGCGCCTGGTCCAGCGGCCCAGCCGGAACATTCCAGGTGATGGCTTGCTCGGTGGCCTGCGCGAACGCCGTGGACGGGCATGTCAGCATCCACAAACAGGAGGCGACGGCGGCGGACAACAGCGTGTGCTTGGCGGTGGCGATGCGCATGGTTCCCCTCGGTGGTGGCGCAGGCCCGCGGCTGGGGCCTGTCCTACCCTTGAACGACGCCGGAGGGAAAAGGCGAACGTGGCCGGACCAGTCTAGGCCGACGAGGTGGCCGGAGGGCGCAAAGGGTGCTTGGGAGCCATCTTTGTTAAAACGCCCCACGGTGTGAAAAGCGAACGTCGCGGCTGTGCGCCCGCGGTGTCATCATGTTGACATCACCGCCTGGGGCGGCATCGCTCATGGCCAACGCGCACGACACCTTCCTCTACGCCCCCGAGGTCGCCGCGCCGGCGCCCGCGACGGACGAAGGGCGCCTGGACGCCTTCCTGCGAACGCAGTCGAAGGCGCTGGTGGCGTTCCTGCGCGCACGCAGCTACAGCGAGGAGGACGCGCAGGATACGGCGCAGGAGGCGCTGGCCCGCTTTGCCCGCCACTACGCCGGGCGACCGGTGGACGAGTGGCAGCCGGTGCTGTACCGGATCGCGGTCAACGCGGCCAACGACCGGCTGCGCCTGCTGCGCCGGCGCGCGGCCGACCAGCACGTGCCGCTGGAGGCGGTGGAGATCGAGGACGAGCGGCAGGACGCGGAGCAGGCGGCGGCCGACGCGCAGTACGACGCGATGCTGGCCGAGGCGGTGCTGGCGCTGCCCGAGCGCTGCCGGCAGGTGTACCTGCTGGCCCGCGTGCGCGGCATGGACACGGCCGAGGTGGCCCGGCTTTGCGGGATCAGCCAGCGCATGGTGCAGAAGCAACTGGCGAATGCGCTCCAACACGTCTGGCGCAGGTTCGCGAAGGACCCTTCGGATGCGTTGTAGGGAACAGGCATGAATGCCGAGGACAGCGAGATGGCAAGCCAGGCCGGCGAGTGGGTGGTGCGCATGCACGCGCACGACTGCACCGAGGAGGAGCGCGCGGCCTGCCTGCGCTGGCGGGCGCGGAGCCCGGCGCACGAGGCGACGTTCCGCGGCATGGAGCGGGCCTGGTTGCGCTCGGCGGGGCTCGCGGCCAATCCGGCGATCGCCGCCGCACTACGCGAGGCCGAACGCGACGGCATGCAGGCGCGGCGCTCGCGGCGGAGGCGCTGGGCGGTACCGCTGGCGATGGCCGCGTCGCTCGGACTCGTGGCGGTGCTGGTGGGGCCGATGCGTCTCCTGGACGACCGCCCGACGGAAGTGCAGCAGTACGGAACCGCCGTGGGCGAGCAGCGGGAGGTGGTACTGCCGGACGGTACGGCGGTGCTGCTGGACACGGATACCACGCTGGCGGTGCGGTACTCCAAGCGCACGCGGCGCGTTGAATTGACGGCGGGGCAGGCGCGATTCGCAGTGACGCCCGATGCCGAGCGACCGTTCACGGTGTCCGCCAACGGCGGACAGGTCACCGCGGTCGGCACCGCCTTCACCGTGCGGCTGGACGCGGCGGCCACGACGGTCACGCTGCTGGAAGGGGCCGTGGTGGTGGAGGGGCCAGCGGATGCCGCGGAGCGTCGCCCCCCTGCCCGGCTCAAGCCGGGAGAGCAACTGCGTTTCGCGCGCGACGGTGGCGAGTGGGCCACGACCATCGTGAACCTGGACGTGGCGGGGGCCTGGACCGAGGGCCACGTGTTCGCCGACGACTGGCCGCTGTCGCGGCTGGTCGACGAGGTCAACCGCTATTCCGCGGTGAAGCTGCGCGCCGATCCGGCGGTGGCGGAGCTGCGCATCAGCGGGGGCTTCCGCTTCGACGACCCGCAGGCGCTGGCGCTGCTGCTGTCGCACAGCCTGCCGGTGCAGTCGGCCGAGGCCGGAAACGAGATCGTGCTGAGGCGTCGATAGCACGTTAGCATGCACTGCTAGTGTTGCGATTCAACTAACAATCGTCCGAGGTCACGATGTCCACAAATTTTACTGAGCTGGACAACCTTACGTTTGAGCAAAAGCAGCAATTGCTAGTGCTTATTTCCTCTATCGTAGAGTCCGCAGAGGCCAAGCAACGTGCCGCTTACGATTCTGGAGATAAGACACAAAAACTTGCGGTCATGGACGATGCATTCGGACTTGTCAAACTTCGTTACGAGGTCAAAGACATGCAAGATGCGTTGCAAAGGTCTCCGTCAACTCGGACTAGTTCTTTGATCGAGCCGGTTCTGCGCTACATCAACAATGCGGCCTAGAATTGTCTGCTAATAATTCATTCTAGACGGCGTATTTTCGCGGCGAGGCCTAACTCAGGCATTCGCTGCTGGCAACACTTTCGGTCGCTTGAAGGATGCGGCGATCCGCAATGCTTCAGCGGGACGGACCGCGGCTGTGGCCCAGTTCCCAAGAAACCCGGCCGCCACGAATGGTTGCCGAGAGTCTCTGGCCGAGACGCTGCTCAATCACCGGCCGCCACGGCACGAGGCTGAACTGGCGGCCGTCCTGCAACAGGGCGTAGCGGCCGCTGGCGAGCTGCACGCTGCGATCGTAGATGCCCATGACGCGCTCGCCCTTCGCCACCGGGCGGTGCGCCAAGCCGGTTTCGGTGGCGACGGTGTTGGCGGCGCGTTCGAGTTCACAGTTGCGCAGGGTGGCGAGCAGGTTGCGCGCGAGGATGACGCGCTGGCCGCGGCGTTCGGCGAAGCCCTGCTCGACCAGGAAGTCGGCGCGCTGCTGTAGCGCCGTGCGCACCGCGCCGGAGAATCCGTGATCGCCGAAGTGGGTGTCGCCGGCGACCAGCTGCTTGTCCAGCCAGGTGGCGCCGAGGGCACGGACCTGCCGCTCCACCGGGAGGTGTGAGTGCAGCCGCACCGGCACCCCGCCATCGCGCTTCTGATCGTACTGCCGCCCGAGTTCGGGCAGGTTCGCCGGGACGCGCCAGACGCCTTCGGCCTCGCGCTCGACGATCCCGGCGCGGCGCAGGGCTTCGAGGCGGCGGACGTGGTTCTCGACGAGCCAGCCCGGGTCTTCGCCGTCCAGGTACTGCGCCACGACGGACAGGAAATGGTCCGTGCGGAACCTGCCGTCGACGCTGAGATCGGCAATGCTCTTGTCCACGTCGCGCTGGTTTGAGCCGTGCGTCGCGACCACCGCCCCGACCGGGTACTGCGCCAGCTCGACCTTCGGCGGCAGCGGGACGTAGTGCGCCTTGCCGTCGGTGCCGTCGATGACGAGGTAGCCACGTTCGTAAAGTTCGTTCATCAGCCCCTTGGCAACGACCCGGCCAGTAATCGGCGGCGCGTCCTCGTCGGGCGTCCGGATCGCCAGTTCGCGCGGGAGTTCGCGCATGGCGTGCTGCATCGTGCGAATGATGTCTCCGCGCTCGCCCATCGCGCGCAGCACGGGCTCGGCGTCCTCGCGCAGGTGCCATTCGCCGGGCGTGGTTTCCTGCGCGAGGCCCATCCGCTGCAGGTGGTGCAGCCTGCCGATGAGGGGGCTGCGCTGCGGGTGTTCGACGAGCCGTTCCAGACGGATCACGCCCTGGCCCACCTCGCGTTGCAGGGTGCGGTCGAGGCCTGTCCAGCGCTCCTGCTCCACCTCCCGCTGCTGCGACCGCTGGATCTCGCGTTCGCTGCGCGGGCCGAGCCACTGCGTCGCCAGTTCGCTGGCACGTTCGCGCATGCCGTGGGAGATGTAGTCGCGGGAGATGATGAGGTCGCGGCCGGTGTCGTCCTTGCCGCGCAGGACGATGTGAGTATGCGGGTTGTCGGTGTTCCAGTGATCCACCGCGACCCACTCCAGGCGCGTGCCGAGATCGGCCTCCATCCGGGTCATGAGCTGGCGGGTGTAGCTGCGCAGGTCGCCGAGCTGTTCGGCATCCTCGGCGGAGACGATGAAGCGGAATTGGTGGCGATCCCCGCGGCCGCGCTGCTCGAAGGCGGTCAGGTCGGCGTCGTCGGTCTCCGGGCCGTAGGCGCGGCCGGGTTCGCCGTCGCGGCCGACGCCCTCGCGCTGGATGTAGCGCAAGTGGGTGGGGGTCGAACGGGCGCCGGCCTTCTCGAGGTTCACGAGCCGCGTTTTCACGATGACGCGGCGTGCGTTGGGCGGCAGGCCGCGGCCGGTGAAGCGCGCGGCGACGTGGCCGCGGCCGAGGCGTGCGCCGGGGCGCATGGCTGCTTTGCGCGCGGCTGCGCTGCCGCCCTTGTTGATCTCCTTCAAGACCTGCGAGACGAACTTGGGCTCGGTCTTCGGACGCTCGCGCGGCGGACTTGGGCGCAGGCGGAAGTCATCGTCATCGCGGCCGGTCATGACCGTGACTCCGGTAGAGCTGAGGCAAACTCAGCGCTCGCCGTCGTGTTGCACAGTAACGACGTGCCGCAATCGGTGCCGCAGGGGTGCCGAAACCGGCGTCGGTGGCTTCCAGGCGCGTGCCGCGCCGACCCCGTGTGCAGACTCGCTTTTCGCGGAACACAGTGCCGCGACCTTTTACCTTGCCCTGCTTTTCGCTTTTGTGCATCACCGCCAACCTCCCGTTCGCCAGACCAACCCGACCGCACCACCACCGCATTCCCGACGACAAGCCGCGCGTTCCGCAGGCGACGTTGCGCACGGCGCGACCGCCGCGTTCGCTACGCACGCGCCGCCGCACGTTCACTGTCGCCACGGCCGCGCCCGGCCGATCACGTCGGCCGCAGGCACGGGGCCGTAGTAGCGGCTGTCGAACGACGCGGGGTGCGCGGTGCTGAGCAGGAACAGTTCGCCGTCCGCGAGGCGCCGGCACTGCCGCCACTGCGGCAGCGGGCGCTGCCAGCGGTCGGCGCGCAGCGCCACCGCGGCAGGCACGCCGTCGATGCGGACGATGCCGCCGCGCACGCACACCTGCTGAGGCGACACGGCGCCGATGCGCTTGAGCAGCGGCACAGTCGCCGGCAGGTAGCCGCGTTGGTCGGCGAGTTCGGCAACATCCGCCGGCAGGCGCGTCAGCACCAGGTCGCCAGCGCGCAGCGCGGCGGCCGGTTCGACGCGATACCAGCCGACCGGCACGCTGTCGGAGGCGTTGTAGACGATGCGCAGCCGCGGCGTCGCGAACGCGGCGACGGCCAGCGCGGCGACGCCGAAGGCGGATGCCAGCGCGAGGCCGAGCCGTGCTCGCGCCCGCGGCGTCATTGCAGCGTCCTGCCCGACTGCCAGACGGCGTGCCGCGCGGCGGTGTAGTCGGGCAACGGATGGCGCGCGGCGAGGCGTTCGCCGAGCAGGCGCCAGTACGCGGGTGCGGCGTCCGCCGGGTCGATGCCGAGCGAGGCGATGGCGTCGATCTTCGGCAGGACGGCGCGCACCTCGCGCGGGCCCTCGGCGCGCAGCAGCACGCCGACGCCGGGGTCAATGCCGTGGATGCGCTGCAGCGGCTCGCGCAGCGTGCCGGCCTGCAGCACCAGCAACTGCCAGCGCGACGGCCCCCAGTCGTCGGCTTCCCAGCGCAGTCGCGCGAAGCGTGCGCCGGGCAGGAAGGCGGCGATGCGCCGCGTGCCGTCGAGCGCCAGCTCGCGCACGGGGCGACCGAAGCGCAGCGAGACGACGAACAGGCGCGGCACGTGGACGAGCGCGACCCGCGTCAGCGGCGCGTCGGACGACAGCGCCTGCGGCCGGTTCTCGCGCGGCGGCGGCGGTGCGGAAATGTCGTGCGGCTGTGCGTTCACGGTGCAGCCTGCCTAGCGCCCACGCGCCGCAAGGCGTGCGCGGCGCGCGGCGTACTCGGGGTCGAACGTGGCCTCGAACGTGCGCGTATCGGCCCACGCCACCAGGTCTTCGACTGCGTACATCACGCGGCGCCCGAACTTGCGGAAGCGCGGCCCGCCACCGATGACGCGCAGCTTCTCCAGCGTGCGCGGCGACAGCCGCAGGAACGCGGCGGCTTCGTCGTTGGTGAGGTAGCGGCGCGGCACTTTCTCGATCGGCGGCGCCGTCGATGAAGCGCATGCAGGCGCGTATCCACTCGGGTGTGAAACAGGGCGTCGCATGGGTATCCTCCATCGCTTCATGGCGGCGACAGTGCGATCGCCGCGGGGTGGATGCAGGTTCGGAAGCCGCCGGCGTTGGATGCAGGGCCGTTCTGAGCGGCAGCGAAGCCGTCCCCCTACCGGCGCGGATGCAGCAGGCGGCGATAGCCGCCCTGCATCAGCCGGCGTCCACGCGCGATCAGGCGCCGCACATGCGCGCGGAGCTGGCCGTCGCTGTACCAGCGTTCGGCCACGACCTCGGCGCCATACAGCACCTCGGCCACCTTCCGCTGCGATGCGCCGGACTGCACGCCGTCGAGCGCCTGCAAGGTGCGCAGGTGCAGCAGCGCCGTGCGGCCTGGTCGATCACGAGCCACGCCGACACCCGTGTCGTTCGCGTGCAGCGCATCTAGCGCCGCCAGCGTCATCTCTGCGTTGCGCCAGCGCGTCAGCATCTGCGGGCCGGCGCGCACGGCGTAGACATACGCCTTGCCGTCTTCCAGTTCGGGCGAAAGCACGAAGCTGCGCGTGCGGCCGGCCATGCGCACGGTCAGCAGCAGCCGTCGGCCGTCATGCAGCAGCCGCTTCTCGCCGGGAAAATCCCAGAGCCGGAACGGCGTCGCGCCGGGCGGCGGATCGGCGTCGGGCAGGAGATGCACTGTGCCGGGCGGTTCGGGGAACCAGTCCGGCAGCGCATCGCGCGCGTCGAGGTCGGGATCTTCCAGCAGGCGCAGGCCCCAGTGCTGCGCCCGCTCCGGTCGTCGCCGGTGCAGGTGCCAGTCGCGCCGGTACTCTGGATTGCGGCGCAGGTACTCCCATGCCAGCGACGCGCCGTCCAGGTGCAGCACGTAGAGGTAGGCGGCGACGGGATGCCACGCAGCACCGGCGTCCATGCGCGGCTCCAAGCGAATGGGCGGACGGTCGCCTGGCGCCCGCACGCCGAACCGGCAGGTGCCGGATCGGGCGGGCAACGGCGTCGAATCCCCCCTGTCCGCCGCCGGTAGAGGGCGCGGGATTCTGGCCGATTGACTCTGAAACGTGGCGGCCCGCGAGGGGCAAGGCGCGGCTGCGGATCAGGAATGCCGCCATGCGACAGGGCCAAGGTGCCGCAGCAGACGGCGCGAGCGGATGCAATCTGCGCGCGGCCGTTCAATCAGACCAGCAGCAATGCCGATCCTTGCGCAAAAGGTCTTAATCGGGATCGGGCGAGCGACAACCTCGGCATCAGGTTAGCCGCTGCGCATGACAACCGGACAATGGCCGGCTTCAAGGACGGGGCTGCTCTGGCTGCCCGCTATTGAACACTATAGATTGTAGCCCTATAGGACGCAAGGGGTTGTGATTCTGGGATTTGGCGGACTCCCAGAATGAAGGCGAAATCGTCCCTGCCGGCGGCGCTTAAGACTATCCGCAAGGCCCGCGGCCTGAGCCAGGAAGCGTTCTCCGACGTGTCGAGCCGCACCTACATGAGTTCGCTGGAGCGTGGGCTGAAAAGTCCGACGTTGAATAAGCTAGAAGAACTGTGTGAGGTGATGGGGATCCATCCGTTGACTCTGCTGACATTGGCATATGCGGGAAGTACGAGAGATCGGGTTGATCGCCTTCTTGCAGAAGTGCGGCAAGAAATCATCATCTCGACAGATGAAAATGAGAAATAGTCGAGACAAGTACCCTGGAACCGCATCCCAACACTGCCAACGTTGGCATCAATCGCCGAACTAACGAGGGCCAATCACATGGTCAATCTGGACCTCTGCCTCCCCGATTCATTGACAGACCTTCTATTATCGAGTTTCAGGTATTCCAAATGACGCACATGGACAGCGATCCCGCATCTCTCCTGCTGCAAGTGCAAGACTGGCTGCTACGGCGTGTTCCACCGTCCGGCGTCCGCAGGGTACTGCCCGTGCTCGCAGCACTTGGCAGTGACGTCGGCGTAATTCGCAAAGAGAATCAGGACCGAGTTGCCTTGGTCCGTGGCCGTGATGATCTCGGCCATACCTACGTAGTCGTGGCTTTGTCCGACGGCATTGGTGGAATGAGAGACGGTGCTCAATGCGCCGCTCTAACTGTGAGCGCAGTCTTCGATGCTGTTCACCGACTTGCAAGCTCCGGTGAGCCACCCTCCAAATGGGCGACCAATGCTATGAACAGCGCTAATGAAGCCGTGCGGAAGGCTTACGGCGGCGCGGGTGGAGCCACACTCGTGCTCCTGCTTATGACCGAGAAAGAGGGTGCCTATTGGGCAAGCGTCGGTGATAGTCGATTGTACCTATCCAAGGGAGAATCTCTGGTTCAGATATCCACAGATGACACAATTGCCGGACAGCTCGGGCGCCCTGCCGGGTCCGACATCGAACAAGGAAAGCTCCTCCAATACATCGGAATGGAAGGCCCGCTTGAGTTCGAGGTGGCCAAGTTGCTTTGTTCCACTGACGACACGGCCATTTTGACGACGGACGGCGTCCATTTCTTGGATTCGGATTCGGACGTTATGTCGCTGGTGGTTCGACACGCACCAGACATTGGGGTCGCGGCCCGAAGGCTGACAGAACTGGCACGCTGGGCAGGTGGACCGGACAACGCGACGGCAGCAGTCGTTTCGCTCGACTCTGCCCTTTACGAATCGCCGCCCACATATGCTTGTCTCGATATTTGGGATCCGTTCGGCGAAATTCGCATTCCACTGGTACACCGCGACAATCAACAAGTCATGGCGAGTGGCGCCGTTTCCAAGAGGCCGCAGGTGGCCGAGAGCGAAGTATCCATAAAGGACGACGCCGTCACGCAACCTGTGGTCGAGGATGAAGACGTCCCGCCCAAGAAAAAAGGCGGGAAAAGCAAGCCGAAAAAGCGTAAACCGCGAGCACCTCGTAGTGGATCAGCCCCCCAAGTCCAGCTCGAGTTCTCTAACAAGAAGAGTTGACGATGACAAAGCTAGGGGGGCGCTACACAGTTCTAGGCAAGGCGCTGTCAGGCGGTATGGGCGCTGTCTATCCTTGCACCGACGACATCCTGGAGCGAAAGGTCGCCGTCAAGGTGATGCAAGACTCCGAGGAGGCAAGACGGCTCGTCGACGAAATCTCAGCACTTCTGAAGCTCCGATCCAAGCACGTCGTGCAGGTCTACGATATTTTGAGACTTGACGCCACCACCATTGGGATTGTTCAAGAGTTTATCGAAGGAACAGACCTCTTCGACGAAAGCACGAAGGCCGCATCGCCGCAGGCTCTTCTCAAGCAACTTTGGCAAATCGCGTCCGGAATCGCCGATATTCACGAGGCGGGTGTGATCCATCGGGATATCAAGCTCAACAACATGAAGCTTGATAGCGAAGGCATCGTCAAGATCTTTGACTTTGGTTTGGCTCGCGACGATGGCCCCGAAGCATCAACCATGGGCTTTGTCGGCACAAAGTGGTTCGCAGCCCCTGAACTTTACGGCACCAAGGTGCAATTCAGTACGGCCGTCGACACGTATGCATTCGGGGTTTGTGCGACGTACTTGATCGCTCGAAAACTTCCCAATGAGCTTGGGCAACAGCCCCCAGTGACAATGCCGGAAGGCTATCTCAATGCTGCTGGTGGTGGAGTCTCACCCGATATCATTTCCATGATCGAAGCGTGCCTTTCCACTGCACCGCTTGATCGGCCAAGCATGCAGCAAGTTCGAGAAACCCTTGCGAAACATCTCTTGTTCGATCGACATCAAGCCCTTGTTGTTTACAAAGGGCAAGCTTCGTATCTCAACGCCTCAAATCGAGAGGTCTCGGCAAAGCTCTCCGAGATGGGCAGCATCACGATTGCTTATGACGGGATGGACTTTGTGGTCGCTGATGTGCAAGGCGACGTGTTCATAAACTATGGCAAGACCGTAAAGGGACAGGCACTTCCTGGTTCTTGTGTTGTTGCCCTTGGGGGTCCCGACAAAGGAGCGAGTCGCCGTTACGTTACGTTCGATCTTGCGTCGCCGGAGGTTGTTTTGTGAATGCCCCCCTGAAACCGCGCGAGCTTATCGGAGGTCGATATGAAATCGATCAATACATGGCCGAAGGCGGTATGCAGTATGTCTATCTAGCCAAGGACACGCTTACTGGTCGGCATGTAGCACTGAAAACCCCGAAGAACAACTCTGCTGTGAAACGATTTAGGCGCAGTGCGATTGTGGCAGCAAAGGTCAATCATCCAAACGTGGCAAAAACGCTCGACTATGTAAGGGAGGGCGAGGCGCGCTATCTCATTGAAGAATTGATCGCAGGGGAAGACCTCTCGCACGCATTGCTGAAACGCACCAAGTTCTTGGACCCCTATCTCGCGGCCAGAGTGTTTCATCATCTTGCTAAGGGGGTAGCTGCTGCCCATCATGTCGATGTAGTGCATCGCGACCTCAAGCCGTCAAATGTGATGGTCTCTGGCGGTTATGACATGCATGAAGTCAAGGTGACCGACTTCGGGATCGCCAAACTCGCCAAAGAGGAACTTGAAGAGGCGGCGGAGGGCGGCCCGAACACAATGTCGATGTCACAGACGGCAGTCGGTGCGCTTCCATACATGGCGCCGGAGGCTATAGAAACGCCGAAGGAAGTTACGACGTCCGCCGATATATGGTCTCTGGGCGCGATGATGTACCACATGCTTACTGGTGAGACGCCTTTTGGATCCGGACTTCGCGCCGTAAGGAAGATTACGGCTGGCGAGATCTCTCCACCGCCACGATTCCTAACGGACAATCCTCAGTTCGCTGCACTCGCGAAACAGGTGCTGGAGCTATCCTTGTCATGCATGAAACGCGAACCAGACGAGCGTCCTCAGGCTGACGAATTAGTAGAGCAGTGTGGAACCCTCTGTTACAACTTGGCGCCCCGATTCTTTGGGACCATCCGCCGTGTGGAGTACAACAAGTATGGATTCATCAGCTCAGACGGCGGCGATGTCTTCTTTCATATTGAGAGCTTTTACGGGCCAGATCGTCCCAAGGTGGGAGACAAAGTAATGTTCTCCAGCTACCCGGGAGGAGGAGCGCCACGTGCCTACCCGATGGTCAAAGTAGACCCCTAGGCTAGGGCACCGCTCCAATGACTAGATTCATGCCATAGAAGCCGGGTGCCCGATCCGAAGAGAGTCCCCAACCGCCTCGAATCTCCCTTGCCAGGACGCAACAAAAAAGGGAGAGGGCTCGCGCCTCTCCCTTGGGACTTATCCGTTCAGACCCAACCGCGCGCCGCCAACGACACCGTCTGGTGTCCGGCCACGACGATGTGGTCCAGCAGCCGCACGTCGACCAATGCCAGCGCCTGTTTCAGCTGCACCGTCACGGCGCGGTCGGCCGCACTTGGTTCGGGATTGCCGCTGGGATGATTGTGCGCCGCGATGACAGCGGCCGAATTGTTCATCAGCGCTTCGCGAACCACGACCCGCGGATGCACCTCGGCGCCGTCGATCGTGCCGTAAAACAGTTCGGCGTAGTCGATCAGCCGGTGCCGCGTGTCGAGAAACACGGCCGCGAACACCTCGCGCTCCAGCCCCGCGAGCTTGTCGCGGAAGAAGCCGCATGCGGCCGACGGATCCACGAACGACATTCCGCGCTGCATGCGCTGGTCGACCACGAGCCTGGCGGCCTCGATGATCTGCTCCGCGCTCGCCGGACGATAACGCCGACGCTTGTCGCGGATGAACAGCGAGGAATCGAAGGAAGAAGACGACATGAGCTTACTCCGGTACCGGGCGGGATTGCCCGGCTCCGGCCCCCGCACGCCGCAGCGCAGCGGTCAAGGGGCGCAGACGGCCGCAGGCCGCAAGCATGCACGGCATGCGCCGCCCTTGACGGCAAGAACGGCGTGACACACTGGCCGGATCGCAAGACCGCCCTCCTCCACCCACCGATGCGCAAGCGGAGCGCGCAGGCCCACACGGGCCGGAGGCATCAGGGATCAGCGCCGCCCGGCCGCGACTCGCCAGAGGCGCGGGGCACAGCCCGCGAGCCCGACGGCGGTAACGCCGGATGCGTCCAATCCACTACCACATCTACCACTCGTACTGCCCCGGCCCCTAGCCAGTCGCAATGGGGGAGACGACGGCAGAGTCCCCTTAGCGATCTACCCTCTCGTGAAACCTTCGTGGCATCGACCGCACACACGGCATCGGGACAGGCAAAGGATCGCCCTGCAGACTCCTTGACCGGCAGAGACGGCCCCGCTTGCCAGCTCCGTCTGCACCCGTCACAATCCCTGCGTTTCCTGTTGTCGACAACAGAAATGGCCGGGGTCGTATCCATCCAATTCACGCAGGAACAGGCGCGCACGCTCACCGGCGTTACGCCTGAAACCGTCCGGCACTGGCGCAAGGTCGTCCCGTACCTGTCCGCCAAGACCGGCAAGGCGGCGCGGTACTCCTTCCCTGAATTGGTGGGCTTAGCCGCCACCAATGAATTGGTGAAGACTCTGGGTGTCCACATCGCTACCGTCAGCGGCGGGGTCGATGCGCTTTTTCGTCTTCTGATGAGCGGCAATGCTTCGGCTTTCCAAGAAACCGTTGCAGTCGTCACTGCGGACAAGGCTGCCCTAGAGACGAAAATCATCGCCGGCGAACACAGCGCCTTGATGGTGCCGTTAAAGCCGCTAGTGTCGCGCATCCAGCAGAGCATGTTGCCCGCTTTGCCGAACACGACACAGACCGCGCTGCCGTTTCCGCCCAAGATCATCCGGAGTCGGTCGTGAGCATCACAACACTTGAACAAGTGTTGGAAGCGACTGGCTATTACCCGGATGGCCAGCCGGCGCCCGGCTTGCATCTGGGCGAAGATGCGCGTGCCCAGCGCCGGGGCAAGGACTTCGCACCCGATGCTTCCTGGCGTAGTCCGTCGTCCCTGACCGTCTACTTCAAGTTTGAAGAGAAACTGCCGCAGGACGAACTCGTCAGTCAATGGCGCCGAGAAATCTGGAACGAGGGATTCGCACCGCTGCTCTGGGTCATCTCCCCTGAGCGCATCGATCTCTACAACGGATTCGGAGTGCCGCAGCGGGAAGGCGATGCCCAGAAGCATCTGATCCGGACGTTTGAGAACGTTGATGCATCCTTGGCCGAGTTGGAAGCATTGGCCGGCCGCTTGGCGATCGAAACCGGGCAATTCTGGACACAGGCCTCCAAAGTCGATCGCAAGACCAGCGTCGATCAAAAACTGCTGTCGGATCTGGCCGCGCTCGAACGCGACCTGGTCGAGGCCGATCTCGGGCGCGATGCGGCGCAAGCGCTGATCGGCCGTGTGGTCTTCACTCAGTATCTGATTGATCGCGGCATCGTCACGACCAGCAAGCTCAAGAAGCTTGGCGGACACACATCGTTTCCCGACATCCTGCGCGACCGGGATGCAACCGGCCTGCTATTCAATTGGCTGAGTCAAACATTCAATGGCGACATGTTCCCGCCGTCTTCAATCCGGAACACCCCTGCGAAGCGGCATCTGGTTCGCGTTGCCGAGTTTCTGGAAGCTGTCGACCCGGATAGCAGACAGACAAGTCTGTTCCCGTATCAGTTCGATGTCATCCCCGTTGAACTCATCAGCTCGATATACGAACAGTTCGCGCATTCCGGGGCCGACGGTGGCTCGCGTCGATCCAATGCCGCTCTCAGTAATGGAGTTCACTACACACGCCTCTCGGTGGTATCACTGGTGTTGGACGAGGTGATGCAGGATCTGACAGGCGAGGAAACAGTGCTCGATCTCACCTGCGGCTCTGGCGTGTTCCTGGTCGAAGCGCTGCGAAGGCTGGTGCATCTGCGCGCGGCCGACAAGCCGCCTACCAGGGAGATGGTCCGATCGACACTCTACGAGCAGGTTTACGGCGTAGACATCAGTGAGGCTGCCGTCCGCGTGGCAGCATTCAGCCTTTACTTGGCGGCGTTGGAGCTCGACCCCGATCCGCGGCCGCCACGTGCATTGAAGTTCCAGCCGCTCATCGGCAGAACGCTGTTCGTTGCGGATGCGCGCACGGTGGAATACGAGAGCGGCGGCACCCTCTTTACCAGCCTAGATGGCGATCTCAAGCGATTCGATCTGATCGTTGGGAATCCCCCTTGGAGCTTCAAAGGCCATGCCGGTACCGAGGCTAGACGCAAGACACGCGTCGCCGGCATCCCGGCCCAGCCACGTGGAGAAGGGCTGGATTTCGTATTGCGGGCCATCGAGTTCTCACACGAGAAAACCCGCTTCGGCGTGATCCTGAGTGCGCTTCCGTTCTTCAGCCGAAGCGGCACCGGTATGGCCGCGGCGCTCCATGTCATGCGCTCGCTCGCCCCCATTACGCTCGTCAACTTGTCAAACCTGTGCAGCTGGTTGTTCGCAACGGCCACGATGCCGGCAGTTGTTCTCTTCGCCAGGCACCGCCCACAGCGTGCGGATCAAGTAACGGTGGTCCAGATACCTTGGGCCGCCAGTGGCTCAAAGAGCCATACTTTTGAAGTCTCGCCCAGCGATATCATCAGATTGTCACTGGCGGATATCGAAGCGCAGCCAACCAAGCTGAAAGCCGCGGCCATAGGCCGTCGGCGCGACATCGCGCTGCTCGACGCGCTCTCATCGGCCTACTCCACGCTCGGAGTCCAGTTCGAGTCGATTGATTCGGAACTTAACGTCGGGCTGATTCGTGGATTGCCCAAGAACCAGACTCGCGACGGGCGCCACCTCAAAGGCCTGGAGCTTTTGGAAGCCGACGACATCGAGCCATTCCGGATCCCCGCTGTGTTGCCCCTGTTTCGGCAGACGAAGGCGCAATGGCCTCGCTCCCGAGACATCTACCGCGCTCCGATCCTGATTATCAAGGAGACCCTGAGTGCAGGACCCAGACCGATCGTCGCTGTTGCGGATCGTGATCTGGTCTATACCAATGCCTATTTCGGCGCTGCTATGCCAGCGGCCGACCCGCGCATCGCTCATCTGCTTGCGGCGATCCTTTCGTCTTCGCTGGCATCATGGTTCTTCCTGATGTCCGCCTCGGAGTTCGGGATTTGGAAGCGACGTTTACTGCGACACGACGTGTCGCTCATGCCCGCGCCTGCGCTAAGGGATGCCGTCAAGTCGGATGCCGGCAAGAAGCTTTTGAAGATCGGCAGTAAGCTCCAGCGGGCCGATCCTGCCGAAGCCGATTGGCAGAACCTTGATGACGCGGTGTTCGATCTGTACGGAATCGACGACACGGATCGTGTTGTCGTACTCGACGGGCTGTACCGCGCTGGATGGCAATGGCAGGCGGGCCGGGAAGACTCCGTTGCCAACGTGAATCCCGCCGAACTGTTCGACTATGCAAACACCTTCATGGACGTTATCGGTGGTTGGTTGTCGGCCCGCAACAAGCGTCATATACGTGCGGAAGTTCTCAACCTGTCGCAGCACTCGGCTCTCAAGGTCGTACGCTTTGTCCTCGACGACGGTTCCGGCACCGCCACCATCCAAACTGTCCAGGCAGACGGCGGCCTTGAAGACGTTCTCGCCCGCATCAGTAAGCGCATGAACGTCAGGATCGCAACGGCGTTGAGCGCGACCCGCGAGCTGAGAATTCACGGGCGCAATGAGGTCGTCATCATCAAGCCGGCTGCCAAGCGCTATTGGATGAAGATTGTTGCCCTGGAGGATGCGGATGCGGTCGTGGCAGAGAGCTTTTCCGGGAGCCGCGCTTGAGGATCCCCTACGACGCGCCAGCCCCTTTGGGCAAGGAGTTCATTGAGCTGGCGCCCGAGGTGACGGCCGCTATCTTGCTTACCCTTGTCGCGGGTTGGAAGCACGCTGTCGCTTCCACTGACGCGCATGCCAACGCGGGCGAAGTGCTGATAACGGAACGGCTTCGCGACGGCATGCGTAGCACGCTGAAATCGGGGAGTCTTCCGTGGGCTAAGACCATGGTCATTCTGCCCGGAACGGAATCACGCTCGTCGGCGGCAGTGTTGCCTGATGGTCGGACCGATATACCCATTATGCTGATTGAAATTTTCGTGCGTACGCAAGAGCACGATCCGCATGCGATTATCGAATGCAAACGTATCTCGGGATCGGACACACATCTCTGCCGAGAGTATGTCGTGGAGGGGATCGACAGATTTCGCACTGGCAAGTACGGCTACAATCATGCAATCGGATTTATGGCCGGCTACGTCATATCGGGGACAACCGATGAAGCGGTATCCGGCGTCAACGCATATCTCTCGCGCACATCGCGTAAAACAGAGCACCTAGCCCTTGCCGATGCGTGCGATGCTCCTACCTGGATCAGCAAACATTCCCGCCCATCATCGTCTCAGATCGCGTTGCATCATGCGCTTTTCAATTGTTAGACGGATTTCTCGCTGACTTCAGTTGCCGTCTAAGCAACGCTGCCACGCATTGTGGCCTGTCGAACGATTCAAGTGCACAATTGGGGCGATCTCTGCTTCAGAACCCGCGAGCTGGCCGTAGCTTTGACGGTAACACTGGAAGCAGAAGTCGCAAAAGCCATTGTATTTCATCCACTTACAACTGCTTTTCGAGAGCACCCATAGCCACCATCGCCATCCGCTCCCTCGCGGACACTTTCCCCCTCGCAATGCCTTGCGCTCACATCCGATGCGATGTGCGGAACGGCGGCACCTGCGCCCTGCTGCGCGATCGGGACAGAAACCCGGCAAACCGTACTCGCGGCCCTAAAAAAAAGCCGCGCCGAAACCTCTGGCGCGGCCGGTGCCTTCCGGGAGAGACGGCTGAAAACGTTGCTCGATCCGCTCGGGATCGGGTCGGAAACGGAGAGGCCACGCCTTAGGCACGCCGGTGTGCAATGGCCCGGGCGGCACGCTCAGACCCGGCCCGGGGACGTGCCGCGCGCGACGCTTCCGCAGCACGCCATGGGCGGCAGCCTGCTCATGGCCCCGCTTCATCCAGGCGCACGCTGCCGACCAGGTCGCGCTGGCCGGCGGACCGCCCGACGAACAGCGCGTAGCGGCCCGCGGGCCGATGCCAGCCCGACTCTTGGTTCCATGACGCCAGCAGGCGCGGGTCGGCGTGGAGGGTGATCTGCC
The DNA here is from genome assembly GCF_000972865.1 of Pseudoxanthomonas suwonensis. Taxonomy (NCBI): domain Bacteria; kingdom Pseudomonadati; phylum Pseudomonadota; class Gammaproteobacteria; order Lysobacterales; family Lysobacteraceae; genus Pseudoxanthomonas; species Pseudoxanthomonas suwonensis. The sequence goes on from NZ_CP011144.1 coordinate 1,314,659, forward strand.
TGGATTCGCCCGGCTGCAGCTCCACCCGCGCCCAGCCGGCCAGGCGATGGGTGCGGCCCGGCGGGGCGACGTAGAGCTGGGCCACTTCCACGCCCGCGCGCGTGCCGGTGTTGCGCAGGGTGAAGGTGGCGCTGAGCTGCTTGCCGCCCCTGGCCTTCAGCCGGCCGTAGTCGAAGGTGGTGTAGGTCAGGCCATGGCCGAAGGCGAACAGCGGGGTGGCGCCGGTGCGCTCGTACCAGCGGTAGCCGACGTCGCTGCCTTCGTTGAACACCACCGGGAAGCCGTCCGCCTGCTGGTTGTGGAGGAAGTTCTCCTGCACCCCGGCCTGGTCGGACCCGGGGATCACCGGACGCGGCAGCTGCTCCGCGCCGGCCGGGAAGGTCATGGGCAGGCGGCCTTCCGGGGACGCGTCGCCGGACAGCAGCCGGGCGATCGCGGTGCCGCCACGCTGGCCGGGGTACCAGGCCTGCAGCACGGCGCCCACCTGGTCGAGCCACGGCATCGCGATGGGATTGCCGGTCTGCAGCACCACCACGGTGCCGGGGCGCGCGGTGGCAACCTGGGCGATCAGTGCGTCCTGCCCGTGCGGCAGGCTGAAGTCCGCGGCATCCTTGCCCTCGGTCTCGGACCGGACCGCGAACACGATGGCCACGTCCGATCCGGCCGCCAGCTCCGCGGCGCGCGCCGGATCGGTGCCGTCGTCGAACCGGACCTGCGCGCCGGGCAAGAGCTTGCGCAGCGCGGCCAGCGGGGCGTCGGCGGTGCCATAGACCGGCGCAAGCAGCGTCCGCAGCCCTTCCAGGCCGCGCGTGTCGGTAAAGCTGCCGCCGTACGGACGCACCGACGAGGATCCGCCGCCACCGCCGGTCAGCACGCCCCGATCGGCGAAACCGCCGATCACCGCCACCGTCTTCACCTGGTCCGACAGCGGCAGCACCCCGTTGTTCTTCAACAGGACCGAGCCGGAAAGCGCGACCTGCTCGGCGATCGCCGCATGCGCATCGCGGTCGATGGCGCCGCCCGGCTCCGCCGGATCGTCGACGGCGCCGGTCGCGAACAGGCTGCGCACGATGCGGTGCGCCGACTCGGCCACCCGCGCGGCCGGGACTTCGCCCTGCTCCACCGCGTCCCTCAGGCCGGCGAAGTGCGGGTGGTCCTGCGGCGCCTCCTGATCCAGCCCGGCCTGCAGCGACGGCGCGAGGCTGTGCACCGCGCCCCAGTCGGACATCACCCAGCCCGGGTACTTCCACTCCTGGCGCAGCACCTGGTCGAGCAGGAAGCCGTTCTCGCAGGCGTAGTCGCCGTTGATCCGGTTGTAGGCGCACATCACCGAGCCGGGCTGGCCCAGGTCGATGGCGATCTTGAACGCCAGCAGGTCGGACTCGCGCAGCGCCGCCTCGTCGATCTGCGCGTCGTGCACGAAGCGGCCGGTCTCCTGCGCGTTAAGCGCGAAGTGCTTGGTGGTGGACACCATGTGGTGGCTCTGGATGCCGGCGATCTGCTCGCCCGTCACCAGACCGGCCAGCAGCGGATCCTCGCCGGCATACTCGAAGTTGCGTCCGTTGCGCGGCTCGCGGGTCAGGTTCACGCCGCCGGCGAGCTGGATGTTGAAGCCCTTGGCGCGTGCCTCGGCGCCGATCATGCCGCCGGCGGTACGCGCCAGCGCCGGATCGAAGGCCGCGGCGAGCGCCAGCGTCGCCGGCAGCGCGGTGGCTTCGTCGCCCCGGCGCAGGATGCCGCCCAGGTTGCCCACGCCCATGCCGGCGTCGGACATCTGCTGCGCGGGCAGGCCCAGCCGCGGGATCGCCGGAACGAAACCGGCCGAACCCAGCGCGCCCGGCGGCGTCGCCTTGCGCATCGACTCGGGGATGGTGGGCGGCAGGGGAATGCCGGCCGAGAGCAGTCCGAATCCGGGCTGCGTGCGCATCAGCGAGATCTGCTCGTCCAGCGTCATCGCCTCGACCAGCAGGCGTGCGCGTTCGTCCGCCGGCAGCCGGCGATCGCTCCAGGGGAACGCCTGGGCCGCGGTGTCCGCGGTCGCGGCGCCGGCGAGGCTGCAGGCGCCCAGGGCCCCGGCCACCAGGGCGCCACCCAGGATCTGCTTGACGGTCTTGCTCATGTGTTGCGTCCTTCCTTCATCTGTCCAGGGGTATTGCCGCCGGCGCCGCTGCGCGCGGGGCGGCACGGCCTCATCGAGCGATTCCACGGGCCGCCCAGCCGGCGCGCGCGATGCGCCCCAGGTGCGCCGCGCTGGGCTTGGGCGTGCGCGCGAAGGTGGAACGGTCCACCGCCACCAGCCCGAAGCGCGGGCCGAAGCCGTGCACCCATTCCCAGTTGTCCAGCAGCGACCAGTGCACGTAGCCGCGCAGGTCGATGCCGTCGCGCAGGCACCCGGCCAGGCCCTCCAGCGCGCGGTCGATGAACGCCACCCGGCGGCTGTCGTCCTCGCTGGACACGCCGTTCTCGGTGACGTAGATCGGCTTGTTCCAGTGCGCTGCGACCGTGCGCACCACCGCGGCCAGCGATTCGGGCGCGTAGGGATAACCCATCTGGGTCATCTCCACGTCGGCGGGCAGCGGCAGGTCGGTGTCCTCGCCGACCTCGGTCCAGGTGTAGTTCTGCACGCCGACCCAGTCCCCGTCGGCCTGCAGCCACGGCAGCATCGCCGTGGAGTGCTTGCGCGCGATGTTGCGCGGATCGCCGCGCTCCTCGTTGAGCGCCAGGGTCACGCCGATGGGGATGCGTCCGCCGGATTCGGCGCGCACCGCCGCGCAGGCCTCGTCGTGCGCCTCGATCATGATCGGCTGCTGGACCTGGGCGCTGCCCAGCATCGGCGGTGCGAACTGCTCGGCGCCGATCGCCTTGGCCGCCAGCTGGCGCGCGCCGGCAATCAGCGGGCGCAGCGGCCGGATCGCCGGCGACCAGGCCAGCAACGCGCCCAGGTTGGGCTCGTTGAAGGTGGTGGCCATGCCGATCAGGTCGCCCAGCTCGCGGGTCAGCAGGCGGCAGTAATCCACGTAGGGCGCGATGCCCTCGCGCGTCTCGAAGCCGCCGGCGGCGGCGAACCAGCGCGGCGAGGTGAAGTGCACGAAAGTGACCATCGGCAGCATGCCGTGTGCACGGATGGCTTCCAGCACGCGCCGGTAGTAGGCCAGCGCGGCGCGCGACACCTGGCCGCGCTCGGGCTCGATCCGCGACCACTCGATCGAGAACCGGTAGGTGTTGAAACCCAGCGAAGCGGTGAGGGCGATGTCGTCGAACACGCGGTGGTAGCTGTCCACCGCATCGCCCGACGGGTCCTTGAAGATGCTCGGCTTGGTGTGCTCCATCACCCACAGGTCGCTGGCGACGTTGCCGCCCTCGGTCTGGTAGGCCGCGCCCGCCACGCCCCACAGGAAGCCCTGCCCGCGGCCGGGCACGGACGGCGGCCTGCCGGCGGCACGCGCGCCGGCAATGCCGCCGGCCACCAGGACGCCACCGGCCAGGCCGGCGCCGATCCGTTTCAATGCCTCGCGGCGTTCGTATCGCATCGGGTTCCTCCTCCCTTGTTTTCGCGCGCCGGGCCAGGCCGCGCGCACGCTTGCCGCCCCGGCGCATCGCCGGGACGGCAATGCCACTCAGAACTTCGCGCTCAGGGTCACGCCGACGGTACGGAACGCGTCGGGCGGCGTCACCCGGAAATAGCCGCCCGGGTTGAGCGTGCCGCCCGGGAACAGCGCATAGAAGCGCTGGTCCAGCAGGTTGCGCGCGTACACGCCCACGCGCCAGCGCCCGTCCTGGCGGCCGATGCCGACGTTGGCGTTGAGCAGGCCGAACGATTCGGTCATGGAGTTCTCGTCGCCGGTGATCGCATAGGTGTCGTCGCGCCAGGCCCAGTTCGCGCTCGCATCGAACTTCAGGGCCTGGCCCACGGCGCGCTCGTAGCGGCCGTTGACGCCATAGCTCAGGCGCGGCGCATCGGCCAGGCGATCGCCGGCGTAGTCGGCGGTCTGCAGCCCGGTGTCCGGGTCGAGGAAGCACAGGCCCGGGCCCGGCGTCGGCGAGACCGGCTGGTAGGTGTAGCAGGCGCCCAGGAACTCCTGGTAGGTGGCGTCGTTGTAGACGGCGTTGAAACCCAAGGTCAGGCCCTTGCTGACCCGCCAGTCGCTCTCCAGCTCCACGCCGCGGGCGCGCATGTGGCCGGCATTGGTCAGCGAGAAGACCGGCGTCGGCGCATCGAGGTCGAGCGCCTGCGCCTGGAAGTCGTAGAAGTCGGACTGGTAGAAGCTCACGTTGAGCAGCATCGCCCCGTCCAGCAGGGTGGACTTGAGGCCGAACTCGAAGCTGTCCACCTGCTCGGGCCTGACTTCGCGCACCACGCCGCTGCTGCCGTCGATCGCCGGCCCCTTGTAGCCGCGTGCATACGAGGCGTACACCATCAGCGCGTCGGTCGGCTGCCACTGCAGGCCGGCGCGGCCGGACACGTCGCTGGCCTCGACCGAGCCGTCGTACGGCTGGTTGGTGCCCAGCGACACCACGGGGAACGGCAACGGCGTTATCCACATCCGGCCGGTGACCCGGTCCCGGGTATAGCGCGCGCCGGCGAACAGCTTGAGCGTATCGGAGACCGCCCAGGTCGCCTCGCCGAACGCGGCGGTGCTGCGCGTGCCCGAGTCCTGGTCGCGGCGCCCGCCGCCGAGCACGACCTGCGGCATGAGGCCGCACTGCGGCTGGCCGAGGTTGCAGTAGAGCCAGTTGTAGTAGTCGCCGTACTGGCTGATCCAGCCGGTCACGTCGGTCTTGTAGTAGTAGAGCCCGGCCACGTATTCCACCCGCTCGCCGGAGGGCGAGGTCAGCCGCAGTTCCTGGGTGAACTGGCTGCCGTCCACCCCGCCCTCGCTGTGATCGAACATGCTGGACGGCGAGGCGTCCAGGTCCGAGAACTGGACCTGCTGCATCTGCCGCCAGGCGGTGATCGAGGTCAGCGTGCTCGCGCCTATCGTGTAGTCGATCTTGAGCGATGCCGCGTCCGTGGACATGTCGGTGGACACGTCGGCGTTGTGGAACGCCTTGAACACGCCCGTCCCCGGCCGCGGATCGAAGCCGGCGAACTGGGCGTTGTAGAAGATCGTCGCCCAGTCGGTCGGGCCGGCCGGCGTGCCCAGGGTATGGATGGTGTAACCGTCGCGGCTGAAGCCGTCCTGGTGCTCGGCGGAGAGCAGCACCGAGAGATCGTCGCTGGCCCACCACAGCGCCTTGGCGCGCAGGCCGCTGTTGCGCCGGTCGCCCAGCGCCTTGCCGTCCTGCAGCTCGAACGGGATGCCGCCGTCCTGCTCGGTGTAGAACCCGGCCAGGCGCACGGCGAACGTGTCGCCGGCCGGCAGGTTCAGCGCCGCGCGGGCGATGCGCTCGTTGCGCTCGCCCAGCATGACGGTGCCCTCCCCGCTCACCTTGCCCATGCTCGGATCGCGGGTGACGATCTGGATCACGCCGGCGGTGGAGTTCTTTCCGAACAGCGTGCCCTGCGGGCCGCGCAGCACTTCGACCCGGTCGATGTCGGCGAAGCCGGCCGGGCCGGGGTCGCGCGTCAGGCCGATGACCACGCCGTCCACCACCATGCCCACGCTCTGCTCCACGCCCGAGTCGTAGGTCTGGGTACCGATGCCGCGGATCTGGTAGCCGCCGCCGCTGCCTACCGGATTGGTACTGGAGAAGGTCAGGTTCGGCACCAGGTACTGCAGGTCGGTGGCCTCGCGGACGTTGGCGCCGGCCAGCTTCTGCGCCGAGACCGCGCTCACCGAGATCGGCACCTGCTGCATCGACGCCTCGCGCCGGGTCGCGGTCACGGTGACCGTGTCCAGCCTCACCACGTCGTCGCTCGCGCCGGCATCGGCCGCTGCCGTCTCTTGCTGCTGCCCGGACGCTTGCGCGGACGTGGCGAGGCAAACCGATGCCAGCAGGGCTGCCTGCACGGCCTGGGCCAGAACATTCTTCATTTTTCCCCTCCGGATGGTTGACCGGCATGGCACCGGTGGTGCCGCGCCGTTGGCGCGCTCGTCGTTCCGGCCGCGTGCTCGAACCGCGACGGCTCGATTTGCAGTCAACCATGATTGTTATTTGTAGTCAACACTGACTGTTTTTTGTTTTTCCTTGTGCGTCAGACAGTTGCGCCCTTCCAGAGTGGTGCGCCGCAGCATTGCGGCGGTTTTTTTTTCTTCGCGACGGGGGATGAGCTGGCAGCGCACTGCGCAGGTGACCGCGACCGCCGACGGCAACAGCAACGGCAAGAGCGTCGGGCGTGGTCGACTTCGGTCTGAGCCGCGGCGGGCCGGGAGTATTGGGGTCGTCTCGACGGCACATCCCTGTGCCGACTCGCCGACGCGGACATCCCTGGCCGCTGCCGCAATACTCCGCCACGTCTTCGGGAGCTTTGGCGTCGTGGCTCCGTTTACAGCCGACAGCCGCAAGCCTGGGCTTTTGTAGGAGCGGGCATGACCGCGACGCGACGCCGTTGGCACAGGCGACGCCCTCCTGATTCCGACGCCCGTGTCGCGGTCATGCCCGCTCCTACAGAAGGCAGCCCCGCCGCAGGTTTTCCCCCTCCCTTTCGCCGCAGGCGAAGGGCCGGGCCGGGGAGGGGTGCCTTTGCTGTTGCACCTCCGATCGGAGCCACAACCTCAAAGCTCCCGAGGCCGTCGTGCCCAGGGGGTCTGGCGCAAGCAGCACAGGGATGTGCTGCGGTCGCGACTCGGAGGCAGGACGCCGCAGCGGAGCGATGGGCCAGACCCCCAGGGCATGGCGGACCCTTCCGAAGCGAGGCTTCTGCCTTGCAGGTGCCGGCGCATGCGGGACCGCCTGGTGCCAGCCGCTTGCTGAACCGGGGAGAGATTGGCGTGCCGGGCGCGACGCAGCCGTCGCGGAGCGTCCATGCGCGAAAGGTGCGGAAGCGGACGCCGGCGGTGACTACACCCGTCCACGCCGGCCGGCGCGAGTTTCAAGGTTGCGATGCGCGTCCCAGGACACCGCGCTCCGACGGGCGAGCGAAGGTCCGCTCAGCGCGCGCACTGCGGCGGCGGTGCCGCCAGCGCCCGCTCCAGCACCGGCCGCATCGCCGCGTAGCCGGCCGCATCGGGATGCACGCCGTCTTCGCTGTAGTCGCGGCGCAGGCCGCCCTCGGCATCCGCCAGCACCGCGTGGTAGTCCACATAGGTCAGGCACTGCGCGGCGGCGTACTGCCTGAGCCAGGCGTTGAGCTCGGCGATGGCCGCGCGCGGGTCGATGCCGGGGCGCCAATCGAACGCGCGCGCCGGCAACACCGAGGCCAGAAACACCCGGCTGCCGTGCGCCCGGGCCGTTTCCGCCATGCCGGCGATGTTCTGCTGGATCCAGGCCTGCCGCACCGGGCCGGTATTGCCGGCGATGTCGTTGGTGCCGGCCAGGATCTGCACCACGGCCGGGTCCAGGTCGACCACGTCCTGCCGGAAGCGGACCAGCATCTGCGACGTGGTCTGGCCGCTGATGCCGCGGCCGAGGAACTGGGCGCCGAACAGGTCGGGCATTTCACGCACCCACAGTTCGGTGATGCTGTCGCCGAACAGCACCACGCGGTCCTTCGTCGCCGGGGCCAACGCCTGGTTTTCCTTTTCGTAGCGGCAGCGCCCGGCGAAGTCCTCGAGCAGCCGCGCTTTCTGCCAGCCGCTGTACAGGGCCATGCCTTCGGCGAGCCTTTCCGGTGCGGGCGGCGGCAGGGTCCTGCCCTCGGCCTTGGCTTGGGCCGCCTTCGCCATGTAGTCGGCCACCATCTGCGGCACCGGCGTCAACGCATCGCAGGGCTGGTCCAGCACACCCACCGCCGGCGCCGGCTGTGCGGACGCCAGGGCCGCCACGGAAAACAGGGTGGCCACTGACGCGGCACGTCGGATCGAGCGACGGATCATGGAGTGTCTCCTCGGGTGAAGGGTGGATGCGCAGGCGCGGCGGTCACGTCGCGGGCGGCGCCCCGTCGCCCGCCGCGACTGGCGCAGGCGTGCCGTCGCGGGTCCAGCGGTCCAGGGACTCCAGCGTCGCCTCCAGCACCCGCGTGGCGCCTGGCGTATCGAACCGGAACTGGAATTCGTGCGGATACGCTTCGTCCTGCCCGCCGTCGAAGAACATCCACTGCGTCGGCACGCCGGCGGCCTGCAGCGCATCGGCCATGCGCTGCGACTGCGGTGCGAGCGGATCGCCGTTGCCGGCCACGATCAGCGTCGGCGGGAAGCGCCCGTCGACCAGCTGGTGCAGCGTGGTCCAGCGCACCTGCCCGTCCGGGTCGGGATCCTTCTCGCCCAGGTACGCCCAGCGCACCAGCCGGCCGAAGCGCTCCATGTCCGGCGCCACCTTCGCCTGCGGACCGACCAGGAACTGGTACGTACCTGAGAACAGCAGCATGCCGCGCAGCCGGTTGGCCGCGATCGTCGGTGCCAGGCCGGTCGCCTGCGCATAGTCCGGATCGACGATGGCCAGGGCCGCCTGGGCGGCGATGTGTGCGCCGGCCGAGTCGCCGCCCAGCACGATGCGCGAAGGATCCACATGCAGCTCTTCGGCATGGGCCTGGAGGTGGTGCAGCGCCTGCATCACCTGCCGGACCTGCACCGGATAGCGCTGCTCGGGCGCCTTGGAGTATTCGATCGCGATGCCCACGTAGCCGTGCACCGCCAGTTGCGGCAGGTAGGCTTCCAGGGCGTCCTTGGTGCCGTCGATGAAGCCGCCGCCATGGACCCAGACCACCGCCGGCAGCGGCGCGCTGGCATCGCCCGGCCGGTAGACATCCATGCGCGTGTCGGGATTGCCGCCGCCTGGCGCGTAGCCGACGTCGCGCAGCACCGTGACTTCGCCGCTGGCCAGCAGCGTCTGCGCTTCCAGCGAACCGGGCACCTCGCTGAAGGCGCCGTGGTGGCGGATCAGCATCACCGCCGGCACGGGGCTGAGCTTCATCCAGGCCAGGCCGGCGCCCACCAGCAGCACCAGGGCCAGCAGCAGCCACGCCAGCAGACGCAGTATGCGACGCAGGATCACTGCCCCTCCGCGGCATCGAGCAGGCGTTCCACTCCGGTCACGACCGCGATGATCAGGTCGGCCGGCGGCTGCTGCGGACTGACGATGCTGGCGAACAGCGACGAGGAGGCCTGTGCCTGCGCGTGCAGCTCGGCGATATGCGCGCGCGCGTCGGCGAGCCATGCCGCATCGGGCCGTGTGTCCGCACCCAAATGGGCGATGGCTGCCAGGCCGATGTCCGCGAGCCGGGCGGTGGCCGCGGAAGCCGGCAGTGCGGCTTCCAGTGCCGGTCGACCGGCCGCGACGACCCGGTAGCGCGCGTCGTTGGCCTTCCAGCCCTGCATCCGTGCGGCCAGCGTGGCTCCGAGACCGCGCTCGCCGGCGGCGAAGCGCGCAGCCTCCAGGTTGAAGGCCAGCGCTACCGGGTTGGATGGCGTGGCGATGTCGGCCGGCGCGGTGAACTGCTGCACCGGGATCGGCTGCTTGCGGATGTAGGCGTGCATGCTGTGCATGTGGGCGAAGTTGCGCACCGGCGCGGTGATGTCGGCCAGTGCGGCGACCACCTCGGCATCGCCCGGCGCCAGCCGCTCGGCCATGCGTCGGCGGTTGCCGCGCGCCTGCAGGCCCAGCCGGTCGAGCTGGCCATCGAGCAGGACCAGGCGGCGGTTCATGTCGTCCACGTCGCGCACGGACTCGGGCGACCAGAACCGTTCGGCCAGCGCGGCCAGCCGCGGCCACAGGCGGCTGTCGAGCAGTTCGTCGGTGACCAGTTCCGACCACAGCGGCGCTTCCGCGCCCCGCACCAGTGCCTTCTGCGCGTCCGACAGCGCCAGCCCCGGCTGGATCACCTGGCTCTCGGGAAACACCGCCGACAGCGCCGGCCTGTCGATCGCCTTGACCTTCGCATGGATGGCCGGCTCGATGCCGGCGGCGGCCGCGTCGGTGGGATCGCGCAGGTAGTAGACCTCCGCGGGTTCCAGGTAGTCGAGGTAGTAGCCGGCGGACACCACGACCGGATGGCCGGCCTGGGTGGCGGTGTGGACGAAGTTGGAACTGGTCCACGCCTGGATGTAGGTCGAGCGGGGAATGTCGCCATGCACGATCTCCTCCCAGCCGATCATCGCCTTGCCCAGGCCGTCGACGATGCCGTGCACCCGGGTCATGAAATGGCCCTGCAGCGCCTCCTTGTCCTCCAGCCCATGGGCGGCCATGTAGGCCTGGATCCGCGGGTTGGACGCCCAGTCCTCTCCGCCGACCTCGTCGCCGCCGGCGTGGAAGTACGGATCCGGGAACAGCGCGGCCATCTCGCCGAACAGTGTCTCCAGGAAGGCGTAGGTGTCGGGGTTGGAGGGATCGAGCACCGCACCGAACCGCGAGGCGGGCGTGTCCGCGGATCCGTACTGGGGATAGGCGCGGACGATCGCGCCCGCATGGCCCGGCACGTCGAACTCGGGTACGACGCGCACCCCGCGCTCGGCCGCATAGGCCACCAGTTCGCGGACCTGGGCCTGGGTGTAGTACTGCCCGTGCTCGCCTGCGGTGAGCTTCGGGAACGCCAGGCTCTCGACCCGGAATCCTTCGTTGTCGCTCAGGTGCAGGTGCAGCACGTTGAGCTTGACCTGCTCCATCGCGTCGATCTGGCGCTTGAGGGTCTCGAGCGTCATGAAATGGCGCGCGGTGTCGACCATGACGCCGCGCCACGGGAACCGCGGCCGGTCGCGGATCGTGGCGGCCGGCAGCGACCAGCCGCCGTCGTGCCCCTGCAGCATCTGCCGGAGCGTGGCCAGCGCGCGCAGCACGCCCAGTTCCGAGCGGGCGCGCACGTCGATGCCGCCGGCCGCCACCGTCAGCGTGTAGCCCTCGTCCTGCGCATGCAGCGCCGCCGTCGACATGCCCGGCGCGCAGCAATCGATCGCCAGCGGGATGCCGGTGTCCGGCCAGCGGTCGATGCCGGAAAGCGTGCGCATGTCGCGGGCGAAGCGCGCGACGGCCGCGTCCAGCACGGGACCGCGGTCGCCCTTCCAGCGCACGTCGAAGGCGCCTTCGTATTGCAGGCGGCCCTGCCCGGCGATGGCGGGAGACGCCGGCTGCGGCATCAGCCCGGACGCGGCGGCCTGTACCCGTGGTGCCGACAGCACGAGCACGCCGATGGCCGCCACCAGCAGCAGGTCGCGCAACGTGCCTGCGTACCGCCCTGTCCGGGCGCTGCCCGGGGCGGATCGCACTGGCCGGGCGGTGCGGTCGCGCATATGCAATTTCCAGTCAGAATAGACTGGAAATTAGTTTGGGCCGATCCGGGCGCTGCCGTCAACTGCCCGCCGCCCGCCGGGCCATACCGCCGCCGGGAGGCGCCGCTCAGGACGCGGCGGGCTTGCCGCCGCGCTTGCGCGGGGCGCGTCCGGCCGGTTCCGCCGTCGCCTGTGGCTCGAACTCCACTTCGCTGATGAGCATGCGCTCCAGCAGCGCATAGGACTGCTCGATCTCCGCCGGATCGTTGCTGAGCATGCGCGCCAGCGCCAGGCCACGCATGGCCCACGCCGCCAGCCGCTGGAGGTCGGTGCGGCCGACGTTGGCCGACTGCACCCAGATGCTGGCGCGCCGGAACGATTCCTGCTCGATCTGCTCCTTCAACGGCGCCAGCTGCGCGGCGAAGACCGGGTCGCTGCGCGCGCCCAGCATCAGCTCCAGCACGGCGATGCCGGCCGGATTGCTCAGCCGCTCCCAGGCCAGGGCGATGAACGCGCGCAGCCTCTGCCTGGCGTCGTAGGGCTTGGCCATCTCTTCGGCGTAGGCCTGCATGTCCGCTTCGTACACACCGCGGTACACGTACAGCATGAGGTCCACCCGGGTCGGGAATTGGTGCAGCATCGCGCCGCGGCTGACGCCCGCGTCCTCGGCCACGACCATGGTGGTGGTGGCGGCGTAGCCGCGGGTGAACAGGGAATGGATCGCCGCCTCCAGCAGGCGCGCGCGGGTGGCCGCGCTGCGGTCCTGCTGCCGGCGCCGTTCCGGTGCCGCTTGCTTGGCGCCGGCGCTCACGGCCCGGGACCGTGGCGCGGCATGCGCCTTGGCCGGACCCGCCTTGGCCTTGGCGCTGCTGCCGCCGGACTTGTCCCGCGCGGCCGCGGGCCGCTTGCCGGTGCGTGCTGCCGGCGCGGTCATGGGGAACGCCCGCCGGTGCGCCTGTCCACGCTCGCCGACGACGGCCCATGCCGGGTGCGACATGGGTCGGGGTTCGCAACTCGGTTCACGGATGCATCGCTCCCGTAGTGATGGTGCAAGTGTTCATGGCGCCGGCGCCGCGCGCGGCCGGCATCGGCGACCGCGGGCCCCGGATCGGACGCGGGCCTGCGCCTTTGGCCCGCGCCGGCCATGGCTCAAGGATTACCCAGCGTGTCCTTGTAGACCACTCCGTCCTTCATGATGACCTTGAAGCTCTGCTCGGGACGGGTGATCAGCGAGATGTCCACGGTCGGGTCGCCGTCGACCAGCAGCAGGTCGGCCAGCGCGCCTTCCTTCACCACGCCGACCTCGCCGGGATAGGGATTGCGCTTGCCGCTCAGCTGCAGCAGCTCGCCGTTGGTGCCGGTGGCCATGACCAAAGTTTCAGCGGGCGTGTACCAGCGGGTCAGGCTGGCCAGGATCGCGCCCTGCTGGGCAGCCAGCTCGGCGGAGAACAGCACGTCGGTGCCCCAGGCGGTCTTGAGTCCGTGCTTCTTCGCCAGGTCGTAGGCGTGGTTGTTGCCGGTGAACACTTCGTCGAACTTGGCCCGCTCCACCGAGCCCGGCGGGAACGCATTGCCCAGCTCGACCGGGAACGGCTGGATGCTCAGCCAGACGCCATGGCGCGCGATCAGCCGGGCGGTGTCCTCGTCCATCAGGCTGCCGTGCTCGATGACCTTGACCCCCGCATCGATCGCCTCGCGGACGGCCTGGGACGTGTAGGCATGCACGGTGACATAGGTGCCCCAATTATTGGCCGCCTCCACCGCCGCGCGCAGCTCCGCCGGGGTGAAGGTGATCGCGTCCAGCGGGCTGTGCGGCGAAGACACGCCGCCGCCGGCGGTCAGCTTGATCTGCGCGGCGCCGCGCATCAGCTGCTCGCGCACGCGCATGCGCACCTCGTCGGGGCTGTCGGCGATGGCGGTGTCGCCTTCCAGGTCCGTGGGGCCCGGCGCGCCCATCGTCCGCGGCAGATTGGCGGCCTGGCGGAAGTCGCCGTGGCCGCTGGTCACGCTGATCATCGCCCCGGACCCGTAGATGCGCGGCCCGGGCAGCACGCCCTCGTCCACCGCCTGCTTCAGGCCGAAGGAATTGCCGCCCACGTCGCGCACGCTGGTGAAGCCGCGCATCAGGGTGCGGGTGGATTCCGCGCCGGCGATCACGGTCAGGTAGCGCTGGTCGCCAGTGAGTATCGCGCCCAGCGACGGGGCCGCCATCATGCTGTGCCAGTGCGCGTCGATCAGGCCGGGCATGAGCACCCGCCCGCCGCCGTCGATCACGTGCGCGCCGGATTCGGTCTCCAGTCCCGTGGCGATGCGCTCGATGCGATTGCCGCGGACCAGCACGTCCTGCGCGCCGGAGACGCTGCCGGACACGCCATCGAAGACGCGCACGTTGCGGAACAACACCACCTGCGGCGTGGCGCTTGCCGTGGACGTGGGCGCAGGAGCCGGCGCCGGTGCAGTGCCCGGCTGCGGCGCGGCGGTTTCGTGGGTGACGACATCACCGGTGCATGCCGCAAAGAGCAGACAGGCCGTCGGCAGCATGCTGCGGGCGAGAATGCGCATATCGGTCTCCAGAGGTGGACCGCGACAAAATGCCACACATCCGTTCGCACATGTATGACCGGCGTCCGCCCCGCCATTGGCGCACCTTTCCGCCAGCCGTCCGCGCCCCTCGCGGCAATCCCCGCGAAGGCCCGGTCGCCGGGCGCGTGTCAGCGGATGAAGTCGTACTTCAGCGAGGTCTGCAGGCGGAACACGTCGCCATCGATGCCATCCTGCCGCTGCAGCCTGCCGTACAGCAGCTCCACGCCCCAACTCCAGCTCGGGATCGGCGAGTAGACCAGGTTGGCCGCCGCGTAGTCGCTGCGGCGGAAATCGCCCGGGTCCAGCAGGTTGTTGCGCTCCAGATGGAGCCGACCGTACGCCAGCGTCGAGCGCCAGCGGTGGTTCCACGGATAGGTGTAGCCCAGCCAGCCGCCCCACTGGTCCAGGACGTCCAGCGAGCCGTCGCCATCCACCGTCGCGTCCAGGCCCAGGCCGGCCAGGTCGCCGGTGTAGGCGGCGATGCCGCGGCCGGCCAGTGCGCCGTAGACCAGGAAGCCGGCGTCCGCGCCTCCCAAGGAGCCACTGACCGTGGCGCCGCTGCCGGTGGCGCCGTCGCTGCCGGCATCGCCGCTGTAGGCCAGGTGGCGCAGCAGCACGGCCGCCTGCACGTGGCCCGTACCGCCCTCGTGGCGCACGCCGAACACGAGATTGGGCGTGGTCGTGCGCGCGTTCACCGCGCCGGGACCGGAGACCTCCGGCCGGTTGTGCTCGGCGGCGACGAACAGGTGGTTGCCGTTCCTGAGCGGGAAGTACTGGCGCACGCTGGCCAGGCGTCCGAACGGCATGGCGCCGGCGCCGGCGAAGTCCAGCGTGTCCGGTCCCGAATCCAGGTCCATGAATGCCGAGAAGCCGTAGCCGGCATAGGTGTTGCCCAGCTGGCCATAGGCATGCCGCAGGTTGTACCCATAGGAGCCGCCCGAGCCGAAGAAATCGTTCTGCAACACGAAGCGCAGCCAGCCGTAGTTGGTCGGCCGGCGCGCCTCGATGGTGAAGCGGGTCTGCCGCGCATGCATGTTGAACGCGCCGCGCCCGTCCTGCGCGCCGGCCGGGATGGCCGAGGTGACGAACAGGTCCGCGACACCCGCATCGTCGGTGTCGTACATCGCATCCAGCTTCGCGTAGCCGCTCAGCCGCAGCCAGGTGCGGGTGCCGCCGAGCGGCAAGTAACCCTCCAGGCCTTCCTGGCCCGGGGGCAGCTCGTTGTCGACGCGGGCCGCCGCTTCGGCGTCCTCGTCCATGCTGGGACGGTCTGGCAGTGGCGACGGTTCCGGCAAGGTCGCCAGGTCGCGATAGGCCGGTAATGGCGGCGGCGGTGCGACGGGCGGCGCCAAGGCCGCGGGCGTATCCGGCACACCCGGCGTCGCGGCCGCCGCCGCTGTCCGCTCGGCTTCCAGCACCTCGAGGCGCCGGGTCAGCAGTTCGACGGTCCGTTCGAGGCGCGCGATCTTCGCATCGCGCTCGTCGTCGCCGGCCTGCGCCGCCGCCGGCAGCGGCAGCAGCATCGCCAGCAGCAGCAACATCGGCTTGTTCATGGCACTTCCCCGCGAAGGCGCGCCATCGGCATCCGCCTGGCGATCGATACGCCAGGCATCGGGGAAACGGCCGCCTTCCGCGCCCTCCCCCGGCCGAACTCTACCCCTGCGGCACCCCGGCCATGTTCGGCAGCTGGTGGGCGATGCCCTTGTGGCAGTCGATGCAGGTGCGCTCACCGGTACCCAGCCACAGCCGGTGGATCTGCGCGGCGCGCGGGCTCTGCCGGGTCAGGTCCATGGAATCGAAGTCGTGGCAGTTGCGGCACTCCAGCGAGTCGTTGGCCTTCAGCCGCGACCACTCGTGGGTGGCCAGCACCAGCCGCTCGTCGAGGAACTTCTCGCGGGTGTTGATGGTGCCGAAGAGCTTGCCCCACACCTCCTTGGAGGCCTGCATCTTGCGCGCAATCTTGTCGGTCCAGTCGTGCGGCACGTGGCAGTCCGGGCAGGTGGCGCGCACGCCGGAGCGGTTGGTGTAGTGGATCGTGCCCTTCAGTTCCTCGAACACGTTGTCGCGCATCTCGTGGCAGCTGGTGCAGAATTTCTCGGTGTTGGTCGCTTCCAGCGCGGTGTTGAAGCCGCCCCAGAACAGCACCCCGGCGATGAACCCGGCCACGGTCAGGAAGCCGAGGCTGTAGTAGCGGCTGGGCGAGCGCAGCGTGCGCCACAGTCCCAGCGCATGCCGCTTGGTCCGCGCCCACATGGCTCAGTGCCCTCCCGGAGGCGCCGGCAGCGCCATCACCGTGTCGATGTCCTTGAAACCGTTGGCCACCAGGGTCGGCGCGTCGGTCTGGACCACGTGGCACTGGTTGCAGAAGTAGCGGCGCGGCGAGATCGTGGCCAGGAACTGGTCGTCGCGGTCCATGTAGTGGGTCACGCTGACCGGCGGCGCCTGGAAGGTGGCGGCATTGGCGCGGGCGTGGCAGAGCATGCAGCGGTTGCTGTTGAGGTCGACCTGGTAACCGTCGATGGTGTGCGGGATGGTCGGTGGCTGCATCGGGTAGTTGCGCACCCGACTGATGTCGGTGTTCTCCACCCGCGCCATCGGCGGCGGATGGCCTTCCTTGTCCACCGGCACGCCGCGGCGCAGCGGATCGATCTCGCTGCCGCCGGGGATGAAGATCGCGCGCGCGTCCACCGGCACCGACGCGGCGGTCGGCGGCGGCACCGGGCGCGGGCGCAGGCTGCCGAACATCCAGCCGGCGGCGAACACCAGCACCGACAGCACCAGGGTCAGTCCGGCCGCGACGAGCAGGGGTTTGTTGCGCATGGGAACCCTCCTAGGCGACCACGACCTTGACCGCGCACTTCTTGAAGTCGGTCTGCTTGGAGATCGGGTCGGTGGCATCCAGGGTGACCTTGTTGATCAGCTGGCCGGCATCGAACCAGGGCACGAAGACCATGCCGCGCGGCATGCGGTTGCGCCCGCGCGTCTCCACCCGCGAGCGCATCTCGCCGCGTCGCGACACTACCCGGATCTCGTCGCCGCGCTTGAGCCCGCGCGCGCGCGCGTCGTCCGGGTGCATGAACACCACCGCCGCCGGGAACGATCGGTACAGCTCGGGGATGCGCATGGTCATCGAGCCGGAATGCCAGTGTTCCAGCACCCGGCCGGTGACCAGCCACATGTCGTATTCGGCGTCGGGCGACTCCGCCGGCGGCTCGTACGGCAGCGCCCATACCACCGCGCGGTTGTCGGGGAAGCCGTAGAACTTGTGGCCCTCGCCGTCCTTCACGTACGGGTCGGCGCCCTGGATGTAGCGGCGGCGCGTCTCCTTGCCGTCCACCACTGGCCAGCGCAGGCCGTGCGCCTGGTGGTACATGTCGAACGGCGCCAGGTCGTGGCCGTGGCCGCGGCCGAAGGCGGCGTATTCCTCGAACAGGCCCTTCTGCACGTAGAAGCCGAAATGGTGCGACTCGTCGTTGGCGTAGCCCTCGGCGATGTCCGAGAGCGGGTAGCGGTCCACATTGCCGTTGGCGAACAGCACCTGGAACAGGGTCTTGCCCTTGAACTCCGGGTTGGCGGCCAGCAGTTCGGCCGGCCAGCACTCGTCGGTGGTGAAGCGCTTGGAGAATTCCATCAGCTGCCACAGGTCCGACTTCGCGTCGCCGGGCGCGGCGACCAGCTGGTGCCAGAACTGGGTGCGCCGTTCCGCGTTGCCGTAGGCGCCCTCCTTCTCCACCCACATCGCCGCCGGCAGGATCAGGTCGGCGGCCTGGCAGGTGACCGTGGGATAGGCGTCGGAGACGACGATGAAGTTCTCCGGGTTGCGGTAGCCGGGCCAGCCCTCCTCCATCAGGTTGGCCGCGGCCTGCATGTTGTTGTTGACCTGCACCCAGTAGGCGTTGAGCTTGCCGTCGCGGAGCATGCGGTTCTGCTGCACCGCGTGGTAGCCGGGCTTGGGATTGATGGTCCCGTGCGGGATCTTCCAGATCTCCTCGGCGTGCTTGCGGTGCTCGGGGTTGGCCACCATCGTGTCCGCCGGCAGGCGGTGGCTGAAGGTGCCAACCTCGCGGGCAGTGCCGCAGGCCGAAGGCTGCCCGGTCAGCGAGAACGGGCTGTTGCCCGGCGTCGATATCTTCCCGGTCAGCAGGTGGATGTTGTAGACCATGTTGTTGGCCCACACCCCGCGGGTGTGCTGGTTGAAGCCCATGGTCCAGAACGAGGTGACCCTCACCTTCGGGTCGGCGTACAGTTCGGCCAGCTGCTGCAGCCAGCCGCGCTCCACCCCGCTCATCTGCACCGCCCGCTCCAGGGTGTAGGGCCGGACGAAGGCGGCGAATTCCTCGAAGGTGATCGGCTCGCCGCCGCCCGGATCGTCGGCGTTCTCGGCGGCCTGTTCCAGCGGATGCTCCGGGCGCAGGCCGTAGCCGATGTCCTGGTTGCCGCGCTTGAAGTTCAGTTTCTGCTCGACGAAAGCCTTGTCGATCCGCCCGGTCTGGATGATGTGGTTGGCGATGTAGTTGAGGATGACCAGGTCGCTCTGCGGCTTGAACACGATCGGGATATCGGCCAGTTCGAAGCTGCGGTGCTCGAAGGTGGACATCACCGCGACCTTGACGTGCGGGTGCGACAACCGGCGGTCGGTGACCCGGGTCCACAGGATCGGGTGCATCTCGGCCATGTTCGAGCCCCACAGCACGAACGCATCGGCCGCCTCGATGTCGTCGTAGCAGCCCATCGGCTCGTCCATGCCGAAGGTGCGCATGAAGCCCATCACCGCCGAGGCCATGCAGTGGCGCGCGTTGGGGTCGATGTGGTTGCTGCGGAAGCCGGCCTTCATCAGCTTGTTGGCCGCGTAGCCCTCCCAGATCGTCCACTGGCCCGAGCCGAACATGCCGATCGCGTCGCCGCCCTTGGCCTTGAGCACGCGCCTGAACTGCTCGGCCATCACGTCGAAGGCCTCGTCCCATTCCACCGGGACGAAGTCCCCGTCCTTGGCGTAGGCGCCGTTCTTCTTGCGCAGCAGCGGCTTGGTCAGGCGGTCCTCGCCGTACATCACCTTGGACAGGAAATATCCCTTGATGCAGTTGATCCCGCGATTGACCTCCGAATGCACGTCGCCGTGGGTGGCGACCACGCGGCCGTCGCGCACCGCCACGTTGACCCCGCAGCCGGTGCCGCAGTAGCGGCACGGCGCCTTGTCCCACTTCAGCGTGGTCATGTCGCCTTCGGTGATGACGTTGCTGCCGCCTCCCGGCAACGGCAGCCCGGCGGCGGCGGCGGCGGTGGCGACGGCGCTGTGCCGGATGAAGTCGCGGCGTGTGGTGCTCATGCGGGGGCTCCGCTCGCGTTGGCGGTGGGCAGGGGCTCGTCGAGCGCGTGGCCGGGCTCGGCGTGGTGGTAGACCAGCAGCACGTTCAGCACGCCGGGCACGTCCTTGAGCTGGTCCACCCGGTCCATCACCGCATGGCGGTCGGCCGACTCGCACAGCACGACGCTGCGGGTCGGGCCTGGCACGGCCAGTTCAAGGTCGGGATGGACGGATACCGCCGCGGCCAGCGCCACCGCCGCGTCCTCGCGGTGCTGGACCACGAAGCTGGCGATGTGCACTTCGTCCTGGCGCGGCACGGCGTTCATGCCGGCACCTCCAGCGGGGCATGGACCAGCGCGATCGCCATGGCCGGGCACAGGCCGACGCAGGCGCCGCAGCCGGTGCAGCGCTCCGGATCGACCGTGGCCGCGCCGCGCGCGCCGGGCGGCACGTGGATCGCCGATTCCAGGCACACCTCGCGGCAACTGGCGCAGACCACGCCGTGCGCCGGCAGGCAATCCGGCCCCACCTGCGCGCGCAGCTCCCAGGGCGGTGAGAGCGCGGCGTCCAGCGCGCCGCTGGTGCAGGCCTGCGCGCAGTCGCCGCAGAAGGTGCATTCGCCGCGCGACGGCTCGAAGCGCGGCAGGCCGTCGGCGCCGCGCGCCAGCACCTGCTCGGGACAGGCGCGCACGCAGGCGTCGCAGCGGGTGCAGCGCGAGGCGAAGGCGGGTTCGGACAGTGCCCAGGGCGGGCGCAGGGCGGGCGTTTCGGCCGGTTGGCGGCCGAACAGCAAGGCGCGTCGGGTCATGGATACGGACGCGACCATCGGCTCACCCGGTCGGCGGCCCGGCGTAGAACAGCTGCCACATCCACACCAGGAACCCGTAGCCGGCCACGATCAGGATCGTCAGCAGCGGGAAGATCACCGCCACCACCAGCAGGAACGCGATGCGCTCCTGGTTGCGGGTCGCCTGGACCTCCTTGCCGGGGTTCTGCTCCATGTGCCTGGCCTTTTCAGGATGGGAACGCAGCAGTACTCGGCGCCGAGGCTACCACAGGCTCCGTATGCGGATAATGTGCGCTGCCGCATCAGCGCTGCTGGGGCGGCCACGATGGACGATCGGTCATGGCATGCGTCGCCTGGAAGCGGCGGATGCTTGTTCTTGCACTTCCGGAGAATGGGACCTGCATGGATCGAATCGGAGGATGGGAGGCTGGTGACACCTCGTTACCGAACTGGCGGATCCGACGTACCCTCACCCCGACCCCTCTCCGGTAGCGGTAGAGGCGCTTCTGGATCACCGGCACGAGGCCACCCTCGTTGTCGGGCGCCAGGGGAGAATGATCATGACCCCCGAAGAACAGCTGGACGGCTTCATTGCCAGGTTCACGCCTGAGATTGCCGGGCTGGCCCGCGCCGCGCTGGTGAAGATGCGCATGCGCCTCCTTTCCGCGATCCAGCTTGTCTATGACAACTACAACGCTTTGGCCGTCGGCTTCGGCCCCACGCAGCGGGCTTCCGAAGCGATCTTCTCACTCGCTGTTTACCCGAAGCGTGTCAATCTTTGCTTCCTTCAAGGCGGACGATCCTCCCTCAAGGATCCGCACGGCCTGCTGCAGGGCAGCGGAAGCACCAACCGGTTCGTTCCGCTTGCCTCTGCAGCCGCGCTGGACAAGGCGGAGATCGATGACCTCATCGCCCAGGCCCTGATCGCCGCCAGGATCCCGTTGCCTCCGGCTGGTGCGGGTGGCCTTGTCATCAAGTCGGTGTCGGCCAGGCAGCGCCCGCGCAGGCCGTAGCTCGCATACCCAACAATCCATTCAAGCCGACGCCGCTTCGCGACGTCTATTCAGGCACCAGACCTCTCAAGCAAACGACACATTGGAGTCCATTGGATGACCTCGTTCGCGCTGATCGTCAAGCACAAGACACAACCAGGAAGGCGGGATGACGTGCGCAGGATCTGGGAGAAGCACATGGCGCCTGCCGTATCCGCCAATCCGGGCCATCTGGCGTACTTCTATTGCTTCGACAATTCGGACCCCGATTCAATCAGTGCTTTCCAACAGTACGCCAGCACCGAGGCCTCGCAGGAGTTCCTGGAGAAGGAGAGCTATGCGGCATACCTCAAGGAGGTCGAGCCTCTCCTGGCCGGACCTCCGGAAGTCACTGCGCTGACCCCGGTATGGTCCAAGAAGGGCTGACGGTCCATTCGAGTCGCCGTCGCTTCGCGGCGGCCCGACTCAAGCGATAGCTTCCGGCAACGTCGCAGGTCCTTCCCAAGCAAGGCGGATCAATGCGCGCCCGGCCGATCACCGGCACGCTTCCGCAGCGAGGTTTCCTGCACGGCGGCCTTCACGGCGCATGGCGACACTTCCGCCAGCGCGGAGCCGACCAGGATCACGCCCGGATACCCCGTTTCCGGCGTTGGTGCGGCATCGGCCAGCTCACCCAGCGTCGACAGCAGGCGGCGCTCGCCGGGCTGGCTCGCCGCCTGGACGATGGCCACTGGCGTCTCCGCCGGCAGATGGCGGAGCAGACCGCGTGCGACCGGGCCGATCCGGCCCATGCCCATGTAGATGGCCAGGGTCGTGCCGCTGCGCGCCAGCGCTTCCCAGTCCGGCTCGCCATGGTCGTGGGTGTGCGCGGTGACGAAGGTCACCCCGTGGCAGTGCCCGCGATGGGTCAGCGACACCTCCAGCGCGGCCGCGGCGGCGAACGCGGCGCTGATGCCGTTGACGATCCGCACCGGCACGCCGGCCTGGCGCAGGAACGCGATCTCCTCGCCGGCGCGGCCGAACAGCAGCGCCTCGCCGCCCTTGACCCGGACCACGCGCAGGCCCTGCAGCGCATAGCGGCGCATCAGCCGGCAGATGAACGCCTGTGGCGTGGAGCGGCAGCCGCCGCGCTTGCCCACGCGCACGACGCGCGCATGCGGGGCCAGTTCGACGATGTCCGGATCAACCAGTTCGTCGAGCAGCAGCACCTCGGCCGTGGCCAGCGCGCGCACCGCCTTGAGGGTCAGCAGCTCGAGGTCGCCCGGACCGGCGGACAGCAGCACGACCTCGGCGGGAATGCGGCGCGGCATGGACGGGGAATTCGGGAACGATGCCATCGCCGGCTCCGGTGGACGCGTGGGTTTCATGCGCTTGCGGCCTCGCGCGCGAGCCGGGTGAGCTGCGGCACGCAGGAGCCGCAGACCGTGCCGCAGCCCAGGCGCTGCTTGAGCGCCGGCACGTCCGCGCCGTTGCGCACCTCGGCGCGGATCGCCGATTCGGTGACCTGGCGGCAGACGCACACCACCGGGTCGCGGGCGACCTCGGCCGTCGCGGAGAACGCGGCCAGGCGCGGGCCGCGCCAGGCACCACCGCCCAGCGCGCTGCGCAGCAGCGATTCGCCGCCGGGTTGCGCACCGCTCCAGAGCAGGCCGTCGATGAAGCTGTCGCCGGCGTCGCTACGCCAGGCCACGCGCTTGAGCAGGCCACGGCGCATGTCGCGGTATTCGAGAACGTCCGGCGTGTCCGGGCCGGCCGCCAGCGCAAGCGCCGCGTCCAGTGCCGCCAGCCAGTCCGCCGGCATCGCCTCGGCCGCGGCCGCGCGCAGCACCAGCCAGGCCACGCCTTCCGGTGCATCGGCCTCGGCATGCAGCGACAGGCCCGCGTAGCCGCACTCCTTGAGCAGCGGCTGCACCGCCGTACGCAGCGCCAGCACATCGCCGCGGCGGGCGGCGAGCAGGTGCCAGCCCAACCCGGCCTTCTCCACCCGCACCGCGGCATGCTTGAGTTCGGGCTGGCGCGATCGCGCGTCCACTGCCGGCTGGCTGACCTCGTTGATGCCGCCGCTGGACAGGTGTTGCCCGCTCCAGTGCATCGCCGCGAACACGGTGCCCGAGCCGACCTCGTCGGACAGTTCCAGCGGCAGCACCAGTTCGCCGCGCTTGCTCGACACCCGCACCAGTTCGCCGATCTTCAGCCCGCGCCGTGCCGCGTCGTCCGGGTGCATGCGCAGGCCCGGCTCGGGGCTGTGCGCGAACAGTTCAGGCACCCGGCCGGTGCGCGACATGCCGTGCCACTGGTCGCGCAGGCGGCCGGTGAGCAGGCGCAACGGGTAGCGCGCCGAGGTCGGTTCGGCCACCGGCTTGTAGGGCGTGGCGTGGAAGCGGGCACGCCCGTCGGCGGTGGCGAACACGCCGTCGGCGTAGCGGCGTGCCTGGCCTTGCGCGGCGGCGGCGGGAAATGGCCACTGCTGCGGCCCGTCGCTTTCCAGCCGCAGGTAGTCCAGGCCGCCGATGTCCAGGTCGCGGCCGACGGTCAGCGCGCGGTGCTCGTCGAAGATCGTCGCCGGCGCGTCGGCCTCGAACAGCGGCGCGGCGCCCGGCGCGGCCAGCCGCGCCTCGATCCGGCGCGCCACTTCGCGCGCGATCCACCAGTCCGGCCGCGCCTGCCCGGGTGCGGCCACCGCGGCGCGGACCCGCGAGATGCGCCGCTCGGAATTGGTCACCGTGCCGTCCTTCTCGCCCCAAGTCGACGCCGGCAGCAGCGCATCGGCGTAGGGCACGGTGTCGGTGTCGGCGAAGGCCTCCTGCACCACCACGTACTCGGCCCGCTGCAACGCTTCGCGCACCCGGCCGATGTCGGGCATCGAGTGCACGGGGTTGGTGCAGGCGATCCATACCGCCTTGACCTTGCCGCTGTGCAGCGCTTCGAACAGTTCCACCGCCGCCAGCCCCGGCCGCGGCGACAGGCTGCCCGGGGCCAGCTTCCACAGCGCCTCGACCTCCGCGCGGTGCGCGTCGTCGCCGATCTCGCGGTGCGCGGCCAGCATCGTGGCCATGCCGCCGACCTCGCGCCCACCCATCGCGTTGGGCTGGCCGGTCAGCGAGAACGGGCCGGCACCGGAACGGCCGAGCTGGCGCGTGGCCAGGTGCAGGTGGATCAGCGCCAGGTTCTTGTCGGTGCCGTGCGCCGACTGGTTCAGGCCCATGCAGTACAGCGACAGCGCCGCCGGGCTGCGGCCGAACCACTCGGCGGCGGCGACCAGGTCCTGCACCGGGACGCCGCAGATCTCGGCCGACATGCGCGGGGTGTAGTCGCGCAGCAACTGCTTGAGCTCGGGAAAGCCGGTGGTGTACGCGGCGATGAACGCCTCGTCCAGCAGCCCCTCCCACACCAGGTGGTGGAGCATGCCGTTGAACAGCGCGACGTCGGTGCCCGGTTGGATCGCCAGGTGCAGGTCGGCCATCGCCGCGGTGTCGGTGCGGCGCGGGTCGACCACGATCCAGCGCACGTCCGGATCGCGCGCCTTGGCCTCCTCCAGTCGCCGGAACAGCACCGGATGCGCGTAGGCGGCATTGCTGCCGGCGAACAGCACGGTCTTCGCGTGCTCCAGGTCCTCGTAGCAGGTCGGCGGGCCGTCCGCGCCGAAGGCCAGCTTGTAGCCGGTGACCGCGCTGGACATGCACAGGCGCGAATTGGTGTCGATGTTGTTGGTGCCCAGCAGGCCCTTGGCCAGCTTGTTGAAGACGTAGTAGTCCTCGGTCAGCAGCTGGCCGGAGATGTAGAACGCGACCGCGTCCGGGCCGTGCCGCTCGACGATCCCGGCCAGGCGCTCGGCCACCGTGTCCAGCGCCAGCGCCCAGTCCACCGGCCGCCGCGCATCCTGGCGCCGACCGCGCAGTTCCGGCCACAGCGCGCGGCCGTGCAGGCTGCGCGCGCTGTCGGCCAGGGTCCGGCCCTTGCTGCACAGCCGGCCGAAATTGGCCGGATGCTCCGGATCGCCTTCCACGCCGGTGATGCGCTCGCCCTGTGCAATGCGCTCGCTGTGGATCAGCACGCCGCAGCCGACGCCGCAGTAGCAGCAGGTAGAGCGAGTGATGCGGCGCCCGCCCGGCCCGTCCGCGGCGCCGGTGCCATCCATCAGGCGGCGGCCTCCACGACAGCATCGGCTTGCGCTGCCGGCAGCAGCGACAGCCACACCTCGCCGTCGCGCACCTGCACCGGGTAGCGGCGCGCGCAGCCCACGTCCGGTGCGCAGGCCTGGCCGCTGTCCAGGCCGATGTTCCAGCCGTGCAGCGGGCAGGTCACGGTGTCGCCGCTGACAATCCCCTGCGACAGCGGCCCGCCCTTGTGCGGGCAACGGTCGGCCAAGGCGAACACGCGCGCTTCGGCGGGCCGGAACAGGGCGATGTCGTCGCCACCCTCGCGCTGCAGCACGCGCGCGCCCAGCAGCGGGATATCGTCAAGCAGGCAGATGCGCACCCAGGCTTCGGTTCCGCTCATGCTCAGTCCTCCAGGGCCACGGCGATCTGCCGGTCCAGCTTCGGTGGCTGCAGCTTCAACGGGGCATACTCCCGCGCCTGGGTGCCGGCCACGCGCGCCGCCCACGGGTCGGACAGGCCTTCCAGCGCGTAGAGCAGCCGCTCGTACAGCGCGCGCCGGTTGGCCGCGTCGTCGACCACCTTGCGCTTGACGTAGTCCAGGCCCACCCGCTCCAGGTAGTGCACGGTGCGGTCCAGGTAATAGGCCTCCTCGCGGTACAGCTGCAGGAACGCGCCGGTGTATTCCTTCACTTCCTCGGCGGTCCTGACCTTGGCCAGGAAGCGGGCGACCTCGGTCTTGATCCCGCCGTTGCCGCCGACATGGATCTCCCAGCCCGAGTCCACCGCGATGATGCCCACGTCCTTGATCCCGGATTCGGCGCAGTTGCGCGGGCAGCCGGACACGGCCAGCTTGACCTTGTGCGGGCTCCACATGTTGGCCAGCATCGTCTCCAGGTCGATGCCCATCTGCGTGCTGTTCTGGGTGCCGAAGCGGCAGAACTCGCTGCCCACGCAGGTCTTCACCGTGCGGATCGACTTGCCGTAGGCGTGGCCGGACTTCATCCCCAGGTCCTTCCACACCCCGACCAGGTCCTCCTTCTTCACCCCGAGCAGGTCGATGCGCTGGCCGCCGGTGACCTTGACCATCGGGATCGCGTACTTGTCGGCCACGTCGGCGATCCGGCGCAGCTCGGACGGGTTGGTAACCCCGCCCTTCATCTGCGGCACCACCGAGAAGGTGCCGTCCTTCTGGATGTTGGCGTGGGCGCGCTCGTTGATGAAGCGGCTCTGCGGGTCGTCCACCGCCTCGCGCGGCCAGGTCGAGAGCAGGTAGTAGTTGATCGCCGGGCGGCAGGTGGCGCAGCCGTTGGGCGTGCGCCATTCCATGAAGGCGTAGGCCTGGGCGTGGCTGACCAGGTGGTGCTCGCGGATCGCCTGGCGCACCTCGCCATGGGTCAGGCCGGTGCAGCCGCAGACCGCCTTGGTCTTGGGCGTCTCCTGGAAGTTGGAGCCCAGGCAGTTCATCAGGATCTGCTCGACCAGGCCGGTGCACGAGCCGCAGGAGCTGGCGGCCTTGGTCTGCTTCTTGACCTCGTCGACGGTGAACAGCCCCTGCTCGCGCACCGCCTTGACGATCGTGCCCTTGCACACGCCATTGCAGCCGCAGACCTCGTCGCCATCGGCCATGGTCGCCGCGCGGTCCTGGCCGGCGGTGCCGGCGTCGCCCAGCGCGGTCTCGCCGAAGGCCAGGGTGTCGCGGCGCTCGCCGATCGCGCTGGCATCCTTGATCAGCTTGAAATACCAGGCGCCGTCACCGGTGTCGCCGTACAGGCAGGCACCGACGAGCTTGTCGTCGCGGATCACCAGCTTCTTGTACAGGCCGCCGGCCGGGTCGGAGAGCACGATCTCCTCGCTGCCTTCCCCGCCCATGAAGTCGCCGGCCGAGAACAGGTCGATGCCGGTGACCTTGAGCTTGGTCGACACCGCCGAGCCCTTGTAGATGCCGATGCCCCAGGTGGCCAGGTGGTTGGCGCAGATCTTGGCCTGCTCGAACAGCGGCGCGACCAGGCCGTAGGCGATGCCGCGGTGGCTGGCGCATTCGCCGACCGCATACACGCGCGGGTCGTAGGTCTGCAGGGTGTCGTTGACCACGATGCCGCGGTTGCAATGGATGCCCGCGGCCTGCGCCAGGGTGGTGTTGGGGCGGATGCCGGCGGCCATCACCACCAGGTCGGCGGGGATCTGCTCACCGTCGGAGAAGCGCACCGCGGCGACTTCGCCGGCCTCGTTGCCGACGATCCCGGTGGTGGAGGTGTTGAGGCGGAAGTCGAGCCCGCGTTCGGCCAGCGACTTTTCCAGCAGCGCGCCCGCCACCGGGTCCAGCTGCCGTTCCAGCAGCCAGCCGGCCAGGTGGACCACGGTCACCTGCATGCCGCGCAGCTTCAGTCCGTTGGCCGCCTCCAGCCCGAGCAGGCCGCCGCCGATCACCACCGCGTGCTGCTTCGCCCTGGCGGTCTCGATCATGGTCCGGGTGTCGTGGATGTCGCGGTAGCCGATCACCCCCTTCAGGTCCTTACCCGGGATCGGCAGGATGAACGGCACCGAGCCGGTGGCCAGCAGCAGGCGGTCGTATTCGGCCTCGGTGCCGTCGGCAGCGACGATCTTGCGCCGCACCCGGTCGATCGTGGTGGCTTCCTTGCCCAGGTGCAGGGTGATGCCGTGGTCCGCGTACCAGGACAGAGGATTGAGCACGATCTCGTCGAAGTCCTGCTCGCCGGCCAGCACCGGCGAGAGCAGGATGCGGTTGTAGTTCGGGTGCGGCTCGGCGCCGAACACGGTGATGTCGTACATGTCCGGCGCGAGCTTCAGCAGCTCCTCGAGCGTGCGGATGCCGGCCATGCCGTTGCCCACCACCACCAGTCTTGGCTTCTTCATCAGGGGTTCCCGTTGTGCTGGTCCGGCAGCGCGCGGGTCATGAACGCGCTGCACGGGTCTTCGACGTAGTGGGCGAACGGTCCGCACGGCGCGAAGCCGAAGCGTTGGTAGAGGACGCGGGCCGGCGCGAATTCCGGCTGGGTTCCGGTCTCCAGGCTCAGCCGGCGATAGCCGCGCTGGCGCGCCTCGTCCAGGATGCGCCGCATCAGCGCCGTGGCCACGCCGCGGCCGCGGTACGCGGCGATGGTGCGCATCGACTTGATCTCGCCATGCCAGCCGCCCAGTTCGCGCAGGGCCGCGCAACCCACCAGCGTGCCGTCGTGCCAGGCGCTCCAGAAGGTGATGTCCGGCACCCGCAGCCGCGACAGCTCCAGCGCGTGGACGCTTTCCGGGGGCGAGATGCGATGCATCTCGTCCAGGTGCTCGCGCAGCAGCGCGGCGATCTCCGGACCGGTCAGCGGATCGATCGCGATCTGCATGTCCATGGCCTCAGACCCGCACCTCGCCCGCCGCCGCCCAGTGCAGGCGCCAACGCTGCTTGACCCCCACCAGGCACAGCGAGGCGGCGAGGGTCACGCCGGCGAACAGCCACAGGCCGAGCGCGTAGGAACCCAGGTTCTGCTTGACCACGCCCAGCCCGGCGGCGAGCAGGAAGCCGCCGACGCCGCCGGCCATGCCGATCAGGCCGGTCATCAACCCGATCTCGGCGCCGAAGCGCTGCGGCACCAGCTGGAACACCGCGCCGTTGCCGGCGCCCAGGCACAACAGCGTGGCCACGAACAGGGCCACCGTCGCCGCCGCGCCGCCGATGCCCAGCGCGGCGGTGGCCACCAACACGGTGACCGCGGCGTAGACCATCTGCAATGTGCGCGTTCCGCCGATGCGGTCGGCGATCACGCCGCCGACCGGGCGCATCACCGAGCCGGCCAGCACGCAGGCGGCGGTGGCCCAGCCGGCGAGCTTCGGCTCGAAACCGAACTGGTCGTGGAAATAGCCCGGCAGCGCGCTGGCGAAGCCGACGAAGCCGCCGAAGGTGATCGCGTAGAAGAACATGAACCACCACGAGTCGCGGTTGCCGACCAGCACCCGCGCGTAATCGCCCAGGGTCTTGCGCGGCACCGGCACCGGCGCGTCCTTCGCGCAGGCGACGAAGATCGCCAGCACCAGCAGCAGCGGGATCGCGGCCAGGCCGAACACGTTCTGGAAGCCGAACGCGGCGGCCAGCGCCGGCGCGAACAGCGCGGCGAGCACGGTGCCGGAGTTGCCGGCACCGGCGATCCCCATCGCCGTGCCCTGGTGCTCGGGCGGATACCAGCGCGAGGCCAGCGGCAGCGCCACCGCGAACGAGGCGCCGGCCACGCCCAGCATCACGCCCAGCAGCAGCGCCTGGCCCAGGCTGTGCACGCCCAGCCGCCAGGCGGCCAGCAGCGCGGCGATCACCACGATCTGGGCGAGCACGCCGGTGCGCTTGGCACCGATGCGGTCGGCGAGCAGGCCCAGGAACAAGCGCAGCACCGCGCCGCACAGGATCGGCACGGCCACCATCAGCGCGCGCTGCTGGGTGTCCAGCGCCAGCGCCTGCGCGATCTGCACCTGCATCGGGCCGAGCAGGTACCAGACCATGAAGCTCAGGTCGAAGTACAGGAACGCCGACAGCAGGGTGGGCGCGTGTCCGGCTTTCCAGAACGATCGGTTCATGCCACGCCATCTCCGGATGGGCCGTCCGCGGGTGCGGAGCGGCGTTGGACGGTTGCAACGGTTGCGCAGGAGAAACAAAAACGGCGTCTCCCGGTTCGCACCGGGGAGACGCCGTTGTCTGCGTGGCCTCGGCCGCCGTTGGCCTGGCTACGTGATCGGGTTGTGGGCGGGCACGCCGTTGTGCCTGCGATGCAGGGCTACGCAATGCACGTGCCAACTTCTGGCGCAGTGCAGCATGGGTGCCGGAAACGTTGCTGGATCAGGGAGTTGCGGGGTCGTCGACCGGTTTTTCCGCGGGTGGGCGCAGTCGTCGCCGCTGGCCGGGCTTGCACCGCATAGGTGCAGCCTCGCACTCGTATTGTGCAGCGCCGCAAAAGTCCCGTCGTTTCGGCGCAAGCCGGAAACGCTCCACAGCAGCCGCATGGCTGATCACCCGGCGTCTTGTGGGCCACGGGTAAAGACCCAAGTCACTGGGTTCCGGCTTGCGCCGGAACGACGGGGTTGGTGTCTTGTTGGGCGCGGTTACTGCGGGCGGCCGCGATCCAATGATGCGTCTTGCGCCGGCAGCAGCACACCCACGTCCTCCGCAGCCTGGTGGTAGACGTCCAGGCGGTAGACGTCGGCGAGCCACGCATCCGCATCGGCGTCACCGGTACCCTCGTCCCCGCCATCGGCGGCCGGCGGCAGCCAGCGCCAACGCCGGAACTGCTCCAGGAACCAGCGGCCGTCGGCGATGCGCGGCAGGTTCGCCGCGCCATCGGCATGGAATTGCAGCGACTGTTCCGGCACGTCGCCCGCACGCGGCAGCAGGCCCGCGGCCAGCCGGTCGAGCGGCAGGCCGATCGCATCCGGCGCCGCCAGCCACTGCGCGGCCTGTTCGCGGTGGCGGGGGTCGGCATCCAGCCAGCGGCAGGCTTCCAGCACCGCGGCCGTCAGCGCGGTCGCCAGCTCCGGCTGCAGCGCGGCGAAGTCGCGCCGGCAGGCCAGCACCTTTTCCGGATGACCGGGCCACAGCTGCCCGCTGCGGACCACCCGGCGGCCGGCGCCGGTCGCTTCGGCCTGTTCGCCCCAGGGCTCGCCGGCGCAGAAGCCGTCGAGCGCGCCGTCGGCCAGCGCGCGCGGCATCTGCGGCGGCGGCAGCGTCACCGCCTCGACGTCGCGCATCGGATCCACGCCCTGCGCGGCCAGCCAGTGGTACAGCCACAATGCGTGGGTGCCGGTGGGGAAGGTCTGCGCGAACACCGGCCGCCGCGGCAGCGCGCGCAACGCCTCGGCCAACGGCCGGCCCTGGGCCAGCGCCTCGGCCAGCGGCGGCGACAGGGCGATGGCCTGGCCGTTGCGGTTCAGGCCCATGAGGATGGCCAGGTCCGCTTGCGGGCCGCCGATGCCGGTCTGCACCGCCAGCACCAGCGCCGCCATCACGTGCGCCGCGTCCAGTTCACCCGACAGCAGGCGGTCGCGCAGCGTGGCCCACGACGCCTGCCGGTGCAGGCGCAGTTCCAGCCCGTGCTTGCGGTCCAGGCCCAGCCGCACCGCCGCGACCAGCGGCGCGGCGTCCAGCAGCGGCATGAAACCCACGTCCAGCGCGCGTGTTGCGGCTTGTGCGTTCGTCGTCATCGGCTCATCCCAACAGGTCGGCCATGGCCAGGATCCGGCGGGCCACGTCCGCCAGTTTCAGTCCCTGCTTCATCGCCTGCTGGCGCAGCGCGGCGTAGGCCTCGGCCTCGCTCATGCCGCGGCGGTCCATCAGCAGGCCCTTGGCGCGGTCGATGTCCTTGCGGTCGCCCAGCCTGCGCTCCAGTTCGTCCAGGCGCTGCCGCGCGTGCGACTGCTGCTCGAAGCGGGCCATGGCAACGCTGAGCACCGGCGCCAGCCGCGCCGGCGACAGGCCGTCGACCACGTAGGCGGCCACGCCGGCGCCGAGTGCGTCTCGGATCAGCGCGTCGTCGCCGTCGGCCGAGAACATCACCACCGGGCGCGGCGCGTGCCGGTGGAGCATCGCCAGCTGCTCCAGGGTGTCGCGCGAAGGCGACTCCACGTCGAGGATCACCACGTCCGGTTGCCGGTCCTGTACCGCCTTGAGCAGGCCGGCGGCGGCGGCCACGTGCGGCAGCACCTCGTAGCCGGCCGCGCGCAGCGCCTGCTCCAGCTCGGCGATGGGCTTGTCGGTGTCGTTGACCAGCAGGACGCGAAGCATCGGGCGACGGGTGGCGTGGAAGTGGCTTCGAGCCCGATGTTGCCATGCAACATGAAGCCGCGGCGAGTCCCGGTGCGTCTTGCTCGCTGTTTTAGGAGCCGGGCTTGCCCGCGACGCGACGCCGTGGGCGCAGGCGACTCTTTCATGGTTCCGACGCCCGTGTCGCCGACTGAAGTCAGCTCCTACAGAAGAGCGACAGCATCGCAACCATTGTAGGAGCCGGGTTCAGCCGGCGACCCGACGCCCTCGGCACAGGCGACGCCCTCATGGCCCCGACGCACGTGTCGCCGGCTGAACCCGGCTCCTACAGGTGGAACATCGCCTTGGCCAGCACCACGATGGCCAGCACGTGCAGCAGCACGCTGCGGTGCAGGCGCCGCGAGCGTGGCCCGTCCAGGCGGCCACGCCGCTGCTGGACCATCGCCCACAGGAAATGGCCGAACACGCTGGCCGCCAGCGCGATCTTGACCACCAGCAGCAGGGCGAAGGCGCTGTCCAGCGGGCGCGCCAGCGCGCCGCGGTGGTGCCAGGCCAGGCCCAGCCCGGCCGCGTACAGCGCCAGCAGCACCCAGGGCATGATCCGGCGCGCGCGCTCGGCGAACGCCGCCTCCAGCCGCAGTCCCGCCGCCGCCGGCAACCGCCGGCGCACCCCGGGCAGGAACAGCACCTCGAACAGCACCGTGCCGGCGAACGCCATCGCGGCCAGCAGGTGCACGAGCAGGAGCAGCAGGTAGGCCATGCCGGCAGCGTGGCGCGGGTCGTCGCCAGGCGCCTTGACCGGGATCAGGTCGCGCGCATCGTCACCTGGCTGAAGCATCCGCGGCAGCGGCCGCCGGATTGACCTGCATCAAGGACAGGGCCGCCGCCCGCGCCTAGCCTGTGCGCCATGGCCACCCTGTCCGCCCTTTTCGACCCGCAGCTGCTCCAGCGCTACGACGTGCCGGGGCCGCGCTACACCTCCTACCCGACCGCGCCGCAGTTCAGCTCCGGCTTCGGCGAGGCCGAGTTGCGCCAGGTCGCCGCCGCCACCAACGGCGATCCGATCCCGCGCCCGATCTCGCTGTACCTGCACATCCCGTTCTGCACCAGCCCGTGCTTCTACTGCGGCTGCAACCGGATCATCACCCGCGATGCCACCCGCGGCGCGGCCTACCTCACCCGCCTGTACCGCGAGATCGACCTGGCCGCGGCGATGTTCGACCGCGACCGCGACGTGGAACAGGTCCATTTCGGCGGCGGCACGCCCAACTTCCTCTCCCCGGAGCAGATCGCCGAGGCGCTGGACGTGCTTCGCCGCCATTTCCGCTTCGCCGCGGGCGAGCGCATGGACTGCTCGATCGAACTGGACCCGCGCTTCATCACCCCGGCCGAGGTCGGCCAGCTGGCGCAGGCCGGCTTCAACCGCGCCAGCCTGGGCGTGCAGGATTTCGACCCGGTGGTGCAGCAGGCGGTCAACCGCGTGCAGGGCGTGGAGCAGACCCTGGGGATCATCGAGGCCTGTCGCGAGCACGGCTTCCGCTCGGTCAACGTCGACCTGATCTACGGCCTGCCCAAGCAGACGCTCGAAGGCTTCTCCCGCACCCTGGACATCACCCTGCAGGCGCGGCCGGACCGGCTGGCGATCTACGGCTATGCGCACCTGCCGAACCTGTTCCGCCCGCAGCAGCGCATCCACGCCGAAGACCTGCCCTCGCCGGAAGCCAAGCTCGACCTGCTGCGCCTGGCGATCGACCGGCTCGGCGCAGCCGGCTACCAGTACATCGGCATGGACCACTTCGCCCTGCCCGATGACGAGCTGGCCCGCGCCCAGCGCGAGGGCGGCCTGCATCGCAACTTCATGGGCTACACCACCCACGCCGAGAGCGACCTGGTCGGCCTGGGCGTGAGCGCGATCAGCCACATCGGCGCCAGCTTCAGCCAGAACCCGCGCGACCTGCCCGGCTGGGAGCAGGCGATCGACGCCGGCCGGCTGCCGGTGTGGCGCGGCATGCACCTGGACGAGGACGACGTGATCCGCGCCGACGTGATCCAGGCGCTGATGTGCCACGGCGAACTGGACTTCGATGCGCTCGGCCGCCGCCACGTGATCGATTTCCGCGCCTACTTCGGCGATGCGCTGGCGCGGCTGGTGCCGCTGCAGGACGACGGCCTGGTCGAACTCGATCGACGCGGTCTTCACGCGACCTCGCGCGGCCGCCTGCTGCTGCGTATCATCGCCATGTGCTTCGACCGCTACCTCACGCCAGCCGCCAACGGATCGTCCGCCCAAGGGCAGAACGAGGCGGCATCGCCCCGGTACTCGCGCACCGTCTGAACCCGGCGGGGAGCCGCGCATGAGTCCGCAGACCGTGTTCCCGCGCAGCGGGCCGGCCGTGATGGCCGACGACGGCGACGCGCTGACCTTCTGCTCGACCTGCGCGTTCTCCCAGGCCTGCCTGTCCGAGGGCATGGACAAGAGCGCGCTGATGGACCTGCACGTGCTGGTCGAGCATGTCGGCCCGCTGCATCCGGGCGAGCACGTGTTCCGCGAGGGCGACCCGTTCACCGCGATCGCTGCGGTCCGCGCCGGTACAGTCAAGACCTACCAGATCGACCGCAACGGGCACGAACAGGTGCTGGGCTTCCACCTGCCCGGCGAGGTGATCGGCCTGAACGCGATCCACGGCGACCGCTACCCATGCAATGCGGTGGCGCTGGACACGGTGATGCTGTGCCGGTTCTCGTTCCCCAAGATCGCGCTGCTGGCCACGCGCCTGCCCAACCTGCAGCAGCACCTGTTCCGGCTGATGAGCCGCGACATCGGCGTGGCCTCGCTGTTCGCGCGCGACAACACCGCCGACGAGCGCATGGCCGCGTTCCTGATCGGGCTGTCGCGGCGTCTCGCCGCGCGCGGTTTCTCGCCGCGCCGGTTCCAGCTGACCATGTCGCGCACCGACATCGCCAACTACCTGCGCCAGGCGCCGGAAACCGTGAGCCGCGTGCTGCGCCGCTTCGAGCAGGAAGGCCTGCTGCACATCAAGCAGCGCGACGTGGAGATCGTGGACATGGCGCGGCTGGAAGCGCTGGCGCTGGCGGTGCTGCGGGACTGAGGCCGCCACCACGCAGCTGCCCTTTGTAGGAGCCGGGTTCAGCCGGCGACGCGACGCCGGCGGCACAGGCGACGCCCTCGTGATCCCGACGCCCGTGTCGCCGACTGAAGTCAGCTCCTACAGAAGAGCGCCAAGCCGTAGAAGGGGAAAGCCCCGCGCGGTTGCTGTTGTAGGAGCCGGGTTCAGCCGGCGACGCGACGCCGTCGGCACAGGCGACGCCCTCGTGGTTCCGACGCCCGTGTCGCCGACTGAAGTCAGCTCCTACAGAAGAGCGCCGAGCCGCAGGAGGGGAAAGCCCCGCGCGGTTGCTGTTGTAGGAGCCGGGTTCAGCCGGCGACCCGACGCCGTCGGCACAGGCGACGCCCTCATGGTTCCGACGCCCGTGTCGCCGACTGAAGTCGGCTCCTACAGAAGAGCGCCGAGCCGCAGGAGGGGAAAGCCCCGCGCGGTTGCTGTTGTAGGAGCCGGGTTCAGCCGGCGACCCGACGCCGCCGGCACAGGCGACGCCCTCGTGGTTCCGACGCCCGTGTCGCCGACTGAAGTCAGCTCCTACAGAAGAGCGCCGAACCGCAGAAAGGGGGAAGCCCGGCACGGCCGATGCATGCGGCTTGACCTGCGTCATGGAGGCCGCGGTCGCCCGCGCCGAACATGCGGCCATTCCCCGCAGGAGAGAGCCGCGTCATGAATTCCACCCGCAAGCTTTGGGCAGGCCTGGCGGTCCTGCTCATCGCCTCGTTCGCCGCCCTGCTCTGGGTCGGCAGCGAGATCCACCGCCAGGCCCCGCCCATGCCCGAACGGGTAGTCGCCACCGATGGCACCGTGGTCTACACCCGCCAGGACATCGAGACCGGCCGCCAGGTCTGGCAGTCGATCGGCGGCCAGCAGCTGGGCTCGATCTGGGGCCACGGCGGCTACGTCGCCCCGGACTGGGGCGCGGACTGGCTGCACCGCGAGGCCGAGGCGATCCTCGACCTGTGGGCCACGCGCGAGCACGGCGTCGACGGCTACAAGGCGCTGGACGGCGCCACCCAGGCCGCCTACACCCACCGCGTGCAGGCCCTGCTGCGCCCGAACACCTGGAACGCGGCCACCGGCACGATCACCGTCGACCCCGACCGCGCGATGGCCATCCGCACCGTCGCCGGCCACTACCAGCTCCTGTTCGGCAACGACCCGTCCACCGCGGCGCTGCGCGAGGCCTACGCCATGCGCAACAACACGGTGCCCGACGCCGAACACCGCCGCCAGCTGACCGCGTTCTACTGGTGGGCGGCGTGGTCCTCGGTCACCGAACGACCCGGCTCTGACATCACCTACACCGCCAACTGGCCGCACGACGAGCTGGTCGGCAACACCCCGCCGTCCAACCTGTTCATCTGGACGGTGTTCAGCGTGCTGTTCCTGATCGCCGGCATCGGCCTGCTCGGCTGGCACTACGCGGTCAGCCACGGCGAGGAAATGGTGCCGGTGCTGCCCAAGAGCGACCCGCTGGCCGCGATCAAGGTCACCCCGTCGATGCGCGCCACCGCCAAGTACTTCTGGGTGGTGATGGCGCTGTTCCTGGTGCAGATCCTGCTGGGCGCGATCACCGCGCACTACCAGGTCGAAGGCCAGGAGGCCTACGGCTTCGCCCTGGCCGACATCCTGCCCTACTCGCTCACCCGCACCTGGCACACGCAGCTGTCGGTGCTGTGGATCGCCACCGCCTGGCTGGGCATGGGCCTGTACATCGGCCCGGCGATCTCCGGGCACGAGCCAAGGTTCCAGCGGCTCGGCGTCAACGTGCTGTGGACCTGCCTGCTGATCATAGTGATAGGCGCCTTCACCGGGCAGTGGCTGGCGGTGATGCAGAAGCTGGGCCTGGACAAGAACTTCTGGTTCGGCCACCAGGGCTGGGAATACGTCGACCTGGGCCG
The DNA here is from genome assembly GCF_000972865.1 of Pseudoxanthomonas suwonensis. Lineage (NCBI taxonomy): Bacteria > Pseudomonadati > Pseudomonadota > Gammaproteobacteria > Lysobacterales > Lysobacteraceae > Pseudoxanthomonas > Pseudoxanthomonas suwonensis. Next base: position 1,351,440 of record NZ_CP011144.1, read on the forward strand.
CTTCTGGCAGTGGTTCCTGTTCATCGGCCTGCTGCTGTGGCTGACCCTGGTCGGCCGCGCGCTGTGGCCGGCCATGCGCACCGGCACCGAATCGCGCTCGATCGTGGGCCTGCTGTTCCTGTCGGTGGTCGCGATCGGCGTGTTCTACGCCGCCGGCCTGATGTGGGGCGAGCACACCCACCTGTCGATGGTCGAGTACTGGCGCTGGTGGGTCGTGCACCTGTGGGTGGAAGGCTTCTTCGAGGTGTTCGCGGTGGCGGTGATCGCCTTCCTGTTCACCCGCCTGGGCCTGTTGCAGACCCGCACCGCCACCATCGCGGTGCTGTTCGCCACCATCGTGTTCATGGCCGGCGGCGTGCTCGGCACCCTGCACCACCTGTACTTCACCGGCACGCCCACGGCGGTGATCGCGCTGGGCGCCAGCTTCTCGGCGCTGGAAGTGGTGCCGCTGGCCTACGTCGGTTTCGAGGCCTACCACAACTACAGGCTGGGCAAGGCCACGCCGTGGATGGAGCGCTACCGCTGGCCGATCATGTTCTTCCTGGCGGTCTCGTTCTGGAACCTGGTCGGCGCGGGTCTGTTCGGCTTCCTGATCAACCCGCCGCTGGCGCTGTACTACATGCAGGGCCTGAACCTGACCCCGACCCACGGCCACACCGCGCTGTTCGGCGTGTACGGCATGCTCGGCATCGGCCTGATGCTGTTCTGCCTGCGCGGGCTGAAGCCGGACGTGGTGTGGAGCGAGCGGCTGCTGAAAACCTCGTTCTGGTCGCTCAACATCGGCCTGGCCGGCATGGCCGCGTTCACCCTGCTGCCGCTGGGCATCCTCCAGCTCATCGCCGCGATCGACCACGGCTACTGGTACGCGCGCTCGGCCGAGTTCATGCAGCAGCCGATCGTGGACCTGCTGGTGTGGATGCGGGTGCCGGCCGACACGTTGTTCAGCGTCGGCGCGCTGGCCCTGGCCTGGTTCGTGTTCCGGTTGTGGGTGGCGCCGAAGCGGGAGGCGCCGGTGCCGTCGGCCACCGCGGTCGCCGCGGCGGCGGCGATCGTGCCGAAGCACTGAGTCCTGCCACGACGCAGTACCTCATCGGGGCCGCCAGCGTGCGGCCCCGATGCCGTTGCGGCACCTTGTGCGGCAAAGCGCAGCGGCAAGGCAGCGAGGCACGCGGGACGCCGCGCTTGCGCTAGGCCGCCGCCTTTCCCGGCACCCAGCGCGAGGCCAGGCGCTGCTCCTCCTCCTGGACCGCCTTCTCCGCCTCGATCAGCCGGGCACGGAAATCCTGGACGGCGGTGTTCGCCGCGAGCCGGCTGCCCAGCGTCACCATGCCGTAGTTGAGCTGCAGCCACGGCTCGGTCCCGAGGACGACCAGCTCCCCTCGCTCCAGCTCCCGGGCGACGCAGGCCAGGCTGCTGACCATGATCGCGTCGGAGCCGCACACGGTCCGCTTGACCAGCGAATGGTCGCTGCACAGCAGCGCGGGAAACGCCTCGGTCTGCACCGGCTCGGCGACGGAACGGGACAGCGCCGCCAGCGCGGGCTCCAGCAGGCGCGGCGGGATCCGGGCCAGGGCCGCGAGCGGATGGCGCAGGATCCCGCCCAGGCCCGGATACGGCTGGCCCGCGAGCGGATGCCCGGCACGCGCCAGGAAGTACAGCGGATGCCGCGACAGCGGCTCGACCCGCAGGTCGCGCTCGTGCTCCAGCGTGCTGGTCTCGGCGACGAACAGGTCGAGCTCGTGGTTCCTCAGCCGCGGCAGCAGTTCGTCCCAGTTGCGCACCTCCACCCGCACCTTGCAGCGCGGGTGCGCGCCGATGAAGGCGGCCACGGCACGGCCGACCAGGGCTTCCGCCGGAAAGGGACCGGCTCCGATCGAAAGCTCATGGCAGGTGACCACCGGGTTGCCGAGCAGCCGCTCGTGCAGGTCGTCGGCCATGCGCGTGATCTGCCGCGCATCCTCGATCAGCACCCGGCCCAGGTCCGTCGGCACCACGCCGTGGCCCTCGCGCAGGAACAGCGGCGCGCCGATCTGACCTTCCAGCGCCTGGATGCTGCGCGACAGCGCGGGCTGGCTGATATGCAGGGACGCGGCCGCCCGGCTGAAGCTGCCGTACTCCTCGAGCGCCAGTATGTGACTGAGTTGCCGGAGTTTTATCGACATGAGCCTGGGGTATCGCCGCCATGACAAGAACGCATTGGACAGCGTTCCCGGGGTTTGCCAATCCTAAACCAGGCGCCGCAGAGGCGCCCGCCAGCCGCCTTGCGGCGTCCATGTCCGGGGAAACCGTCATGCGCAGCCTGCTATCGAAAACGTTCTCAATCGCCGTCGCCAGCGCCATCGGGCTGGCGGCCCCGTCCGCCATCGCGGCCGGCCAGGCCTCCGCGGACGGCCATTTCCACCCCGAGGGCAAGCCGGCCTCGCGCTTCACCGTCGAGCTGCGCAACGGGGTGAAGAAGGCGCTGCCGTTCGAGGACGTGCGCGACTTCGAGGAGAACGAGCGTGGCCTGATCGCCGTGCCGCCGTTCAAGCAGATCATGGCCGACGCCGGCCACGTCGCCTGGGACATGGAAAGCTACAGCTTCCTGCTGCAGGGCAAGGACTTCGACAGCATCAACCCGTCGCTGCAGCGCCAGGCGATCCTCAACATGGCCTACGGCCTGTACGAGGTGCTGCCCGGCAGGATCTACCAGGTGCGCGGGTTCGACCTGGCCAACATCACCTTCATCAAGGGCGACACCGGCTGGATCGTCTTCGACCCGGCCACGGCCGCCGAGACCGCGCGCGCCGCCTTGAAGTTCGTCAACGAGAAGCTCGGCGAGCGCCCGGTGGTGGCGGTGGTCTATTCGCACTCGCACATGGACCACTTCGGCGGCGTCCACGGCGTGGTCGACGAGGCCGACGTGCGCTCGGGCAAGGTCAAGATCATCGCGCCGGAAGGCTTCCTGCACGAGGCGATCTCCGAGAACGTGTTCGCCGGTACCGCCATGGCCCGGCGTGGCCGCGTCCAGTACGGCCTGCTGCTGGCACGCAGCGAGCACGGGCACGTGGACCAGTCGATCGGCAAGAACGTCGCCAACGGCAACACCGGCCTGATCGCGCCCACCGTGGACATCACCGAGGATTTCCAGGAACTGACCGTCGACGGCGTCAGGATGGTGTTCCAGAACACGCCCGACACCGAGGCGCCGGCCTCGATGAACACCTGGTTCCCGGACTGGAAGGCGTTCTGGGCGGCCGAGGTGGTGACCGGCACCATCCACAACATCTACACCCTGCGCGGCGCGCCGGTGCGCAACTCGCTCAACTGGTCCAAGCAGATCAACGCTGCCATACACAACTTCCAGGGCGTGGAAGTGCTGTTCGCTTCCCACAGTTGGCCGCGTTGGGGCAATGCCCGCATCCTGGAGGTGCTGCGCGCGCAGCGCGACCTGTACGCCAACATGAACAACGGCGCTCTGCGCCTGGCCAACATGGGCGTGACCGTCAACGAAGTCCACAACGTCTACCGCTCGCCGCCCAGCCTGCAACGGCAATGGGCCGCGCGCAGCTACCACGGCTCGGAGGCGATCAACAGCCGCGCCATCATCAACCGCTTCATCGGCTTCTGGGACGGCAACCCGGTCAACCTGGAGCCGCTGCCGCAGACCGAGAGCGGGCGGCTGTACGTGGAGATGATGGGAGGCTCGGCCAGGATCCTGGCCAAGGGCCGCGAGCTGATCGACCAGGGCAAGTACCTGCACGCGGGCGAGATCCTCAACCGCCTGGTGTTCGCCGAGCCGTCCAACCAGGCCGCCCGCAACCTGCTGGCCGACGCCTTCGAGCAGCTCGGCTACCAGCGCGAGTCGCCCAGCCTGCGCAACACCTATCTCAACATGGCCTACGAGCTGCGTTCCGGCATGCAGGAAGGCGTGATGCAATCGTCGAGCAGTCCGGACGTGATCCGCGCCATGGCCACCGACCAGTGGCTGGATTTCCTCGGCATCAGCGTGGACAGCGCCAAGGCCGAGGGCATGCGCTTCACCATCAACCTGGTCACCCCCGACAACGGCGAGAAGTTCCTGATCGAGATGAGCAACGCCACGCTCACCAACATCAAGGGCTTCACCGCCGCGGACGCGGACCTGACCATCACCCTGGACCGCAGCGAACTGGACCGGATCATGATGGGCACCAGCAGCTTCGAGGCGCTGGAACGCGAGGGCAAGGTCCGCTTCGCCGGCGACCGGCGACCGCTCGCGCAGCTCGCCGGCACCCTGACCCAGTTCACGCCGGACTTCGAGGTGTTCCCGGGCACCCGCAACGCGCGGCCTGCGCCGGCGCCGGCCAAGCCGTTCCAGGTGGTGCTGCAGCCGGTGACGACCTTCGTCGACTGACCGCGCCGGCGCGGCGGGCCTGACTGGCCGAGCGCTTCGGGGCGCCGGCGGGTGGTGGTTGCGCGCCGGCTTGCAGGCCCTGTCCTGCTGCGAGCTGCCCGCCGACGCTCAATGGTTGGTGTAGCTCGCGTTGCCCAGCCCGGTGCCGATGGTCAGCACCGCCCAGCGCCGCGCCTTGCGCATGCGCCGCTGCTCGCTCAGTCCCTGCACCACCGCGTCGTTGTGCAGCACGGTGCGCGGGACCGAGCCGCCGACCGGATCGAGCTTCGGCGCCAGCGCTTCGGGCAGGTGGAACGGCCGCTCCCAGTCGCCGGGCAGGTTCTGCGCGCCCTGAACGATGGCGCCGTCGCGCTCGATCCGGCCGGGGCAGGCCACGCCGACGAACGGCGCCAGGTCGATGTCCAGCGTGCGCGCCTGCGCGGCCAGGCCGTTGAGCATCGCCGCCAGGCGGGCGACCGCGTCGCCGCGCCCGGGGTCGTCGTCGGCATGGCGCCATTTCAGCGATTCGACCACCCGCGCCTTGCTGCCGTCGTCGGCCTTGTCCAGCCGGTGCTCGACGATGCCGCAGCGCAGGTTGGTGCCGCCGATGTCCACCGCCAGGAAGGCGCCGTGGCGGTGCAGCGCCGGCGGCAGCAGCGTCGCCCAGCCGAGCAGGCCGGCTTCGTCGGCATCGCGGTCCAGCGTGTGCAGCTTCACGCCTGCGCCGGCCAGGTCGAGCAGGCGCGTGGCCCGGCGGATCGCCAGGGCACCGGTCTCGTGGTCGGGGAAGCCGCCGCCCAGCAGGATCCGCTCCACGCCCCGCCACTGCGGCTGGGCCAGGAACACCTGCATCACGTACGCCAGTTGCCGCGCGTATTCCTCCACCGTCAGGTGCACCAGGTGCGCGGCGTCGGGATCGCCGCCGAGCAGCACCCGGTCGATGGCCTTCTTGCCCAGTTCGGCCGCCGGGGTCTTGCCGAACGGATCCCTGGCGGTGCGGTGGCGCCGGCGCGCGCCGTCCAGCAGGTCGCCGAACGCGGCGCGGCTGGCGCGATCGCCAAGGAAGCCGTCGCCGTCCGGGTCGCGCACGACCAGGTTGTAGTGGTCGATGCTCACCCGCGGCAGGTGGCTGGCACCGTGCAGGCCGCGGTCGTCTCCGGGTGACGCCGTGCGGGTAGAACGGCGAGGCATGGGCGCGGTGCTCCTGCGGGATGGTAGGCAGGGTGCCTGCGGTCGCGTGAGAGCCCCATCAATTCCACGGAAGTGGCGGGGCGCGGACTTTCGGAAGGAAGGCGAAGCGCCGGTGCCGGCAGCTCCGCCACCGTCGTGGCTGCCGCGGGCCCCACACCATGCATCGATCCGATGCGACACCGGCAAGGGAGCGTCGCAGGCATGCGACGCCGCCTCGATGCTCGCTCGTTCCGCCGCCTGCAATTCCATAACGGCCGGCTTGGCGCCTACCATGCCGCCGATGCTCCGCCTGCTGCGCCACCGTCTCGTCCATTTGCGCCTGTCGGCGCTGGCTGTGCTGGCACTGGCGGTGCTGGCCAACCCGCTGCTGGCCGCGCTGGGCGACCTGCATGAGCTGGGCAGCGGCAGCGGGCACCTGCATTCGGTGGCCGAGCACGCCACCGGCGACGCCGGGCACGACCGGCATGGCGGCCATGAGGACGGTGACCTGCTGCACGCGCTGATGCACGCCAGCCACTGCTGCGGCCATCCCACCGCGGTGGTGCCGGGGCCGACGCTGGCGCTGGCGCTCCTGCCCGTGGCCGCGCCGGCGCCGCCGGCGGTACGGCCGCCACCGGCGGTCCGGCCGGATTCCCCGCTGCGTCCCCCGATCGCGGCCTGACGCCCGTGGCCGGCGCCCTGCCGGCCTGCAACGTCAACGACCCGATCCGGAGACTCCCATGTGGTTGCGACTGGCGGCTGTGGCCGCCTTCGCGATCGCGCCCTGCGCGCAGGCGCAGGCGCCATCGCCCGAGACATCCCCCGAGACCCTGGCCTTGGACGACGCCTTCGCGCGCGTCGCCCGGGCGCATCCCGACCTGCGGCTGTTCGGCGCGCAGACCGAGGTCCTGCTCGCCGAACGCGACCAGGCCGCGCTGAAGCCGGCCCTGCGCGCCGGCCTGGAGGTCGAGAACGCACTGGGCACCGGTGCGGCACGCGGCTTCGACCAGGCCGAGATCACCCTCAGCCTGGCCGGGGTGCTCGAGCGCGGCGGCAAGCTCGACGCGCGACGCGCCCTGGCGCAGGGCCGCATCGACGCGCTGTCGGTGCAGCGCGAGGCGCAGCGGCTGGACCTGCTGGCCGAAACCGCGCGTCGCTACCTGGCCGTCGCCGGCACGCAGGCGCAGGCCGACATCACCCGGCTGGACATCGAACAGCGCAGGCGCACCGTGGACGCCGCGCGCCGGCGGCTGCAGGCCGGCGCCTCGCCCGAATCGGTGCTGCTCACCGCGCAGGCGGCGCTGGCCAAGGCCGAACTGGCGCTGGAGCGCACCGTCCAGCAGGAACAGGCAGCCATGCAGCACCTGGCCGCGCTGTGGGGCCAGCGTGATCCGGACTTCCGCCTCGCGCCGTCCGATCCGTTGCGGCTGCCCGAGATCGCCGGCCTGGACACGCTGACCGGCCACCTGGAGCGTACGCCCGAACTGGCCCGCTTCGCCGACGCGCAGCGCATCGGCGAGGCGCGCGTGCGACTGGCACGAAGCGCGGCCACCCCGGACCTGGACTGGCAACTCGGCGTGCGCCGGCTGCAGGAAAGCGGCGACACCGCGCTGGTCGGCAGCCTGTCGCTGCCGCTGGGTGGCACCCGCCGCGCGCAGCCGGAAATCCGCGCCGCCGAAGCCGCGCTGGCGGCGCTGGAGATCGAGCGCGAATCGCAGGACGTCGCCCTGTACTCCACCCTGGTCGACGCGCACGGCCGCTACCGCGTGGCCCAGCTCGAAGTGCGGCGCACCGCCAGCGACGTGCTGCCGCCGTTGGCGCATGCCGAGCGCGCGGCCGAGCGCGCGTACCGGGCCGGCGCGGTCAGCTACCTGGAATGGGCGCAGCTGCAGTCCGAACGGACCGCGACCCAGCGCCAGCAGCTCGACGCAGCGCTCGAAGCGCGACGCGCCCTCATCGAAATCCAGCGCCTGACCGGCCAGCCGTTCGTGGCCGGCCCCGGCGCGAGCGAACAAGGAACCGTGCCATGAACCGCTGCCTCTCCGGCACCCTGCTGCTGGTCCTGCTGCTGTCCGCCTGCGGCCACGGTGCGGACGATGCCGACCACGACCACGGCAAGGAAGAAGCCGGCCACGCCCACGGAGAAGACGATCATGGCGGCCGCGCCGAAGACGGGCATGCGCACGACGACGGGCACGGCGACGAGCACGCCGACCGCACCGTCATCGCCGCCGACATCGCCGACGCCTCCGGTATCCGCGTCGCACCGGCCGGCCCGGGCACCATCGCCGACGAGCACGAAGTGCAGGGCCTGCTGACCCCCATCGAGGGCCGCGCCGCGCAGGTGGCCGCGCGCTATCCCGGCCCGGTCCGCAGCCTGTCCGCCCACCTCGGCGACCGGGTCCGCGCCGGGCAGACCCTGGCCACGGTGGAAAGCAACCTGAGCCTGACCACCTACGCCATCGCCGCGCCGATCGCCGGCACGGTGCTGGCGCGCCACGCCAGCCTCGGCAGCGTGGTCGCCGAAGGCGCGCCGCTGTTCGAGATCGCCGACCTGTCCGAACTGTGGGTGGACCTGCACATCTTCGGCGCCGACGCCGGCCACATCGTGCCGGGCGTGCCGGTCACCGTCACCCGCCTGAGCGACGGCGTCACCGCACGGACCACGCTCGAGCGCGTGCTGCCGGGCACCGCCACCGCCAGCCAGAGCACGGTCGCGCGCGCGGTGCTGGCCAACGATGACGGCCTGTGGCGTCCCGGTTCGGCGGTCAAGGCGCGCATCGCCGTCGAACAGACCCCGGCCGCGCTGGTGGTGCCGGTCGCGGCGCTGCAGACCCTGGAAGGCCGCGAGGTGGTGTTCGTGCGCCGCGGCGACACCTACACCGCGCATCCGGTCGCACTGGGCAAGCGCGACGCGCGGTATGTGGAAGTGCTGGACGGCCTTGAGGCCGGCGACGCGGTGGTGGTCGAGCAGAGCTACCTGATCAAGGCCGACATCGGCAAGGCGGGAGCCGCGCATGAACACTGACCGCCCCGAGGACAGTGGCGCCGGCATGCTCGAACGCATCATCGGCTTCGCCATCGCCCACCGCTGGCTGATGCTGGCGCTGACCCTGGCGCTGGTCGCGGTGGGCGCGTGGAGCTTCCGCCAGCTGCCGATCGACGTCACCCCCGACATCACCAACGTGCAGGTGCAGGTCAACACGGCCGCACCAGGCTACTCGCCGCTGGAGGCCGAGCAGCGGGTGACCTACCCGCTGGAGACCGCGCTGGCCGGCCTGCCCGGGCTGGACCACACCCGCTCGCTGTCGCGCTACGGCCTGTCGCAGGTGACCGTAGTGTTCCACGACGGCACCGACCTGTACTTCGCCCGCCAGCAGGTGGTCGAACGCATCGCCCAGGCCCGCTCGCAACTGCCCGCGGGCCTGGAGCCGGAGATGGGCCCGATTGCAACAGGCATGGGCGAGATCTTCATGTACACCGTGCAGGCCGACCCGGAGGCGCGCAAGGACGACGGCACGCGGTACACCGCCACCGACCTGCGCACGCTGCAGGACTGGGTGATCCGGCCACAGCTGCGCAACGTGCCCGGGGTGACCGAGGTCAACACCATCGGCGGCTACGCGCGCCAGCTCCACATCACCCCCGACCCGGCGCGGATGGTGGCGCTGGGCTTCGGCTTCGACGACGTGGTGCGCGCGGTGGTGGCGAACAACCGCAACGTCGGCGCCGGCTACATCGAGCGCAACGGCCAGGAGCTGCTGGTCCGCGCACCGGGCCAGGTCGCCGACGCCGACGGCATCGGTGAGATCGTGCTCGACCGCCGCGACGGCGTGCCGATCCGGGTGCGCGACGTGGCCGCGGTCGGCGAAGGCCGCGAGCTGCGCACCGGCGCGGCCACGCTCGACGGCGGCGAGGTGGTGCTGGGCACGGTGTTCATGCTGGTCGGCTCCAACAGCCGCGAGGTCGCGCGGGCCGCCGCCGCGCGGCTGCAGGAAGCCAACCGCAGCCTGCCCGCCGGCGTGTCGGCGCTGCCGGTCTACGACCGCACCGCGCTGGTCGACCGCACCATCCGCACCGTCGCCACCAACCTGGTCGAGGGCGCGCTGCTGGTGATCGCGGTGCTGTTCCTGCTGCTGGGCAACTTCCGCGCGGCGCTGATCACCGCGGCGGTGATCCCGCTGGCGATGCTGTTCACCCTGACCGGCATGGTCCGCGGCGGCGTCTCCGGCAACCTGATGAGCCTGGGCGCGCTGGACTTCGGCCTGATCGTCGACGGCGCGGTGATCATCATCGAGAACTGCCTGCGCCGCTTCGGCGAACTGCAGCGGCGACTCGGCCGCCTGCTCACCGATGCCGAACGGCTGGCCGCCACCGCTTCGGCCACCGCCGAGGTGATCCGGCCCAGCCTGTTCGGCCTGGGCATCATCGCCGCGGTGTACCTGCCGATCTTCGCGCTCGGCGGCGTGGAAGGAAAAATGTTCCACCCGATGGCGATCACCGTGGTGCTGGCCCTGACCGGTGCGATGCTGCTGTCGCTGACGTTCGTGCCGGCGGCGGTCGCGGTGTTCCTGCGCGGCAAGGTCGAGGAAAAGGACACCCGGCTGATGCAGTGGGCGCGCCGCGGCTACCGCCCGGTGCTGGACCGGGCGCTGCGCCGGCCCGCGATTGTGGTCGGCGGCGCGCTGGCCCTGCTGGTCGCCTGCGGCCTGCTGGCCATGCGCCTGGGCTCGGAGTTCGTGCCGAGCCTGGACGAGGGTGACATCACCGTGCACGCCATGCGCATCCCCGGTACCAGCCTCGGCCAGGCGGTGGCGATGCAGGCAATGCTGGAGAAGACCTTCGCCGGCTTCCCGGAGGTGGAGCGGGTGTTCAGCAAGATCGGCACCGGTGAGGTGGCCAGCGACCCGATGCCGCCGTCGGTCACCGACACCTTCATCATGCTCAAGCCGCGCAAGGCATGGCCCGACCCGCGCAAGCCCAAGGCGCGCCTGCTGGAGGAACTGGAGGCGGCCGCGCAGCGGCTGCCCGGCAACAACTACGAGTTCACCCAGCCGATCCAGATGCGCATGAACGAACTGATCTCCGGCGTGCGCGCGGACGTGGCGGTCAAACTGTACGGCGACGACCTGGAGACGCTGGCCGATACCGGGCACAGGATCGAGACGGTGGCCAGGACCCTCGCCGGCGCGGCCGACGTGCGCATGGAACAGGCCGACGGCCTGCCTATGCTGACCGTGACGCCCGACCGCGCCGCATTGGCCCGCTACGGGCTCAATCCCGGCGACGTGCAGGACACCGTGGCCATGGCCGTGGGCGGCGAAGTGGCCGGCCAGCTGTTCGAGGGCGACCGCCGCTTCGACATCGTCGTGCGCCTGCCCGAGCACCTGCGCCAGGACCCGGCGGCGCTGGCCGACCTGCCGATCCCGCTGCGTCCCGGCGGCAGCCAGGACGAATCGGTAAGCCGCGCGGCCTGGCCTTCCGGCGAACCGCGCACGGTGCCGCTGCGCGAGGTGGCGCGGATCGAGACCGTGCTCGGCCCCAACCAGGTCAACCGCGAGAACGGCAAGCGCCGCGTGGTGGTGACCGCGAACGTGCGCGGCCGCGACCTCGGCGGCTTCGTCGACGAACTGCGCGGGCGCATCGCCGCGGACGTCGAACTGCCCACCGGCTACTGGATCGACTACGGCGGCACCTTCGAGCAGCTGGCCTCCGCCAGCCGCCGCCTGGGCATCGTCGTGCCGGCCACGCTGCTGCTGATCCTGGCGCTGCTGTTCTGGGCGTTCGGCTCGATGAAGGACGCCGCCCTGGTCTTCACCGGCGTGCCGCTGGCGCTGACCGGCGGCGTGGTGGCACTGGCGCTGCGCGGGATCCCGCTGTCGATCTCCGCCGGCGTGGGCTTCATCGCGCTGTCCGGCGTGGCGGTGCTCAACGGCCTGGTGATGGTCACCTTCATCCGCAGGCTGCGCGAGCAGGGCGCCGCGCTCGATGCGGCGGTGACCGACGGCGCGCTGGGCCGGCTGCGGCCGGTGCTGATGACCGCGCTGGTGGCGTCGCTGGGCTTCCTGCCGATGGCGCTGAACGTGGGCGCCGGCTCGGAGGTGCAGCGGCCGCTGGCCACGGTGGTGATCGGCGGCATCGTTTCCTCGACCCTGCTGACCCTGGTGGTGCTGCCGGTGTTGTACCGGGGCCTGCATGGGCGCAGGCCGTTGAAGGGGGATGCCGTATGAGGTTCATCCGATACGGCAGATCACATGAGGCTGCTATCGGGCGAAAGCGGACACCCATACCCTCGATAAACATCCCTAATCCCCAGCCCTGCTGATGCGCACTTCCGGCCAGAAGCGGACATCAACACTTGAGTAAGCCGCGCCGCGAAGCGGCGTTGGCTTGAACGAACTGTAGGCCGGATCTACGCGACCCTTACAGCCGCCGGGATCGCAGCGATGATTGTCCGTTCCGCTTGATCTACGAAGTGACGCTGATTGGCCAGAAACTGTTGCTCTGCAGAATTGAATCGGTTCTCTGGATCGATGTCTTGAAGAGCTTCGCTAGACACCAAACACGCAATTTCGCGGCCTAGAAAACGGACTTGGAAACTGTAGCCCTCAAGGGTTTCAGTTCCTTTCCCGGTAAAAATTGCGTTCATCCAATTCCCCCCAAAGTTGTAGGCTTATTCTACGGTATGGCGGTCATAGCTCGATCCGCAAGTGGGCCCAGTGATTCTGAAGAAGCGGCACCAGCCGTTCCTTTAGCAGGCCAAGCGTTGCGTCTGTCTTTACTATGATCGCGTGGGAACCGTCTCGACGAACCTCGGTGACGCCTTCTAGCCATTCAGCATCATGAGCGAGCGCGTTGAGATGCATCTCAAACTCATGCTCTTCAGGCATGAAATGACAATGGTGATCGAAATCATCATTCGTAATCTCTCGGAACACGACACGATGCTGCATGTCCACCCCTGTGATGCCTAACGCCAGAATTAAGCCGAGCCGACAAGCGCTTCGGCTTGAACGAATTGTTAGCGCTCAACTGCTCTGGATTAGTTCGAGCTCCGCGAGCTTTTGCTGCAGAGATTGAGCACACAGGCCGAAAGCTCCGTCAACCTCCATTGCCACCTTGGCGCCGGTTCCGTTGGGAGTAGCCGTCGCACCGACAATTGTGTTCACAGCAAAAATCTCGGGCCGACGGGCCTTCGCAGCAGCCAGCCACTCCCTAAGCTCCCCCGCTTGGGGATGCGACTCCGCTTGTAGTGCTGCGCACTGTTGGAGCAGCTCATACGCTGTTACCCCGGTGAAGGCGGCACGAGTGCCATAGTTCAGGTACAGGCCATACAAGCCGCCGCCGACTGCCACAGACAGCAAAGCGCCAAGAACTCCCGCCTTCAAGTCCAGTGAAATCTCTCCTTGACCGCCAACAATCTATTAGCCCGATCCGTCGGTCCGGTTACGATTCATCCACAGCGCGCCGTATAGTGGACCACCCGCTCGATACAGCTCGATCTTAGGGTTGCCGAACCCGACTAACAAGCCAACGCATAACCGGACCGAGCGGCCGGCCAAAATAGGCGTCTCCGGTAGGCCGGGCGATGTCCGCTTTGGGTCGTTGGACGCCCACCGGCCAGAAGCGGACGCTCTCCCTATCATCTCGGCTCCAAATCCAAACCGAAATAACGCCTGCAAACCGAGTGCGGATTGCCAACTGGCTGGCTAAGCTTTAAAAGGCCAACTGCAGGGACCATCCCTGCCTAGTTCACGCTTCCGCCAGGAGAACCACACATGCTTCGGCAATTCTCAATCAGTGCTGCTTTGCTTCTTGGCGCTACCGCTTGTCAGCCGCAACAGAGCACTGAGCCGGCCGCGACCATCGGGGGAAGTGGCCCCGCTCACCCGATCTCCGAGTATCGCTGCGGCGAAATGAAACTTGCCGTGCAGCTGCTCGGGGAGAGCGCCTCGGTTTCCGTCGACGGCGGTGCCCCAGTCAACTTGACGCAGCAGGAATCTACAAACGAGCGGACCATTTTTTCCGATGGCCGGCAGACGCTGACTATCGAGGCCGGTCAGCTGGCGTGGGCGCCGCCGCAGAGCTCGCCCGTCGCGTGTTCCGGGGGTTAACTACAAACCTCTGGATTCAAGGAGCGACGGCCGACAACAAGTTGGAGTAGCTCGGCACTCCAACGTTCTGGCGGCAGCTAAAGGGAACAGCGCAATACCTCGCTCGCCCGTTAAGGTCTGCCGCATCTTTTTATAGCGGCCCATGCTGGTTAGTTCGCATGCTACCAATTGGATCGCGGGTGCAGATGTCCGCTTTTGCTCGCAAGCGGACATCCGGAAATTAAGCTGGCCCATATTGCACAGATTCTCACGTGATATTGGCAACACTGGATGATGGTCCGGATGTGTCATGCTCCGGTGCCACAACCACGATGAAGGCACGGCAATGGCCAAGAGCCTGGACAAGAAGAAGGAACAGAAGAAGAAGCCTTCCAGGACGATGAAGGAAAAGCGCGCGGAGAAGAACGAGAAGAAGGCCACGCGCGGCTTCATGCCCCGCTGATCGATCTGATTTCCCCGCTGCCCTGCCTGCGCGCAGGGCAAGGGCGGCCCGGACTCAGCGCCGGCCGCACCCGCATCCGCAACTGCCGCCGCCCGCCATCACGCCGGTTTCTTCGCCCGGCAGTTCGACGGCTTCACCGAGCGTTCGCAGCAACCGCAACACCTCCTCCGGCGACAGCACCGTCAGCACCCGCATCTTCCCGTTGCCCGGATCCAGTGCGACCTGGGCATCGGGTTCGCTCTGGCGCAGGGCGGCATTGATCGCCGACAGGCGCGAGAGCCCGGCGGAAGCGCCAAGTGGTGAAATCGGGTCGGTGAACATGGCGTTTTCTCGGGTGTTGGGGCGGACTGAACGGCGCACCCTCGCACGGTGTCCGGACCGCAGGGACTGTAGGCAACCATTCCGGCAGCGGTCTTGACCGCGGTCAAGCCGCCGCAATCGGGCCGATCGCCGCCGGCCTGACCCAGGTCAAGGCACCGCCGTGGCGCCCACCGCAGACTGCGGCCCATGCACATCGAGGTCGTTCCCCCGTCACCTGCCCGCCCCGCTGCCGCCTCGCCGCGCTGGCTGGCGCACGCGCCGCACCGGCTGATGTTCTTCATCGGCGCGGCCAACGTGCTGCTGGCGATGGGATGGTGGGCGCTGTGGCTGGTGTCGGCGCGCTGGGGCCTGTGGTCGATGCCGCAGCTGGCGGTGCCGCCGGGCTGGCTGCACGCATTCCTGATGCAGTACCTGGTGCTGCCCAGCTTCGTGTTCGGCTTCCTGCTGACCGTGTTCCCGCGCTGGATGGGCCTGCCGGACCTGGAACGCTGGCACTACCTGCCGGTCGGTGCGGGACTGATGGGCGGGCAGTTGGCGATCCTGCTCGCCGCAGCCGGTTGGGAAGCCGGGCTGACCGTGGGCCTGTGGATGGCGCTGGCCGGCTGGAGCGCGGGACTGGCGATCCTGGGGCGGCTGGTGGCCGACGAACAGGGCCGCACCTGGCATGCGCTTTCGTGCTTCGCCGCGCTGGTGCTGGGCTGGCTGGGCGTGGCGATGTTCCTGGCCTTCGTGCTCGGCGCGCCGGCGCAATGGGCCTTCGCCAGCATCAAGCTCGGCGGCTTCGGCCTGCTGCTTCCGGTGTACGCGACCGTGGCGCACCGGATGTTCCCGTTCTTCGCCGGCAACGCGGTGCCCGGATACCGGCCGTGGCGGCCGCTGGGCTGGCTGGCCGCGCTGTGGGCGCTGGCGCTGGCGCACCTGGGTCTGGAACTGGTGCACGGCTACGCCTGGCTGTGGCTGGCCGACGCGCCGCTGCTGGTACTGACCGGCTGGGCGGTGGTCCGCTGGTGGCCGCGCCGCAATCCGACCGGCACGAAGATGCCGGGGCTGCTGGCGGTGCTGTTCGTCGGCACGCTGTGGCTGCCGGTGACCTTCGCCCTGTACCTGGTGCAGAGCCTCACCTACCTGCTCGGCGGCGAGTTCATCCTCGGCCGCGCGCCGATGCACGCGCTGTTCGTCGGCTTCTTCGGCAGCCTGCTGGTGGCGATGGTGACGCGGGTGACCCAGGGCCATTCCGGGCGGCCGCTGCGGATGTACGGCATCGCCTGGTTCGCCTTCGTCGCGGTCCAGGTGGTGGCGACCGTGCGCATCCTCGCCGACGTGCTGCCCGATCCGGGGCTGTGGCAGGCGCTGGCCGCGGTCGGCTGGCTGCTGGCGCTGTCGCCGTGGGTGGCGCGGATCGGCCATATCTACCTGACTCCACGGCGCGACGGGCGCCCTGGCTGAGGCAGGCACGAAGACGCGCAGCGCATGATCACCTTCTATCCCGACATCAAGCTGGTCCACATCGCCGCGGCGCTGGCCAGCGGCGCGTTCTTCGCACTGCGCGCGCTGGCGCTGCTGGGCGGCATGCGCTGGCCGCGTGCCGCGCCGGTGCGCTACCTCAGCTACACCGTCGACACGGTGCTGCTGACCGCCGCGTTCATGCTGCTGACGATCCTGCCGAGCGGCCTGTTCGCCAACGGCTGGCTGTGGGTGAAGCTGCTGCTCGTGGTCGCGTACGTGGTGCTGGGCATCCTCGCGTTCCGCGCGCAGCGTCGCTGCGTCTGGCGCGCGGCGCTGGTGGCAGCCGCTGGCGCGTGCTTCCTGCAGGTGGTGGGCATCGCCCGCTTCCACCATCCGCTGGGCTGGTTGGTATTGCTGGGAGGATGAGCCATGGGTGGACTGCACGACATCGCGTTGCCGGAGGCGGCCTGCCCGCAGACCGGATGCCTGCTCGAATCGATGGACGCGGCCGGCATGGCACTGGACTGCGGCGCGGAGCTTCACGGCGACGCCGGCAACCCGGCGTGGGACGACGATACGGAGGGCCGTGCGCCATGACCGCGCTGCACCTGGACCTGCGCGACCGGCCGCCGCCGGAGCCGATGGAACGCATCCTCGAGGCGCTGCGGATGCTGCCGCAGGGCTGGCACCTGGTCGCGCTGACGCCGATGCGGCCGCTGCCGTTGCTGTCGATGCTCGACGCGGACGGGTTCGCCTGGCGCCTGCGCGACCTGGTCCAGGGTGGCGCCGCGCTCACCATCTGCCACGGCGACGAACGCCACCTGCTAGATACGCCGGACGACGGGTGAGCGGACTGGCGTTCGCGCAGGCGCCGCCGCCCTCGCATCCGCTGCGGTTACTGCTGGCGGCGACCGGCTGGGGCGTCGTCGCCGGGCTCTGGCTGGCCGTGCACGGCGAGGCGGCGATGCTCACGCGCTGGACACCGGCCACGCTGGTGCTGGTGCACATGCTGACGCTGGGCCTGCTCACCCCGGCCCTTTCTCCCGCTTGCGGGAGAAAGGGAGCATCGACTGCACCAGCGAAAGCTTTCCACCGGCTTCACGGACGATTCGCGCCCGATCCGTAGATTGGATCGTGTCCCGTCCAGGAGACCCGCCATGCCCAGGAAAGCGCCACCGCCGGCCGTGGCCAACCGCAGGAGCGACGAGGCCAAGGCCATCGGCCCGGACAAGCTGCGCAACGACAAGGCGCTGTGGAAGGACCACGACCAGCCGGACACGCGGCATCCGCAACGGCCGGATCCGGAGAAGGACTATCCGGATGCGGGGGTGGCGGTGCCGCGCAAGCGTTGACGGGGAGCCGATGGCGTGTGCGACGCCCAGGCCCGTTCCCGCTAACCGCCAAGCCCCCCAAAGTCACCGTCGTCCCGGTGGCCTTCCACAGACGCATGTCTGGTCAAGCCGGGACCCAGCGTCTTTCGCTCGCGGTCCGATAACGTCGAACAACAAGGTCACTGGGTCCCGGCGTTCGCCGGGACGACGGGAGGTTTCTGGGGCTGGTTCATTGGCGCCATGGGTGCGGCAGCCATCGCACTGGTTCAATAGCTGAAGTTGAGCTTCATCCACGCCGTGCGCCCGGGCTCGCCGATCCGCTCCGGTTCGGCCGGATAGCCGAAGGCGCTGTTGCCGCCCAGGTTCAGGTGCTCGCTGTAGGCACGGTCGAACAGGTTGTCGATGCCGGCAGTCAATTGCAGCCTGTCGCCGAAGCGGTAGCCGCCGTTGAGCGAGAACACCGCGAAGCCCGCGCTCGGCCCCAGGTCGCGGCCGACCACGTTGCCCTGCCCGGTGCTGACCCGGTGCTGCGAATCGACCAGGTGCAGCAGCGCGCCCCACGACCACGCCGCGCGCTCGCCGCTGGCCGACAGTCGTGCCTCCAGCGGCGGCATCTGCGGCAGCGGGCCCTCGTCGGTCTCGCCCCAGGCGTAGGCCAGCACGCCCGACAGTTTCAGTCCGTCGCGCGGCTTCCAGTCCACACCCATCTCGCCGCCGGCGATGTCCGCGTCGACGTTGCGCGCGCGGGTGGTGGTACCCATCATCCCACCGGCCAGGTAGTCGAACAGGATGTAGTCGTCGATGCGCCCGGCGTACACCGAGGCCCAGCCCTCGAGGTCGCCGCGGCGGAACTGCAGGCCCGCGTCCAGCTGGGTGGTGCGCTCGGGCCGCACGCCGGCGAAGGCGTTGGCCGCGCCAGCCGGGCCGCGGCTGGGCGAGAACAACTCCCAGTAGTCGGGCATGCGCTCGGCGTGGCCGAGGCCGGCATACCAGCCCAGCGCGCCGGCCATGTCGTGCTCGTAGCGGACGAAGCCGCCGGCCAGGGTCTCGGCGCGGCGCTGGCCAGCGGTGGGATTGGGCATCGGCATCATGCCGCCGGTATCGGTGCGCAGGTCGTCGACGCTGGCGCGGTCCACGCGCAGGCCGGACATCACGTGGTGCAGGTCACTCAGGTGCCAGTGCGACTCGGCGAACGCGCCGACGTTGCGGAAGCGCGCATCCTCGGTCCAGGGCATGTTGCGGTAGTTGCCACGGCCGCTGGCGCTGCGCTTGCGGTGCTCGCTCTGGCGTCCGTCGATGCCGGCGGTCAGTTCCAGGCGGTCCTGCTGCCAGGTGGCGGCCACGCGCCCACCCTGGCTGGTGTCGCCTACATTGCTGGCCATCGGCATCGGCATGCCGCCGGCCGGGTCGGGGTCGCGCAGCGTGTAGTTGTCCATCACGTGGTCGACCTGGTTGCGGTACAGGTTGCCGGTGACCGCATCGAGCACGCCGCCGATGTGCTTCTTCTCGAAACGCAGGCCCAGGCTGTCGCGGCGGAAGCGCGAGCCGTCCATGCCGCGCCCGGCATAGCGCGCTTCGGCGTCGCCGGCCCCGGCGCTGAGTTCGAGCACGGTGTCCGGGTCCGGCGTCCAGCCCAGCGCCGCGTCGGCGTTCCACTTGTCCCAGGCCGAGGGCACCGGTTCGCCGTTGCCGTCGCGGTAGTCGTCGGCCTCGGAACGGTTGGCCGCCAGCCGTACGTAGCCGCGCGGCGTGCCGGCGCTGGCGTCGAGCACCTGGTCGTTGCGGCCGTGGCTGCCGGCCAGCACGCTGCCCTGCGCACGCACGCCAGGGCGGTCGAAATACGGGATCTCGCGCTCGAAGCGCACCGTGCCGGCCGAGGCGCCGCCGCCCCACAGCACCGTCTGCGGGCCCTTGATGACGGTCAGCCGGTCGTAGGTCTCCGGGGCGATGTAGGACATGGCGTTGTCCATGCGCGAGGGGCAGGCGCCGCTGAGCGCGCCGTCGTTGGTCAGCAGCGCGATGCGCGAGCCGAACATGCCGCGCAGCACCGGGTCGCCGTTGGTGCCGCCACTGCGCACGGTGGAGAAGCCAGGGATGGTCTTGAGGTAGTCGGCGCCGTCGCTGGCCGGGACCGGCTGGCGCGGCAGCTTCGGGTCGGTGATGAAGGTGCTGGCGGCAATCGGCGCCACGCCCAGCACGACCACGCCGTCGAGCGTGGTGACCGCCGCGTCCGCCGCGGCATGCACGTGCTCGGGAGCCGCCACCGCAGGTGGCGGGGCGGCGAGGGCGCCGGCCAGGGCGCAGGCAAGCAGGGTCTTTCTCACGGCGCGTTCTCTTCTTTTCGTCGTTGGGTCGCCGTCATTGTGGGCAGGTGCGCGCGCGCGGGAATTGGACAAAACGTCCTTTCCGGGGGGCGCTTGACCCATGTCAAACCGATGCATGCAACCACCTCCGGCTTGATGCAGATCAATGTGCGCGGGCCGCGCGGACCGCACCCTTGGCGCCGTAGACCAACGACCCCAAGAGAGAGCGTCATGAAGACCCATCACCACCCCCTGTTCGCCTGCGCCCTGGCCGGCGCGATCGCCGCGGCGTTCGCCGGCCAGGCCGTCGCCGCCAAGGCCACGGCCGCCGCGCCGCTGGAGAAGATCCAGGCGGTCCTGACCGCGCCGCCGCACGTGCCGGCCCCGATCACGCGCAAGACTCCGGCGCACGTCGTCGTCGACCTGGAGATGGTCGAGAAGGACATGCGCCTGGCCGACGGCGTCACCTACAACTTCTGGACCTTCGGCGGCACGGTGCCGGGCAGCTTCATCCGCGTGCGCGAGGGCGACACGGTGGAGTTCAAGCTCAAGAACCACCACAGCTCGCACATGGCCCACAACATCGACCTGCACGCCGTGACCGGCCAGGGCGGCGGCGCCGAGGCCACCTTCACCCTGCCCGGCCGCGAGACCCAGTTCACCTTCAAGGCGCTCAACCCGGGCCTCTACGTCTACCACTGCGCCATGGCCCCGGTGGCCATGCACGTGGCCAACGGCATGTACGGCCTGATCCTGGTCGAGCCCGCCGAGGGCATGGAGAAGGTGGACAAGGAGTTCTACGTCATGCAGGGCGACTTCTACACCGAGGGCGAGCACGGCGAACCCGGCCTGCAACCCTTCAGCCTGGAAAAGGGCATCGACGAGAAGCCGACCTACGTGGTGTTCAACGGCTCGGTCGGCGCGCTGACCGGCGACAACGCGCTGGAAGCCAAGGCCGGCGAGAAGATCCGCATGTACGTCGGCAACGGCGGCCCGAACCTGGTGTCCAGCTTCCACGTCATCGGCGAGATCTTCGACAAGGTCTACGTCGAGGGCGGCACCAAGTACCAGGAGAACGTGCAGACCACGCTGGTGCCGGCCGGTGGCTCGGCCGTAGTGGAGTTCAAGGCCGACGTGCCGGGCAACTTCGTGCTGGTCGACCACAGCATCTTCCGCGCCTTCCACAAGGGCGCGCTGGGCATCCTCAAGGTCGACGGCGAGGAGAACCACGGCATCTACACCGGCCAGCAGCACGACGTCGAGTACCCGGAAGGCGTGCCGCAGGGCAGCCAGTACAAGTAGGCAGCAAGTCAGCAGCACGACCCCGCACATGGAACGGAACCTTCCCCCGCTGTCGCTCCCGGCGATCGCCCTGCTCCTGGCCCTGGCACCGGCGCTGGCCGGCGCCGGCGGCCACGAGGACGGCCAGGAAAACGGCGCGGCCGCCTGGCAGGCGGTCCCCGGCGGGGAGTTCCGTTCCGCGGTGCGTTTCGAGGAGGCCGCTGGCACCGTGCCGGTGGCCTCCTACGCATTGATGGCCCGGCCGGTGAGCAACGCGCAGTTCGCCGCGTTCCTGCAGCGCCAGCCGCAGTGGCGGCGCGACCGGGTGCCGGCGGTGTTCGCCAGCCCGGGCTACATCGGCCACTGGGCGGCGGCCGATGCGCCGGGCGCGGGCCTGGATCCGGATGCGCCGGTGGTGCATGTGAACTGGTACGCCGCCGACGCCTATTGCCGCGAGCAGCAGGCGCGCCTGCCGAGCTTCATCGAATGGGAATACGCGGCCGCCGCCGACGCCACCCGCCGCGACGCGCGGCACGACCGGCAATGGCGCATGCGCCAGGTCGACGACGGCACTCCGCGCGCGCCCGACGCGCGTCCCGACGCCGTCGCGAACGTCCATGGCATCCACGGCCTGCACGGCGCCCACTGGGAATGGATCGAGGACTTCTCCTCGCTGCTGGGCGACGGCGACCGCCGCGGCCAGGACGACGGCCAGGCCCTGCGCTACTGCGGCGCCACCGCGCTGGCCTTCAACGATCCCGCCGACTACGGCGTGGTCAAGCGCTTCGTCCTGCTGTCGGCGCTGCAGCCCGGGGCCACCCTGGGCAACCTCGGTTTCCGCTGCGCAAGGAGCCAGCCATGAATATCTCCCTCACTCCCCTGCTGCTCGCCTTGGGCCTGGGCCTGTGTCTCTCGGGCACTGCCATCGGTGACGCGCAAGCGGCCGGCGTGCCCGCCGCCCCGGCGCAGGTACTGCCCGGTGAGTCGCTGTACCACCTGCGCGCCGGCCTCACCGACCAGCACGGCCAGGCCCTGCAGTGGGCCGCGCTGCGCGGCCGGCCGCAGCTGGTGTCGATGTTCTACGTCAACTGCCACCTGATGTGCCCGCTGATCCTCGAGAACGCCAAGGCACTGCAGAAGCAGCTGCCGGCGGCCGAGCGCGAACGCCTGGGCGTGGCCATCCTCACCCTGGACCCGGCCCGCGACACGCCCGAGTCCCTGGCCGCGGTGGCGCAGCGCCACCGCGTGCCGGCCGACTGGCGCTTCCTGCGCCCGGCGCCGGACGACGTCCGCGCCCTGGCCAGCGTGCTGGACGTGCGCTACCGCTTCCGCGAGGACGGCAGCGTCAACCACACCAGCATGCTGGTGCTGCTCGACCCCGACGGGCGCGTGCTGGCCCGTTCCGAGGTGGTCGGCGCCGCACCCGATCCGGCCTTCCTGCAACAGGTCCGCACGGCGCTGGCCGCGGACTGACTCCCATCCACCCCGATCCACGCACGCAACACCCAAGGAGCATTCCATGAAACTCGCCCCCACCCTGCTCGCCATCGCCCTGTTCGGCGCCGCCGGCATGGCCCACGCCGCCGCCAACTGCACCGTTTCGCTCAAGGGCGACGACGCGATGAAGTTCGACCTGAAGGAAGCCACGGTCTCGGCCAGCTGCACCACCATCACCATCGAGCTGGTCCACACCGGCAAGCTGCCGGCCGCCGCGATGGGCCACAACGTGGTCGTGACCACCACGCCCGACCTGGCCGGCGTCGCCCGCGACGCGATCAAGGCCGGCGCGGCCAACGCCTACGTGCCCAAGGATGACGCCCGGGTGATCGCGGCTACCCCGTTGATCGGTGGCGGCGAGAAGACCAAGGTCACCGTCCCCGGCAAGAAGCTCACCGCCGGCGGCGACTACAGCTTCTTCTGCAGCTTTCCCGGCCACTCGACCCTGATGAAGGGCAAGCTGGTCGTGACCAAGTAACGCGGTGCACCGGGCGCCGGCGCGGATCGCGCCGGCGCCGCTAACATTTCCCGCCGACCTTCGTAGTCGGCCGGATCCGCCAAGGAGAACCCATGGAATTCCACATCCGCATCGCCGGCCCGCGGGTCGAGGTCGAGGCGATCAAACGCCGGCTGCTGGACCTGGATCCGGCCGGCCTGGTCGACCTGGATGCCGACTCGGGCGTGTTGCGCGTATCCACCCTGGCGCAACCGGCGGAACTGGCCGGGGTGCTGGCCGCCGTCGGCCATCCGGTCGCGCAGCGCGACATCGAGCTGCAGCCCTCGGTCTGCTGCGGCGGTTGCAGCGGCTGATCCCCGTACCCTCGTCCCGGCGTACTTCTCACAGACGAATGTCTGGTCACCCCGGACCCAGTGCCTTTGTCGCCACGCCGATCTGCGCGGCAAAGCGTCAAGTCGCTGGGTCCCGGCTTTCGCCGGGACGACGGGCAGGTTGAGTAATTCACTGCCAGGTGCGGCTATACGCACGCAGTTGACGCCGATCCGGCCTAGTCCCACTCCATCCGGAACCAGGCCTGCAGCGATTCACCGGGCTCCAGCACGCGCGGGGCCAGGTTGAACGCATCGGCCGGGCCGGTCTGCGGCTCGATGCAGGTCGAGTGCGCGGTCTCGTCGTAGACCACCCAGTGGTCGCAGTCCGAGGACAGGCGCAGGCGCTGGCCGGCGCGGTGCACGACCACGTCCCGGGTGTTGACGAAGCAGTCGTCCCATGGCCCCGGTGTCGGCGCCACGGTCGGCAGGCAGGCGATCCCGTCGGCATCGCGCGGGTAGATCGCCGAAGGATGGAACTCGATGCGCTCGGGCTTGCGGAACCACGGATGCCAGCCCAGCACCACCGGCATCGCCCGCTCCCCGGCCCGCACCGACAGGGTCATCGCCAGGTGCTGCGGTCCGGCCTCGATCCACTGCAGCGCGCTGCCGCCGAACGGCCAGCGCCGGTCCTGCGGGAGCCGCAGCGCCAGCTCGATGCTGCGCGCGTTGCGCGCCTCCACCTGCCACGGCAGCCACATCGACACGCCGTGGATGGCATGGCCCTCGAGGTTGGCCGGCAGCTGCCACTCGCGGCCTTCGAACGCGAAGCGTCCGCGGCGGATGCGCCCGGCCCACGGCAGCATCGGATAGCTGCCCCAGGCGATGGCGGCCGGGAAACCATCGTCGGGACCGACCAGCTGGTCGACGCCGCGGTAGCGGATCTGGGCGATGCGGCCGCCGGCGTGTGGCGCCAGGTCGACCTCGAGCTCGCCGTCGCCGATGCGCAGCAGCGGCCCGGGCGCCAACGGCGCCTGCGGGTCGCCCGCCGCGACTCCGGCGCCGGAGTCAGACGCCATACGGATCGATCGGAACGATGCGACCCTGCGCGTCGTGGTGCAGCTCGGCGACCTTGATCGAACGCAGGTGGGTGACCCCGCCCGACAGCAGGGAGTCGTGATAGAACAGGTACCAGCGGCCCTCGAAATCGCAGATCGAGTGGTGCGTGGTCCAGCCGACCACCGGCCGCAGCACCTGGCCCTGGTAGGTGAACGGGCCGTACGGGTTGTCGCCGACCGCGTAGCACAGCAGGTGGGTGTTGCCGGTCGAGTACGACAGGTAATAGCGGCCCTCGTACTTGTGCAGCCACGGCCCCTCGAAATAGCGCCGGTTGTGGTCGCGCGCGCGCAACGGCTGGCCGTGCTCGTCCAGGATCTGCAACTCGCGGGTGGGCTCGTCCAGTTCCAGCATGTCCGCCCGCAGCCGCGCGATGCGCGGCCCCAGCGCCGGTTCGTCGTCGGCCGGCTCCTCGTGCGCGGCGGCGTAGGCGTTGTCGCGGTACTTCTGCAGCTGGCCGCCCCAGATGCCGCCGAACAGCAGGTACTGCTCGCCGTCGTCGTCGGCAAACACCGACGGGTCGATCGAATAGGTGCCGGCGATCGGCTGCGGCTGCGCCTTGAACGGCCCGGCCGGATGCTCGCCCACCGCCACGCCGATCCGGAACAGGCCGTCGGCGGCCTTGGCCGGGAAGTACAGGTAATAGTGGCCGTTGCGGTGGGCCGCGTCCGGCGCCCACATCTGCCGCTCGGCCCACGGCACGTCGTCCACGTGCAGCGCCACGCCGCGGTCGCTGGCCTCGCCCTGCGGCGAGTCCATCGACAGGACGTGGTAGTCCTCCATGCAGAAGTGGTCGCCGTTGTCGTTGAACGCGACGCCGCCCTCGATGTCGTGCGAGCAGTAGACGTAGAGCTTGCCGTCGAACACGTGCGCCGACGGGTCGGCGGTGTAGATGTGGGTGACCAGCGGCTGGGAGATGGCGCGCTCGGCAAGGTCCCGCAGGTCCTCGCTCAGCGTCTTCTCGTCGGTAGGGGGGTGGGCTGCCATTGCCGTCTCGGCTCCTCTTGGGTTCACGACGCCGCCCCGGCCAGGGCCCGGCGCTCGCCCAGCTCGCGCTCGATCCGCGATTCCATGGGCTTGTTGATCTCGTAGAAGAACAGCAGCGCGGCGGCGCCCAGGAACGGCAGCGAGGTGTACAGGCTGACCGCCAGGCGGATGCCGTCCACGGCCTGCTGCGGCTGGGTCGCGCCGCCCGGCACGTAGGCGTAGTAGGCCAGGATCCCGGCCACCATGGCCCCGCCGACGCTCAGGCCGACCTTCAGGCCGCACAGGATGGCCGAGAAGATGATCGCGGTGGCGCGGCGATGGTTCTTCCATTCGGAGTAGTCGGCCACATCGGCGACCATCGCCCACAGCAGCGGGACGGTGATGCCGTAGAAGAAGCCGTGCAGGATCTGCGACCCGAACACCAGGCCGATGGCGTCCGGCGGAAACACGTAGAAGGCCAGCAGGAACAGCGTCGCCAGGACCAGCGCCACACCGTACACGTCGCGCTTGCCGAAACGGTCGGCCAGCTTCTTGGAAAAGCCGATGCCGATGATCATGAAGATGATGCCGCCAGCGCTGAACAGACTGAAGGCCGAGGTCGGGGCATCCTCCGGCCAGTGGAACTCGGTCAACCCCACGCCGGTGAGCGCCGAATTGAGGCCGCCGATGAAGGAATTGAAGCCGACGTTCTGCAGGAACGCGGCCAGTGCCGCCTCGTCCAGGTAGTACTTGAAGTAGTAGACGTACATGCCGCCCTTCAGCGCCAGGGCGATGAACACCAGGATGGTCACCAGCAGCACCACCAGCCACGGGCGGTTGCGGGCCAGGTCGGCCAGGTCCTGCGCGATGCTGGACTTCTGCTCCTGCGCCGGAACGATGCGCTCGCGCGTGGTGAAGAAAGTGACCAGCAGGAACACCGTGCCGACCGCCGCGAACAGCAGCATCGTGTTGTGGAAGCCCTGCACCTTGTCGCCGCCGCCGAGGATCAGCACCAGCGGCAGCAGCAGCACCTGGATGATGAACTGCGCGATCATCACCGCCACGAAGCGGTAGGACGACATGCTGTTGCGATCGGCCATGTTGCCGGTCAGCACGCCGCTGAGCGCCGCATACGGCAGGTTGTTGGCGGCGTAGACCAGCACCAGCAGCGTGTAGGTCGCGGCCGCGTAGAAGACCTTGCCCTGCGGGCCCAGGTCCGGGGTGCTGAAGGCCAGCAGCGTGAGCACGCCGAACGGGACGGCGGTCCACAGGATCCACGGCCGGAACTTGCCCCAACGGGTATTGGTGCGGTCGGCCAGCACCGCCACCAGCGGGGTGAACACGAATGCGCCAACCAGGCCGACCACGAAGATGATCGTGGCCGCAGTGCCGGCAGGAATGCCGAACACGTCGGTATAGAAGAACGCCAGGAAGGTGACCAGCGTCTGGAAGATCAGGTTGGCGGCCAGGTCGCCAAGGCTGTAGCCGACCTTTTCGGTGACGCTGAGTTTTTCCTGGTATGTGCTCATGGCCCCTCGGACATCGGGTTGTGCGGAGGCGGGCCCACGTGCGGCGGGCCCGTCCCCAAGGAAGCGGCCCGGCCGGCGCATGACGCCGGGACGGGCCGCTGCTTAACGCTTTGCTATCACCCGGCTCCCGGGATCAGAAGCTGCCGCGGATGCCGATCATGTACGTGATGCCCGGATCGTACATATCGTTGACCGCGTTCGGGAAGGCGAAGTAGGAACGCCGCTCCTCGTTGGTGATGTTGATGACGTTGAAGGTCAGCTGCGGCGTACCGGCCACCGCGCGCAGGGTGTACGAGGCCGACAGGTCCAGCTGGCCGCGGTCGTCGCCGTAGATCTGCGCGAACGGGATGCCCTGCTGGTTCGGACCGGTGCCGACAGCGCCCTGGGCCCAGTTGTAGGACAAGCGCACCGAGGCGTAGTCGTTCTCCCAGTAGGTGGTGGCGTTCCACATCTTCGGCGAGACGCCGTAGACGTTGCCGGCCAGGGCCGACCTGTCCTTGCCCAGCGTCTTGATGGCGATGTCGGTGTAGTTGGCCATGAAGCCCAGACCGTTGAACAGGAAGTCCAGCGGCTGCACCCAGATCGCTTCCCAGCCGCGGACCTCGAGCTCGGCGTCGGCGTTGACCTGCTGGTTCACGTTCACCGTGGCCACGTTCGGGCCGCCGCGGTTGTTGATCGCGGTCTGCTGGGTGTCGGTCAGGTCCTCGAACGGGATGCCCAGGCTCAGGAACGGACGGGTGGTGACACCCTGGAAGGTGTAGCCCTCCACGCGCTTGTTGAAGAACGTCAGGCCGACGAAGCCCTCGTCGCCGGTGTACCACTCGCCGCCCAGATCGAAGTTGGTCGAGATGTACGGGGTGAGGTCCGGGTTGCCCTGGTTGGCCACCTGCGCCGACTGGTCGGTGAAGGTGGTGGCCGGCAGCATCGAGCTGGGGTTCGGGCGGGTCATGGTCCGCGAACCGGACAGACGCAGCACGACGGAGTCGGCCACGTCCCAGGCCAGGTTGAACGACGGCAGCCACTCGCTGTAGTTGCCGCTCAGGGTCTGCCACTGGCGCACGCCGCCGATGGTGACCGGGCCGCTGATGTTCTGGTCGGTGTCGACCCAGCGCATGCCGGCGTTGAAGCGCAGGTTGCGGTTCCAGATCTCGGACTCGCCGTTGACCTCAACGTAGGCGGCGATCGTTTCCTCCTGGAAGCCGCCGGTCGCGCCGCCGGTGTTCGGGCCACCGGACTCCGGCGCGTTGTCGCGCAGGCGGGCATAGTCGGTATCACGCTTGAAGCGATCGGAGTCGACGACGATGAAGCCGTGCGGGCCCGGACGCAGGTAGCCGGCCAGCGCCGAGTTCGGCACCGCCGCCAGCGGGCCGCCCACGCAGCCCGGGCGCGGATCGGGCACGCTGCCGTCCGGATTCAGGCCGCGGCAGACCACGTCTTCCCAGGCGCCGCTGTTGTCGAAGCCCTGGATGCGGCGCTGGTTCTCGTCCCAAGCCACGCCGAACTTGACGTTGCTGCGGTCGTCGCCGAACTGCAGGTCGGCCAGGAAGCTGTTGGTCGTGGTTACGCGCTTCTCGTTCTGGATGTTGACGCGACCGCCGCCGGCCCAGGTCCAGCCCAGGTTCGGGTCGTTGAGGTCGAGGCTGGTGTTCCAGCTCGGGATGTTGCCGTTGTTGGTGTACTCCAGCGTGGTGAACGGCGAGTTGACCAGGATGGTCGGCGACTCGCGGAACATCCAGCTGCGGCTGGTGTTGGCGCGCAGGTCCAGCTTGATGTCGGCGTCGTCGCCGAACCAGAAGGTAGCGCCCGGCGACACGTGCCAGTACTGCACGTCCTCGAAGTACGGACGGTGCTCGAGGAAGAACTGGGCGTTGGTGAAGGTGGCGCTGGTGACGACGTTGTTGGCGTCCAGCTGCATGTTGATCGGGATCATGCCGCCATTGCGGCCGATCAGGTTCATGTCGATGCGGTCGTTGCTGCGGTGCGCCTTGGTGTACAGCGTATCCAGGTAGAAGTTCACGCTGTCGTTGGGCCGCCACTC
The DNA here is from genome assembly GCF_000972865.1 of Pseudoxanthomonas suwonensis. NCBI lineage: Bacteria > Pseudomonadati > Pseudomonadota > Gammaproteobacteria > Lysobacterales > Lysobacteraceae > Pseudoxanthomonas > Pseudoxanthomonas suwonensis. The sequence goes on from NZ_CP011144.1 coordinate 1,380,113, forward strand.
GAACGAGCCGAGGAAGGCGTCGCGGTTGCGATCGCCGGACATGTGCACCGGACGACCCAGGCGCGGCATCAGCGCCTCGCCGATCTGCGCGGTGGTCAGGCCCGGGTTGTTGGCCAGCAGCCAGGCCGCGTCGATCGGGGTGCCCGGGGTCAGGCCCGCGCCGATCGTGGACGGGTTGTTGGGCACGTTGTCCGGGATGCGCCAGCCGTTGCCGCCGGTCATGTTGCAGGGCGTGCCCATGGCGGGGAAGCCGCCGGCGGGGCCGCCATTGCCGCACTGCGCGTTGGTCAGGTTGGGGTTGGTCCAGCCAATGGTCTCGTAGCCGACCACGCCGATGCTGCCTCGCACCGAGCTCAGGCCGACCAGCGCGCCGAGGGTGCCCTCGTCGTTGGTCCAGCTGCCGATGAGCGAACCGGTCGGATTGACCTCGCGCGCGTTGTCGTTGTACGAGCCCTGCAGCGAGTAGGTCAGGTGCGTGCCGGGATTGTCGAACGGCCGCGAGTTCTGCATGTTGACCACGCCGGCGGCGCCGCCTTCCGGCAGGCTGGCCTGAGGCGACTTGTAGACCGTCAGCTTGTTGAAGAACTCGGTCGGGAAGATGTTCAGGTCGACCTGGCGGTTCTGGTTGGTCGCGTCCAGGCCGATCGACGCGGTGGCGACCTGGCCGCCGTTGATCAGGGTCTTGGTGAAGCTGCTGGGCAGGCCGCGGATGGCCACGTTCAGGCCTTCGCCGTTGACGTCACGCGCCAGCTGGATGCCGGGGATGCGCGCCAGCGACTCGGCGATGTTCATGTCCGGGAACTTGCCGATGTCCTCGGCGAAGATCGAGTCGGTGAAGCCGGTCGCATCGCGCTTGGCTTCGGTCGAATACTGCAGGCTGCGGCGGAAACCGCGGACCACCACGCTGTCCAGCTCGGTGACCTGTTCGGCAGGCGCCGCCTGCGCCTGGTCCTGCGTCTGCGGCGCCGGCTGTTCCTGGGCAGTGGCCGAGGCGGCCATGCCGAGGATCGCCACGCCCAATGCGCGCGAAAGCGTGGTTCTTGCGAGATGCTTGTGCACCGTACTCCCCTCCCGTTTCTGGTGATGAACCGCCTGCCGACATGGCCGACGGTGGTTGTCGTCGCGGATGCAGGTTTGGCTGGACGCGTCCTAAACCATCCCCTGCGGACGATGGCGCGGATGGTAGCGCTACCATTTCTGAACGTGCACGCTGCATAGCAGCATGACCTTTTTGCGGGGGTGTGCCGGGTCCGCCGATGATGCGTCGCATCATGGTTTTCAGCGGATTTTCCCCGGATCCGGGCAAGTGCTGCGACGCGGTGGGCGCGCAGGGGTCGGCTGTGATAATGATAGCGCTATCAGAAATTGCGGCTTGCGCCGTGCCTTGGGAGGGGCGGGACATGGGTGATCAGCGATACCAGCGGCGGCCGTGCGGGGCACGGGCATGAGCGTGGAAGCCGCCGCCGGCATACCGGCAAGCCGTCCGGGCGGGCGCTACCGCTGGCGCGTCTGCGCGATGCTGCTGGCCGCCACCACCATCAACTACATCGACCGGCAGGTGCTGGGCGTGCTGGCGCCGTTCCTGCAGGACGAGATCGGCTGGAACGAGATCCAGTACGGCTACATCGTCACCGCGTTCCAGGCCGCCTACGCGATCGGCCTGCTGTGCGCCGGCGCGATCATCGACAAGCTCGGCACCCGCATCGGCTACGCGATCGCCATCGCCGTGTGGAGCGTGGCGGCGATGAGCCATGCGCTGGCGGCCACCGTCGTCGGCTTCATCCTCGCCCGCTTCTTCCTCGGCCTGGGCGAGGCCGGCAACTTCCCGGCGGCGATCAAGACCGTGGCCGAGTGGTTCCCGCGCCGCGAACGCGCGTTCGCCACGGGCATCTTCAACTCCGGCTCCAACATCGGCGCGATCGTGGCCCCGCTGATGGTGCCGATCGTGGCCGTGGCCTGGGGCTGGCAGGCCGCGTTCCTGGTCACCGGCGTGCTCAGCGCCACGTGGCTGGCGACCTGGCTGCTGTGGTACCGCGCGCCGGAGCAGCAGCCGCGCCTGTCTTCGAGCGAACTGCAGTGGATCCGCAGCGACCCGCCCGAGACGGCGGTGCGCGTGCCATGGGCGCGGATCGTGCGCTTCCGCCAGGCCTGGGCGTTCGTCGCCGCCAAGTTCCTCACCGATCCGATCTGGTGGTTCTTCCTGTTCTGGCTGCCGAAGTTCCTGCACTCCGAGTACGGCCTGACCCTGACCGGGCTGGGCCTGCCGCTGGTCGTGATCTTCGTGATGGCCGACGTCGGCAGTATCGCCGGTGGCTGGCTGGCCGGCCGCTTCATCAAGCTCGGCTGGAGCGTGAACCGCGCGCGCAAGGGCGCCATGCTGGTGTGCGCGCTGTGCGTGGTGCCGATCGTCTTCGCCGTCCGCGCCGACAACCTGTGGGTCGCGGTGGCGCTGATCGGCCTGGCCACCGCCGGCCACCAGGGCTGGTCGGCCAACGTGTTCACCCTGACCTCGGACATGTTCCCGCGCCACGCGGTCGGCTCGGTGGTGGGCATGGGCGGCTTCGCCGGCGCGGTGGGCGGCATGATGATCGCCACCTTCGTCGGCTTCCTGCTGCACACCACCGGCAGCTACGTGCCGGTGTTCCTGATGGCCGGTTCGGCCTACCTGGTCGCGCTGCTGGTGGTGCATCTGCTCGCGCCGCGGCTGGAACCGGCACGGCTGGAAACCATTCCGCAGGAGCGGCCGGCCGCCTGAGCCAGGCCTGCGTGCCCGCGGGCACGCAGGCGATCCTGGCCGCGGCGCACTCGTGCGTCGCGGCCCCGAACGTTACGAGAGTCCATATAGATGACCCGACCTGTCCTTGCCCTGCTGCTGTGTGTCCTCGTCCTGCCGGGTGCGGCGCACGCCAGCACTGACTGCCGCGCGCCGGCAGCCGTCTGCGAGGCCCGCATCGCGGGTGGCCTGGCCCTGATCGAGCGCGGCACACCGCTGCCGGTGCTGGTGGAGGAAGACGACTTCGCCGCCGTGCGGCACGCCGCCGAGGCATTGCGCGGCGACCTGGCCGCCGTCGCCGGCAAGCCCGCGGTCGGCTCGGCGGCACCGCGCATGGCGGTCATCGCCGGCACCCTGGGCCACAGCGCGCGCATCGACCGGATCGTGCGCGAAAAGGCGATCGACACCACCGGCGTGGCCGGCACCTGGGAGGCCTATCTGCTGCAGGTGGTCGAAAAGCCCGAACCGGGCATCGACCGCGCCCTGCTGGTGGTCGGTGCCGACCGCCGCGGCACCGCCTTCGGCCTGTACGAGATCTCGCGCCGGGCCGGCGTCTCGCCCTGGACCTGGTGGGCCGACGTGCCGCCGCCGCGGCATTCCAGCCTGTACGTGGCGCCGGGGCGCTTCGTCGATGCGCCGAAGGTGAAGTACCGCGGCATCTTCATCAACGACGAGGACCCGGCCCTCGGCGGCTGGCTCAAGGCCCACTACGGCGGCGTCGCCGACCACCGCTTCTACGAGCGCGTGTTCCAGCTGTTGCTGCGCCACAAGGCCAACTACCTGTGGCCGGCGATGTGGCTTCCGCGCGCGTTCTACGACGACGATGCACTCAACGCGGCCACCGCCGACGAGTACGGCATCGTCATCGCCACCACCCACCACGAGCCGATGATGCGCGCCCACGACGAGTGGAACCGCTACGGCAAGGGCCCATGGGACTACACCCGCAACGCAGAAACGCTGCAGGCGTTCTGGCGCGGCGGCATCGAGCGCCTGCAGGGGCGCGAGGCGGTGGTGACCCTGGGCATGCGCGGCGACGGCGACGAGGCGATGGCCGAGGGCACCGCGACCGCGCTGCTGGAGCGGATCGTCGCCGACCAGCGGCGGATCATCGCCGAGGTCACCGGCAAGCCGGCCGAGCAGACCCCGCAGGTGTGGGCGCTGTACAAGGAAGTGCAGGACTACTTCGACGCCGGCATGCGCGTGCCCGACGATGTCATCCTGCTGTTCGCCGACGACAACTGGGGCAACATCCGCCGCCTCCCCGACCCGGCCAGCCGGCGCCCGGGCGGCTACGGCGTGTACTACCACTTCGACTACGTCGGCGGACCGCGCAACTACAAGTGGATCAACTCCACCCAGGTCGAGCGCGCCTGGGAGCAGATGCGGCTGGCCTGGGCGCACGGCGTGGAGCGGCTGTGGGTGGTCAATGTCGGCGACATCAAGCCGATGGAACTGCCGATCAGCGCGTTCCTCGACCAGGCCTGGGACCCGGATGCGGCGGACCTGGACTGGATCGGCCGCTATCCGGTCGCCTGGGCCGCCGAGCAGTTCGGTCCGCAGCATGCCAAGGCCATCGGCGAGATCCTCACCCGCTACACCCAGTACAACGCGCGCCGCAAGCCGGAACTGATCTCGCCCGACACCTGGAGCCTGATCCACGAGCGCGAGGCCGAGCGCGTGCTGGCCGGCTGGGACGCGCTGGTCGAGCGCACGCTGGAGACCGGCCGGCGGATCCCCGCCGGCCACCGCGACGCCTGGTACCAGCTGGTCGAGTACCCGGTGCTGGCCAGCGCCAACCTCAACCACCTGCACGTGGCGGTGGCGCGCAACCGCCTGTACGCGGCACAGGGTCGGGCCTCGGCCAACGCCTGGGCGGACAAGGCGCGGGAGTTGTTCGCACGTGACGCCGAACTGCAGCGGGTGTACGAGCAGGACATCGCCGGCGGCAAGTGGACCAGCATGATGGCGCAGCCGCGGATCGGCTACACCCACTGGCAATCGCCGCAGCGCAACGTCCTTCCGTACCTGTCCAGGGTCGACGTGCCCGAGAAGGGCGTGCTCGGCGTGGCGGTCGAGGGCGACGCGCGCGCCTTCCCCTACCCGCTGCACGGACCGCGGCTGCCCGAGCTCGACCCGGTCGCAGCGCCCACGCGCGAGGTGGTGGTGTTCAACCGTGGCCGCCAGCCGATCGGCTTCACCGCCGGCAGCAGGACGCCGTGGCTGAAGGTCTCGCCGGCGTCCACCGAGGTCAGCGACGCGGTGCCGCTGGGCATCACGGTCGACTGGAACGCGCTGCCCGAGGGCCGGCATGAGGGCCAGATCCAGATACGCGGCAAGGACTGGACCGAGGTCACCGTCACCGTGCCGGTACACAAGCCGCCGGCGCACCGCGGTGCCCGCGGCTTCGTCGAAGGCAATGGCGTGGTCGCCATCGAGGCGCAGCACTACAGCCGCGCCGTGGCCCCGGCCGGTGGCCAGTGGCAGGTGGTCCCGCACCTGGGCCGCACCCTGTCCGGCGTGACCGCATGGCCGGCCACCGGCGCACCGGCAACGCCCGGCGGCGGGAGCGCGCATCTGGAATACCCGCTGGTGATGGACGATGAAGGCGAAGTCGAGGTACGCGTGGTGATGTCGCCGACGCTGGACATCCACCACCGCGGCGGCCTGCGCTACGCCGTCTCCATCGGCGACGAAGCGCCGCAGGCGGGCAGCATGCGCCTGGATCCGACCCCCGGCGATCGCGACTTCCGCGCCTGGGAAGCGGCGGTGATCGACAACTCGCATGCGTCCGTTTCGCGCCACCGGGTGCGCGCCGGCGCCAACACGCTCAAGCTGTGGCTGGTCGACCCGGGCCTGGTGTTCCAGCGCATCGAAGTCGTGCGCCGCCCGCTGCCGCCCACCACCCTCGGCCCGGTCGAAAGCACCCGTCGCTGAGCGCCACCCACGCTTACCCGCACACCCAACCCGGTCTCGCCGCCATGAACGACGCCAAGCCCCTGGCACTGCACCCCGACCGCCTGTTCCCGTCCGATCCTACGCAACGGATGATCGCGCGCCGGCTGTACCTGCAGGTGGCCGGGCTGCCGATCGTCAGTCCGCACGGCCACACCGACCCGGCCTGGTTCGCGCAGGACGAGGCCTTCGCCAACGCCACCGAACTGTTGCTGGTGCCGGACCACTACGTGTTCCGCATGCTCTACAGCCAGGGCGTGCCGCTGGACGCGCTGGGCATCCCGCGCGCGGACGGTTCGCGCGCCGCGGTCGACCCGCGCGCGGCCTGGCGGACCTTCGCCGACCGCTTCCACCTGTTCCGCGGCACGCCGTCGTCGATGTGGCTCAACCATGTCTTCCACGACGTGTTCGGCCTGCGCGTGCGCCTGGACGCCGGCACCGCCGACGAGTACTACGACACCATCACCGCCGCGCTGCAAACCCCGCAGTTCCGCCCGCGCGCGCTGTTCGAGCGCTTCGGCATCGAGGTGATCGCCACCACCGAATCGCCGCTGGACCCGCTGGACCACCACGCGGTGATCCGCGCCAGCGGCTGGAAGGGCAAGGTCATCACCGCCTACCGGCCCGACCCGGTGGTCGATCCCGAGCACGAGCAGTTCCCCGATGCGTTGCGCCGCTTCGGCGAGATCACCGGCGAGGACGTGCACAGCTGGGAAGGCTACCTGCGCGCGCACCGCCAGCGCCGCGCATTCTTCGCCTCGATGGGTGCCACTTCCAGCGACCACGGCCACCCGACCTGCGCCACCGCCGACCTGTCGCCGGCCGAGGCGCGGGTGCTGTTCGCCAAGGTCGTGTCCGGGCGCTCCACCCCGGACGAGGCCGAGCTGTTCCGCGCCCAGGTGCTGACCGAGATGGCGGCGATGAGCCTGGACGACGGGCTGGTGATGCAGATCCACCCGGGCTGCTACCGCAACCACAACCGCGGGCTGTTCGAGCGCTACGGCCGCGACAAGGGCGCCGACATCCCGCTGCGCACCGAGTACGTGCACGCGCTCAAGCCGCTGCTGGACCGCTTCGGCAACGAGCCGCGCTTCACCCTGATCCTGTTCACCCTGGACGAGAGCACCTATTCGCGCGAGCTGGGCCCGCTGGCCGGGCACTACCCGTGCCTGTTCCTCGGCCCGGCCTGGTGGTTCCACGACGCGCCCGAGGGCATGTGGCGCTTCCGCGAGCAGACCCTGGCGACGGCCGGCTTCTACAACACCATCGGCTTCAACGACGATACCCGCGCGTTCCTGTCGATCCCGGCCCGGCACGACGTGGCCCGGCGCATCGACTGCGCGGTGCTGGCCAAGCTGGTGGCCGAGCACCGGATCGACGAGGACGAGGCCACCGACGTGGCCATCGACCTGGCCTACCACCTGCCCAAGCGTGCCTACCGGCTGTGAGCATGCGCTCTCCTGTAGGAGCCCGTTCATGGGCGACACGGGCGTCGGAGCCATGAGGGAGTCGCCTGTGCCGGCGTGGCGTGTCGCCGATGAATCGGCTCCTACAAAAGGTCATCCGGCTCTCACCGCCTTCCGCGGCCTGCGGCGCATGGCCCTGCTCCTGGCCCTACCCCTCCTTGCCTCGGCTCTCCTCGTCGTCCCAGCTTCCGCCCGCGAGCAGATCCGCCTCGATACCGGCTGGCGCTTCCACCGCGGCGACCCGCCGGGCATCGACGGTCGCCTGGACTATGACGTACGCCCGGAGATCGTGCAGAGCGCCGACGGCAAGGACGCCGATGCGCGTCCCGACGAAGCGGTGAAGACCGACGCTGCGCGCCCGGTGCTCGAGCCGTGGATCCTGCCCACCGCCAACGCCTTCATCGCCGACCCGGCGCAACACCACGCGCGCCCGTCCGGCGATCCGGGCAGCGACGTGGCCTTCGTCCAGGCCGCGTTCGACGACAGCGGCTGGGAGGCGGTCACCCTGCCGCACGACTGGGCCATCGCCGGCCCGTTCATCGCCGAAGGCCCCTACGGCGGCATGGGCCGCCTGCCGAGCTGGGGCGTGGGCTGGTACCGGCGCACGCTGGATATTCCCGCCGCCATGGCCGCGCGCTCGGTGTTCCTGGACGTCGGCGGCGCGATGTCCTATGCCACGGTCTGGCTCAATGGCCGCCTGGTCGGCGGCTGGCCCTACGGCTACAACTCCTGGCGCGTGGACCTCACGCCCTACCTCGACTTCGGCGGAACCAACCAGCTCGCCATCCGCCTGGACAACCCGCCCGAATCGGCGCGCTGGTATCCCGGCGGCGGCCTGTACCGCGACCTGTGGCTGACCATCGCCGACCCGGTCCATGTCGGCCAGTGGGGCACGTACGTCACCACTACCGATGTCTCGGCCAAGGCCGCGACGGTGAACCTGCGCGTGGACGTGGACAACGCCGGCGACCGCAAGGCGCGGGTGCAGGTCGCCACCGACATCTTCGCCCTCGACGACGCCGGCGCCGTGTCCGGCAAGCCCGTCGCCCGCATCGCGCCGCAGCGGCTCGAGGTCGCCGCGGGTTCCAGCGCGCGCCTGCAGTCCTCCACCCGGATCGAGCGTCCGCGCCTGTGGGGCCCGCCGCCGACCCAGCAGCCGCACCGCTACCTCGCCGTCACCACCCTCGCGCGCGGCGGCCGCACCATCGACCGCTACGAGACCCGTTTCGGCATCCGCGACGTGCACTGGGACCCGGACCGCGGCGTCCTCGTCAACGGCGAGCACATCCCGCTGCGCGGGGTGAACCAGCACCACGACCTCGGCGCGCTGGGCGCCGCGTTCAACCTCCGCGCGGCCGAACGCCAGCTGGAGATCCTGCGCGGCATGGGCGTCAACGCAATCCGGATGGCGCACAACCCACCCGACCCGCAACTGCTCGAACTCACCGACCGCATGGGTTTCCTGGTCGTGGACGAGGTGTTCGACTCCTGGGAAAGGAAGAAGACGCCGCTGGACTTCCATCGGATCTTCCCGGAGTGGCACGAGGCCGACCTGCGTTCGATGATCCGCCGCGACCGCAACCACCCGTCGGTGATCCTGTGGAGCGTGGGCAACGAGGTCGGCGAGCAGTACGACGGCGAGGCCGGCGCTGCGCTCGGCCGCCGCCTGGCCGCGATCGCGCGCGAAGAGGATCCGACCCGCCCCACCACCGCGTCGATGAACTGGGCCAAGGCCGACATGCCCTTCCCCGCCGCCTTCGACGTGGTCAACCTCAACTACCAGGGCGAGGGCATCCGCCAGGAGGCCGAGTTCGAAGGCACCGAGCGGATCCGCACGCCGCCGTCGTACCCGGCGTTCCGCGCCGCGTTCCCGGACAAGGTGATCATCGGCAGCGAGACCGCCTCGGCCTTCAGCAGCCGCGGCATCTACCTGTTCCCGGTCTCGCCGCTGGCCAGCGCGCCGGTGCGCGACGGCCGCGGCGGCGATTCGAGGATCCGCCATGTCAGCAGCTACGAGCTGCACGCGGTGGACTTCGGCTCCACCGCCGACAAGGTGTTCGCCACCCTCGACCGGCATCCGTACGTGGCCGGCGAGTTCGTCTGGAACGGCTTCGACTACCTGGGCGAACCGACCCCGTACTACGACTCGCGCAGTTCCTACAGCGGCATCGTCGACCTCGCCGGCTTCCCCAAGGACCGCTACTTCCTCTACCAGTCGCGCTGGCGCCCGGACCTGCCGATGGCACACCTGCTGCCGCACTGGACCTGGCCCGGCCGCGAGGGCCAGGTCACGCCGGTGCACGTGTTCACCTCCGGCGACGAGGCCGAACTGTTCGTCAACGGCGTCTCGCAGGGGCGCAAGCGGAAGGGACCGTACGAGTACCGGCTGCGCTGGGACGAGGTGGTGTACCAACCGGGCGAACTGCACGTGCAGGCGTACCGCGACGGCCGGCCCTGGGCCGGCGACACCGTCCGCACCGCGGGTCCGCCGGCGAAGCTCGAGCTGACGGTCGACCGCGACCGCATCGCCGCCGACGGCCGCGACCTGGCGTTCGCCACCGTGCGCTTCCTCGACGGCGACGGCCATCCGGTGCCGACCGCCACCGAGCGCATCGTCTTCCGCGTCGATGGCCCCGGCGAGGTCGTCGCCACCGACAATGGCGATCCGACCGACCTGACGCCGTTTCCTTCGCACGAGCGCAATGCCTTCAGTGGGCTGGCGCTGGCGATCGTGCGTGGCGTGCCCGGGCAGGCCGGCACGGTGACGCTGCATGCCGGTTCCGGGTCGCTGCAGGGTGCGAGTGTCGACATCACCACACTGGCCGTTCCGGCGGCGGAGTAAGCCAATCGGAAAAAAGGCACAATCTGGAAGCGGCAAGTGCTCCTCCCTTCCCCCTCCGGGACTAGGTGCCCTCGGGGTAGAAGGTGCCCGAAGGGCGGATGAGGGTACGGCGGAGCGACGCATGCCTGGACCGCCGCAACCTCACCGAACCCTCTCCCCAACCCCTCTCCCGGAGGGAGAGGGGCTTCAAAGCGGGGCAGGTCGAAAATAATCGCCTGCTGTCGCCCGGCAAGCCATCAGTTCCCCAGTTGATGCAATGAACAGGACCCTCCCCATGCGCACTCCCCTCCTCGCCCTGGCCGCCGCCCTCGCCCTGGCGCTCCCCGCCAAGGCCGCCGACCGCCCCACCACGCTCAAGGACGCCTTCGCCGACGCTTTCCTGCTCGGCACCGCGGTCAACGACGACATCGTTTCCGGCCGCGACGCCCGCGCCCAGGCCCTGGTGCCGCTGCACTTCAACTCGATCACCGCCGAGAACGTGATGAAGGCCGAGGTGATCAACCCGCAGCCGGATACCTGGGACTTCGCCGCCGCCGACGCCTTCGTCGCCTTCGGCGAGAAGCACGGCATGTTCATCGTCGGCCACACCCTGGTCTGGCACAACCAGACTCCGGACTGGTTCTTCTTCGGCGCCGACGGCACGCCGGTGGGACGCGAGGCGCTGGCCGAGCGCATGCGCCAGTACATCGAGCAGGTCGCCGGCCGCTACACCGGCCGTGTCCACGCTTGGGACGTGGTCAACGAAGTCATGGGCGAGGACGGCCAGTACCGGCCGACCAAGTGGGTCGAGGGCATCGGCGACGGCGACGAACTGGTGAAGCTGGCCTTCCGCTTCGCCAGCCAGTACGCGCCCGATGCCGAGCTGTACTACAACGACTTCAACGCCTGGCGCCCGGAGAAGCGCGACGGCATCGTGCGCATGGTCAGGATGCTGCAGGATGCCGGCATCCGCATCGACGGCATCGGCATGCAGGGCCACTGGGGCCTGAACTACCCGGCCACCGCCGACATCGAGGCGGCGATCGACGCCTACGCCGCGCTCGGGGTCAAGGTGATGATCACGGAACTGGACGTGGACGTGCTGCCGCTGACCAGGGAAGGCCAGATCATCGGCCAGGGCATGGCCCATCCGCAGTTCCAGCTGCCGGAGTTCAAGCGCTTCCTCGACCCGTATCCGGACGGCCTGCCGGCCGAAGTGCAGAAGCGACTGGCCGACCGCTACGCCGAACTGTTCCGTATCTTCCATGGACGCCGCGACCGGATCGACCGGGTCAGCATCTGGGGCGTGCACGATCCCATGTCATGGAAGAACGACTACCCGATTCCGAACCGCACCAACTATCCACTGCTGTTCGACCGGCAGTACCGGCCGAAGCCGGCCTTCGACGCCGTGCTGGCGGTTCCGTTCGAGTAGGGCCCCAAGGTGGGATAGTGCTGCCGCGTTCGCGCGGCAGCGTCAGCCGGGACGATCCATCGCGTTACTCGGCGACCAGCGTCAACGGCACGGGTTCTTCTCCCCGGAGTACGACCAGGTCGAGCCTGTCGCCAGGCTTGACCTTGCCCATCGCCGCGAAGAACTTGCGGCCCGAGCTTCCCGCCACCGGCTCGCCATTGAGCCGCTCCACCACGTCGCCGACCCTCATCCCCGCCCGTTCGGCCGGCGAAGCCGACGCCACGTCGGTCACCACGATCTGCTTGAGCCTGGCATCCAGGAGCGACCGGTCCGGCGGTCACGCTGACGGTGAAGCCGAGCCTGCCATCGCGCGCATGCGCCAGCGGCATGAGGAACAGGCCCACGACCAGGATCAGGACGAAACGCGCGGCTGTTTTCATCAGAGGGTTGTCCTTGGCAGATTGGCGGATTCGATCCCGGCCTTGGTTGCACGGCTGCAACCCGGCTCGTCAGCGCAGGATCTTCTCGATCGCCCTTCCCTTTGCAAGTTCGTCGACCAGCTTGTCGAGGTAGCGGATCTGCCGCATCAGCGGGTCATCGACCTCCTCCACGCGAACGCCGCACACCACGCCCTTGATGAGCAACCTGTTCGGATGGAGTGCAGGCGCCTCGGCGAAGAAGGTCGCAAGATCGCTTTCCTCCTCGATCTGTCGCTGCAGCCCCGCCTGGCTATAGCCGGTCAACCAGCAGATGACCTGGTCGACCTCCTCCCGGGTGCGGTTCTTGCGCTCCACCTTCTGCACGTACAGCGGATATATCTTCGAGAACTTCGCCTTGAAGATGCGATGGTCGGCCATCACCTGCCCTCCCATGAACCGGACTGCGAGCATGCCGTCCCCTGGCATCCCAACGCCTGCATCAAGTCGGTGTCATTGCGATGCGGCCTGTTGCAGGAGCGCCTTGATCGCCGGGCTGGCGCAGGCCGCGGCATCCCTGACCTTGACGTGGCGCATCTCCTTGCCGGTTCCCTCCAACAGGTCCTCGGGATCGACCAGCGAAGCGCCATGGTAGAAGCCCAAGGTCGCATGGCTCCTGGTGCTCTGCAGATAGCAGAACAAACCACGGGCGGTCGAATAGCACGGCCGGCTCCACTTGAACTCCTCGACAACGTCGGACTGCAGGGACTTCACCAGTTCCCGCAATGCCGACAAGGTCGACTGCTGGGCCACCGGAACAGCCGCGAACCAGGCGTCCAATTCTTGCTGCGACATGGGTTCGACTCCTTGTGCTTCCCGAGCTGACCATGGACCGGCCTTTGGACAAGAAGCATCTAATCGCCCCTCGCTCCGACACAAACACCACCGCGGGTACCCATGATACGGGATCGCATGCATGGACAAGGCGCTGCAGGACACCGGTATCCACATCGATGGAATCGGCATGCAAGGCCACTGGCCTGGACTACCCGGCCACCGCCGACATCGAGGCGGCGATCGACACCTATGCCACGCTCCGGATCAAGGTGATGATCACCGAGCTGGACGTGGATGTGCTACTGCCACGCCAGCGATCTAGTCAACGCACCATCCATCCCCGACCCTTCCTTCGCGTATCTCCGACCAGCAACCATCCAGGTGGTCGTCGCGCTGGCACTGCCCGGCGCTCATTGAGCCGAATGGAAGGTCGCTTTCATGGACCAGGCATTTCCCCAGGCAATCCGAACTATCGGAACACACTTCGCCGGCATCGGCGAACGGAATGGCACACACCGGCGTTCCGAACATGCCGAAGGCGCGAATGTGCCCGCCTTTGGCCAGGCAAGCGGGCTGGTCGATCCTGGCAAGTGCAACCGCGCGATCGTGCTCGGCCTGCGACTGCATCCGATGATCACGCCAGGATTGACAGCTGGTGCCGAGCAGAAGCACCAGTACAGCCGCCAGTAGCCGCACTCCCCGCATGATCCCTGCATCCAGGTTTTGATGCGCCGCGATGCCGCGCCGGCTCGAATGAACAACTGCCGGCACTCAGGCCACGTACTTCATGACAAGCGAGCCAAGCGCGAGCACGGCGCCGACGACAAGCGCAGGATTTGCATTCCTGAACGAACCATAGGCCATGAGAGCGAAACCGGCAGCCCCGACCAGACTACGAATGCCTTGCCCGTAGAACGCGAAGTCCAGAATGTTCACGGCTGCAAACAGGACAAATACAACCACGAATACCTTGTTGCTGGTGGCCATCATCAGGTCTCCCATTCCGTCAGTTGAGTGCCAACGCCCGAGCCAATCCGGCTCGCCAAGCGGATTCTTCCTGCATGAATGATCGGGCGAAACCTTCACGCTCCCAGCCGACCTGCGAAACAGCCGACCTGAAGGAGCTGTTGGACCGCCCTTACCGGAGAAGCTTGGCTACGCACTGGCCAAACGCCGCGCTCTCATCCGTGCGGTCCACTTCGGTGCCGTCGGAGACCGACATCTCGCCAGACAGCTTCGGTGCGGCCCCGGTAGCATCGACGCTGCCAGTGATCTCGAAGGTGTAGACCTTCCCTTGCGGCAAGAGCACCGCGCATTGCTCGAAAGTTGACGGAGCAGACTGGGACGCAATAGCCGTGGAAACGGCCGCGATGATGATGCCGGTTGCCGCGATGGCGGTAGCAACTAGGATGCGCATGAATCCTCCTGCCAGTGAAATCACGATACTGCCGTGGAGCAGCCCGACACCTGAACCAAGCCGTGTCGGGAAATGCCCCCTCGAACGGGGCGCGGTCATGGCCGTGATTGGCTCAACTCTTCCAGAACGGCCCATTTCCCGCCGTTGCAGGAACCCACAAGAATGGAAATCGGGCTGGAGTACCCCTTGAGCACCGAGTAGCGGATGGCGGCGATCCGGACATTGCTGCCCTCGGCGTTGAACTCGATATCCGAATAGGTGTTGTGGTCACCCCTGGCCTTTGCCAGCGGCATGGCCGTCCGGATGAGCTCCTTGTACTTTGGAGCGGGCAGCTCGAGGGTCCGCTGCTGGCCATCCGGATACATGCGCACATTGCGGATGATTGCCGTGTCGCAATACAGGTCGGCCACGGCCGGGTCGAAAGCCCGTGCACGGGCCTGGTACTCGGCAAATACCTGTTGCGCCCTGGCCTCGCTGGCGTGCGCCGGAATGCCGGCGGAGAGCAGGCAGGCAAGGACCGCGATCGTCGATCTCATGGGGTTACCACTCGGTGGAATGACGGCCAACCATCGGATACCTGCTGTCGTGGCGCCGAGTATGCATGCCCCGTCGCCGACCGCAACATTGCGCCTCCCGCCGCCCGATGGGCGATCGGGGCTACGCTCCCGGCCGGTTCCGGCCTCGTCTCCTCAACCCAGCACCAGGTCCAGCACCAGCACTCCCGCCAGGCCGATGATCGAGATCACCGTCTCCATCACCGTCCACGACAGGAAGGTCTGCTTCATCGACAGGTTGAAGAACTCCTTGAACATCCAGAACGCCGAGTCGTTGACGTGCGAGCCGAACACGCTGCCGGCGCCCACCGCCAGCACCGCCAGTTCGGGCGACACGCCGGAGGTGGCCAGCAGCGGCGCGACCACGCCGGCGGCGGTGATCCCGGCTACGGTGGCCGAGCCGATCATCACCCGCAGCATCGCCGTCACCAGCCAGGCGAACACCAGCGGCGGCATGTTCCAGGCCGTGCTCAGGGCGGCGATGTAGTCGCCGGTGCCGCTGTCGACCAGCACCTGCTTGAACACGCCGCCGGCGGTGATGATCAGCAGGATCACGGCGATGCCGGAGATGGCGGCGTTGAGCCAGCGCGTCTGGGTCCCGAAGTCGACCTTGCGGCGCACGCCGAACTGCCAGAACCCCGCCAGCACCGACAGCAGTAGCGCGATCGTGGGGCTGCCGACGAACAGCAGCGCCGATTTCGCCACGCCGTCGGCCAGCAGGCTGTCGGCCAGCACCGAGACGCTGATCAGGATCACCGGCATCAGGGCGATCACGAACGAGGGCCAGGCCCCGGGCAGTTGCTTCGGCGCACCGCTTTCCGAGGCGAAGATGTCCGGCACCGGCGGATTGATCGCCTTCATCCAGCGGCTCAGGAACGGACCGGCCACGATCACCGCCGGGATCGCGATGACGATGCCGTAGAGCAGGACCACGCCCATGTCGGCGCCGAAGGCGTTGACCAGCACCACCGGCCCGGGATGCGGCGGCAGGAAGCAGTGGGTGGTGCTGAGCGAGGCCACGGTGGGGATGGCGATGTACAGCAGCGGCAGCCCGGTCTTGCGCGCCAGGGTCAGCACCAGCGGCACCAGGATGATGAAGCCGGCGTTGTAGTACAGCGGGATGCCGACCAGGAAGCCGGTCAGCAGCATCGCCCACTGGATGTTGCGCTCGCCGAAGCAGCCGATCAGGGTGGCGGCGATCTTCTCCGCCGCCCCGCTCTCCTCCAGGATCTTGCCCAGCACCGCGCCCAGGCAGATCACCAGGGCCAGACCGCCCAGGGTGCTGCCGACGCCGGCGTCGATGGTCTTGAGCAGCTGCTCGGGCGACATGCCCAGGCACAGGCCGGCGAGGATCGCCACCAGCAGCAGCGACAGGAACGGGCTGACCTTGCGCGCGGTCAGGAAGATCTGCAGGGCGATGGCGGCGATGATGACGAGGATCGGGGACATCGGGTCACGTCCTGTCGCGGTGGAAGGGGTGCGCCCGCAGCGGGCAACGGCAAGGCGGCGGCCCGGCGCGCGCCATGTCAGCCCGGCCCGCCGCCGCGCTTGCGCGCCAGCGCCTCGCGGCCGGCGCGCAGCGTCTCGATGATCGCGTCGGCGTCGTAGACGCATCCGGCCCAGGTACCGCCGCCGGCTTCCTGCAGCGCGGCCCACAGCCGGGTGTCGTCCGGCAGCCGCGGGTGCGCGGCGATCGCCGGATGCGGTTCGCGCGCGGCCAGCAGCGCCGCGGCCTGCTGCGGGTCGAGCGGGCGTTGCGGGTCGGCGCCGACGAAGTCGATGCGGCCCTGCAGGGTGTTGCGGTCGATCTCGATCCGGATCACGTCGCCGTCGCGCAGCCGCCCGATCGGCCCGCCGGCCAGCGCCTCCGGGCCGACGTGGCCGACGCAGGCGCCGGTGGACACGCCGGAGAAGCGCGCGTCGGTGAGTACCGGCACGTGCTTGCCCCAGGGCAGGTACTTCAGCGCCGAGGTGAGCTGGTAGGTCTCCTCCATGCCGGTGCCGGCCGGCCCGCAGCCGGCGAGCACGACCACGTCGCCGGCGCGCAGCGCGTCCTCGCCCTTGCTCTTGATCGCGCGGATCGCCTCGTGCTCGGAGGCGAACACGCGCGCCGGCCCGGTGTGGCGGTAGACATTGTCGGCATCGACCACCGATGGATCGATGGCGGTGGCCTTGATCACCGAGCCGTCGGGCGCGAGGTTGCCGACCGGGAACACCAGCGCGCTGGTCATCCCGGCCGCGCGCGCCGCGTCCGGGCCCATGATGACGTGACCCGGGTCGATCCCGTCGAGCTCGCGCAGGCGCGCGCGGGCGGCGGCGCGGGTGGCGCTGCCTTCCCACCAGGCCAGGTTCTCACCGAGCGTCCGGCCGCTGACGGTCGGCACGTCCAGGTGCAGCAGGCCCATGTCGCGCAGGTGCAGCATCACCTCGGGCACGCCGCCGGCCATGAACACCTGCACGGTGGGATGGTGGCGCGGGCCGTTGGGCAGCGCGTCGACCAGCCGCGGGGTGGCGCGGTTGGCGGCGATCCAGTCCTGCACGGTCGGTCGCGCCACGCCGGCGGCGTGGGCGATCGCCGGCACGTGCAGCAGCAGGTTGGTGGAACCGCCGAAGGCCGCGTGCACCAGCAGCGCGTTCTCCACCGCCTGGCGGGTCAGGATCGCCGACAGCGGCGTGCCGTCCTGCGCCAGCCGCATCAGTGCCAGCGCCGAGCGTCGTGCCATGTCGGCCCACACCGGCTCGCCCGAGGGCGCCAGCGCGCTGTGCGGCAGCGCGATCCCCAGCGCCTCGGCGATCACCTGCGCGGTCGCCGCGGTGCCCAGGAACTGGCAGCCGCCGCCGGGCGAGCCGCAGGCGCGGCAGCCCATCGCCGCGGCGTGCTCCAGGTCGATTAGGCCATGGGCGAAGCGCGCGCCGATGGTCTGCACCTTGCCCGCGTCCTCGGCGCCGCGCGCCGGCAGGGTCACGCCGCCGGGCACG
Organism: Pseudoxanthomonas suwonensis; assembly: GCF_000972865.1. NCBI lineage: Bacteria > Pseudomonadati > Pseudomonadota > Gammaproteobacteria > Lysobacterales > Lysobacteraceae > Pseudoxanthomonas > Pseudoxanthomonas suwonensis. The sequence goes on from NZ_CP011144.1 coordinate 1,397,745, forward strand.
ATCACGCCGGGCAGGTCGCCGCAGCCGGCCAGCGCCAGCATCATCGCCGGCAGGCCCTTGTCGCAGGTGGCCACGCCGAGCACGCCGCGGCGCGTGGGCAGCGAACGGATCAGCCGGCGCATGGCGATGGCCGCGTCGTTGCGGTACGGCAGGCTGTCGAACATGCCGGTGGTGCCCTGGGTGCGGCCGTCGCACGGGTCCGAGCACATCACCGAGAACGGCAGCCCGCCGTGCGCGGCGAAGGTCTCCGCCGCCGCCTGCACCAGCCGGTCGATCTCCCAGTGGCCGGTGTGCAGGCCCAGCGCGACCGGGCGGCCGTCGGCGGCGCGCAGGCCGCCCTGGGTGCTGACGATCAGGTACGGGTCGCGCGCCACTTCGCTAGCGCGCCAGCCCATGCCGGCGTTCTGGGTCAGGCCGAACAGGTCGCCGCTGGGCGCCTCGCGCAGCATCCGCGCGTCGATCGGCAGGTGCCCGTGCGGTCCTTCGCCGGAAGTGCGGGTGGCGGCGATCGGCACGCCATCGCCGAGGATCGCGTCGAGGCCGGCGTCGCGCGCGTTCATTGCACGGGGTTCTCGAGCAGTAGGCCGTCGATGTCGATGCGGACCACGTCGCCGGGCCGCAGGCTGAAGTCCTCGCCGGGCACGACCCCGGTGCCGGTGAACAGGAACGCGCCCTGCGGGAACGCCAGTTCGCGGAACAGGAAGCCGGCCAGTTCGTCCAGGCCGCGCTTGATCTGCGAGGTGCGGGTGTGGCCGGCGAAGGCCGAGGCGCCGTCGCGGACGATGTCCAGCGCGATCGGCAGGTCGCGCATGGTGTCGGCCGCGCACAGGCGGATGCCGGGGCCGATCGCGCAGGCGCCGTCGTAGACCTTGGCCTGCGGCAGGTACAGCGGGTTCTCGCCCTCGATGCTGCGCGAGGAGACGTCGTTGCCGACCGTGTAGCCGCGGATCGCGCCGGCCGCGTCCAGCAGCAGCACCAGCTCCGGCTCGGGCACGTTCCAGCGGCTGTCGCCGCGGATGCGGATGTCCTCGCCGGCGCCACGCACGCGCCAGCCGTTGGCCTTGAAGAACAGTTCCGGCCGCTCGGCCGAATAGACCTTCTGGTAGACGTCCGCGCTCTGCGACTCGGCCTCGCGCGCCAGCCGGCTGCTGAGGTAGGTCACGCCGCTGGCCCAGGCTTCCTGCGTGTCCTCGATCGGCGCCAGCAGCGGCGCGTCCGCCGTGTCGCCACGGGTGGCGTCGGCCAACTGCGCCTGCGCCGTATCCGCCGGCAGCGCCAGCCACTCGCCGAGGATGAAGTCCGCCGGCAAGTAGCGGCCGTCGAGCGCCCACCGCGGGCCGGCAGCGGTGGCATGGCGGGTGAGGTACGCGGGCATGGCGGACTCCAACGGCTGGGAGGGGAAGCACTACATCCGGTGCGGAAGCTCCACCGACTTTGAGGTTGAAGCAACAGCAAGAGCACCCCTCCCCGGCCCTCCCCTTCGCCTGCGGCGAAAGGGAGGGAAAAGACCTGCGGCGGGTTGTCTCTTGCAGGAGCGGGCATGACCGCGACCCGACGCCGTCGGCTCAGGCGACGTCTTCATGATTCCGACGCCCTTGTCGCGGTCATGCCCGCTCCTACGCAAAAAGCCGTGCACCGGTCGTCGCCTGTGAACGGAGCCGCGACCTGGAAGCTCCCGGAGCCGACTGCAACTCGGACGCGCAGATGCGGCCGGTGCGCTGCATGCTCAGGCCTGCCCGTCCGCGGCCAGCGCGGCAGCCACCGCCGCCGGGGTACCGTCGCCCAGCGCGGCATAGGCCCGGCGCAGCGCGGCAACGAAGCGCGCGTCGGCCGACAGCGGCGCGAACACCGTGTCCAGCGCGAGGAACGCGGCGACGTCGTGCTCGGCCTCGCCGGTGGTGCGCAGGCCGATGCCGGCCAACTGGTCGGCCAGCGGATCGACGATGGCCACGCCCGCGTTCGCCTGCCGGCGCACGAAGCGCATCCAGCCGGCCACCGGCAGGCACAGCCGGTCGATGTCGCGTCCGGCGGCGAGCGCATCGGCGATCGTGCCGAGCAGGCGCACCGGCAGCTTCTGCGAGCCGTCCCAGGCGATCTGCGCCAGCAGGTGGCGGATGGCCGGGTTGCGGAAGCGGGCCAGGATCGCGGCGACGTAGGCGTCGGCATCGAAACCGCGCGGCAGTTCCAGCGAAGGCACGATGTCCTGGCCCATCAGCCGCTCGACGAAGCCGGCCAGCGCCGGCGCGCGCATCGCGTCGGCCACCGTTTCCAGCGCCATCAGCGAGCCGAGGTAGGCCAGCGCCGAATGCGGCGCGTTGAGCAGGCGCAGCTTGGCCCGGTCATAGCCGGCGATGTCGTTGCTGAGCACCACCCCGGCGCGCTCCAGCGGCGGGCGGCCGTTGCGGAAGTCGTCCTCGACCACCCACTGCGTGTACGGCTCGCGCTGCACCGGCCAGGCGTCGTCGCGGCCCAGCCGCGCGGCCACGTCGGCGCGCAGCGCGTCGTCGCTGGCCGGGGTGATGCTGTCGACCATCGAACGCGGGAAGGCGACCTCGGTCTCGATCCAGCCGGCCAGCCCCGCCTCCAGTTGCCGTGCGTCCAGCTGCCGCGCGTACTGCAGCACCGCGCGGCGCAGGCGGCCGCCGTTGTCGGCCAGGTTGTCGCAGCTGAGCACGGTGTAGGGCTCGGCGCCGCGCTGGCGGCGCAGGCGCAGGCCGGCGACCAGCCAGCCGATGGCACTGACCGGCGCCTCCGGCGCGGCCAGGTCGTGGACGATGTCCGGGTGGGCCAGGTCGATACCGTCGGCGGACAGGCAGTAGCCCTTCTCGGTGATGGTCAGGGTCACCAGGCGCACGTCCGGGTCGACCAGCCGCGCCAGCACCGCCTCGCGCTCGTCGGGCGCGCACAGGACCTCGCGGATCGAGCCGACCACCCGCAGCTGCGGCTGTCCATCGGGTACGAGTTCGCCCAGCAGGACCAGCGTGTACAGCCCGTCCTGCGGGCGCAGTGCATCGCGCACGCCGGTGCTGTGCAGCGACACCGCGCTGATCGCCCAGTCCGGGTCGGTGGCGAGCAGGTCGTCGACATAGGCCGCCTGGTGGGCGCGGTGGAACGCGCCCGGGCCGAAATGGACGATGCCGATCCGGGTCCTGGCGCGGTCGTAGGCCGGCAGCGCGACCTGCGCCGGCAGGCCGGCCAGGGTCGCGTCGGAAAGGCGGGGAAGCGTGGGCACGGCCGGTTCGGTCATCGGGGTCCTGCGTGGAAGGCGGCGGCGGATAGAAAACGAGGCGATGGCGAAGCCGACGGCCTGGGAGTTCCGCCGGCTCCGCCCCGCCTCGACCGGCCATCCCCTGGAGAGAAGAAGGATGGCCGGCTGGAACGCGTCATTGCGCCTGCACCTCGAACCGGGCACGGGCGCGGATGTCGGCGCTGGAGGCGCCGACCTGCAGCTCGTAGCCGCCGGCATCGACGGTGTAGGCCTGCTTCGATTCGTCGTAGTGGCGCAGGTCCCTGTCCGGGACCAGCTCGAAGGCCAGCTCCCGCTCCTCGCCCGGCTGCAGGTGCACGCGCTGGAACCCGCGCAGCGCCTTCAGCGGCAGCCCCGCGCGCGGTTCGAGCGCGCGCACGTACAGCTGCACCACTTCGTCGCCGGCGCGCTGGCCGCTGTTGCGCACCTTGACCGTGGCCTTCAGCGCTTCGCCGCGCGTGGTGCCGGCGCGGTCCAGCGCCAGCCCGGAGTAGTCGAACGTGGTGTAGGACAGGCCGTGGCCGAACGGGTACAGCGGCTCGCCTTCGAAATAGCGGTACGTACGCCCGTCCATCGCGTAGTCCTCGAACGCCGGCAGCTTCTCGTCGGCCTGGTAGAAGGTCACCGGCAGGCGGCCGGCGGGATTGGCGTCGCCGAACAGGACGTCGGCCACCGCAGTGCCGCCGCGCTGGCCCGGGTACCAGGCCACCACGATCCCGGGGACGTGCTCCTTGGCCCAGTCCACGCCGATCGCCGACCCGGTGGTCAGCACCACCACCACCGGCTTGCCGGTCGCGTGCAGCGCCTCGAGCAGCGTCTGCTGGGTCGCCGGCAGGCGGATGTCGGTGCGGTCGCCGCCGGCGAAGCCCGGGTAGTTGACCGTCATCTCCTCGCCTTCCACGTCGCCGGTCAGGCCGCCGACGAACACCACCGCGTCCGCGCCGCGCGCGGCGTCCAGTGCCTCCTCGAACGGCGACTTCGCCCCCGGCAGGTCCCAGGCCAGGCGCACGGCGGCGTCGCGCTCGTTCTCGTAGTACTCCAGCACCAGGTCGTAGGCGCGGCCGCCTTCCAGCTCGACGCTGGCGCTGTCGGCGCGCAGGCGGTCGGCGTTCTCCCAGCGTTCGAGCAGCGGTTTGTCGTCCAGGCTCAGGCGGACGCCGTCGTTGGCCGCGGCCTCGATCCGGTAGCTGCCCGACACCGGCGGCAGCAGCTGGCCGCTCCAGCGGATGCCGAAGCCGTCGTTGGGCAGGACCTGGCCCGGGCCGGCCTCGCCGCGTGCCTGCAGGTTGTCGGTCGGCGAGCCGCGGTCCCAGCGGAAGCCGATCTGCGGATCCACGCGCACCAGCGTCGGCTCGCCGGACAGGTCCTTGTTGCGGAAGTATTCGCCGCGCAGGCCGCGCTCGGTCGAGCCGGGCGACGGCCGCAGGTACTGCGGTTCGATCAGCGGCGTGGCCGCCGGATCGTCGCGGCCCTCGACCAGGTCCGCGCCGCGCGCGTACACCACCTCGGCCTGCGGCAGCGCCTCGCGGATCCCGCGCAGGACGGTGACCGGGTCGGCCGGGGTGCCGTAGTAGTTGCCCAGCAGCGCCATGGTGTCGTCGGCGGTGGGGCCGACCACGGCGATGCGCCTGAGGTCGCGCGGCAGCGGCAGCACGCCGTCGTTCTTCAGCAGCACGATCGACTCCTGCGCGACCTTGCGCGCCAGCGCGTCGTGCTGCGGCGACTGGTTCACCGAGTACGGGATCTGCGCCCACTTCACTGTTTCCGGCGGATCGAACATGCCCAGGCGCATGCGCGCGGCGAGCAGCCGGGTCGCCGCCTTGTCCACTTCGGCCTCCGGCAGCAGGCCCTTGCGCACCGCCACCGGAATCGCGGCGGCGTAGGTGTCGCCGCAGTCGAGCTGGGTGCCGTTCTTCACCGCCAGCGCCGCGGCCTCCTCGGGCGTGGCCACGATCTTGTGGTTCTTCCAGATGTCGACCACCGCCCAGCAGTCCGACAGCACGTAGCCCTGGTAGCCCCAGTCGCCGCGCAGGATCTGCTCGGTCAGGAACCTGCTGGCGCTGGCCGACTCGCCGTAGACACGGTTGTAGGCGCCCATCACCGCAGCCACGTCGGCTTCCTTCACCAGCGCTTCGAACGCCGGCAGGTAGGTGTCGTAGAGGTCGCGCTTCGACGGATGCACGTCGAAGGTGTGGCGGTCGGCCTCCGGGCCGCTGTGCACGGCGAAGTGCTTGGCGGTGGCGTCGAGCTTGCGGTGGGTCGGATCCAGCGGCCGGCCGTCGGGCGTGTCGCCCTGCAGGCCGCGCACGAAGGACACGCCCAGGCGCGAGGTCAGGTACGGATCCTCGCCGTAGGTCTCCTGGCCGCGGCCCCAGCGCGGGTCGCGGAAGATGTTGATGTTCGGCGACCAGTAGGTCAGGCCCTGGTAGCGGCCGTGCTGGCCCTCGGCGAGGAAGCGGTGGTGCTTGGCGCGGGCCTCGTCGCTGATCACCCTGGAGACCTGGTCCATCAGCGGCACGTCGAAGGTCGCGGCCATGCCGATCGCCTGCGGGAACACGGTGGCCGCGCCGGCGCGGGCCACGCCGTGCAGCGCCTCGTTCCACCAGTCGTAGGCCGGCACCCCCAGGCGCTCGATCGCCGGGGAGTCGTTCTGCATCTGCGCGGCCTTCTCCTCCAGGGTCATCTGCGCGACCAGCGCCGCGGCGCGCTCCTCGAAGCTGCGCCGGGTGTCCAGCCACGGCCTGGCGTCAGCGGCATGTGCTTGCAGCACCGGCAGCGTGGCCAGCAGCGCGGCGGCGCACCAGCAGGCCAGCGCGCGCGGGCGCGGCGTGGGGATGGACGACGCATTCGCTCCGGTGACCGCTGCGCTGATCGACTGCATGTGTCCCTTCCCCCTCGATGGCCTAGTTTCTTGCGCGCTCGTCGCGCGCGAACGGTCCGAGCGTGGCGCCGACGAAACCGCCGGCCACGTCCGTGCTCAGGATGGTGCCGTCGTCGCCTTCCAGCAGCGGCTGCCAGCCCTGCCCGTCGGCGTCGTAGGCGAAGGAATAGGCGCCCTCGTCGCCGCTGATCCTCAGCTTCAGCTCGCCGGCGGCCGCGATGGCCTGCGTGGCCACGACCGCGGGCGACGCCTCGCCGCCGCGCTTCTCCAGGAACAGCTCGGCGCCATCGCCCGCGCGGCGCACGCCGAGGAAGTACCAGTACTGCTCGCTCTGGAACGCGGCCAGTCCGGCGGCGGTGCCCGCTTCCGGCAGTTCCAGCGCCAGGCTGGCGTCGAAACGCAGGTGCTGCTGGCGACGCGCCAGGAACGCGGGGTTCTTCAGCGTGTCCAGGCCCTCGGCGAGCGGGTGGATCGTCAGCTGGCCCGGACGCGCGGCGAAGTCGAACCATGCCTGCTTGGGTACCCGCACCGACATCCAGCCCAGTCCCAGCTGCGGCTGGTCGAATTCGTCGCGCCAGGTGAAGTTGCCGGTCATCGGTGCCTGCTCGGCCGGGCGCCGCATGAACGACGGCCCGGGCAGGACGTAGGGAATGGCCTCGCCCGGCGGCAGGATCGTCGGCCAGCCGTCCTTCCAGGTCACCGGCAGCAGGAAGGTCTCGCGCCCGGTGTTGTAGTGGTCCACGCCGTAGTTGCGGCTGGCCAGGAACACGGCCCACCAGCTGCCGTCCGGCCCCTGCACCAGGTCGGCGTGGCCGGCGTTGGTCACCGGCAGCGGGCGCTGCGGATCGAGGTCGCGCTGGGTCAGGATCGGGTTGTGGTCGTAGGACTGGTACGGTCCCCACACGTCGCGGCTGCGCAGCACCACCTGCGAGTGCTGCGGGCCGGTGCCGCCCTCGGCGTCGGACAGGTAGTACCAGCCGTCGACCTTGTAGATGTGCGGCCCCTCGATCCAGATCGGGTTCTCCTCCGGCTTGATCCCGCCGTCGATCAGCACCTTGCGCGGGCCGAACGGCCGCTTGCCGGCGATGTCGATCTCCTGCAGCCAGATCGCGCGGTGGCCGTCGTAGCGCACCGGGACTTCGGGTTCGTCGTTGTTGAGGATGTAGACCCGGCCGTCGTCGTCGAAGAACAGCGACGGGTCGATGCCGCCGATGCCGGGCAGCCAGAACGGGTCCGACCAGGGACCGGCCGGGTCGGTCGCGGTGGCGATGAAGTTGCCGCCGCTGTCCACCGCGGTGTTGACCACGTAGAAGGTGCCGTCGTGGTACTCGATCGCCGGCGCGAACACGCCGCGCGACACGCGCAGCCCGTCGAAGTCCAGTTGCTCCGGGCGGTGGATGACGTTGCCGACCTGGGTCCAGTGCACCAGGTCCTCGCTCTCGAACACCGGGATGCCGGGGAAGAAGGTGAAGGTGGAGTGCACCATGTAGAACTTGCCGCGCGCGGCGACGATGCTGGGGTCGGAATGGAAACCGGCCAGGATCGGGTTGCGGAAGCTGCCGTCGGGCAGTGGCGCCTCGAAGGCTTCGTCGCGGCCGGTGTATTCGAACCAGTCGAAGTACGCGGGCGCGGCGGTGTCCGCGCCGGCGCGCCCGTCCGCGGACCTGTCGGCGCCGCAGGCGGCCAGCAGCACCGCAAGCGTGCCGACCAGTAACCCCTTCGCTCCTCGCACCGCCGCTGTTCCTCGCACCGTTCTCGCTCCTCGCATCGATTGGGTTCCCCGCACCGCGTTCACCCCTCCGCGCCCCATTCCCCCGTCGTCCCCGCGTAGGCGGGGACCCAGTGGCTTTGGCTTGCAGGCATGAAGTCACTGGGTTCCCGCCTTCGCGGGAACGACGGTAGTGAGATGGCCTGCAGCCGTTCCATCGCCATCACCAGTCCCACATCGACCCGTCCTCCAGCCGCGCGATCGGCAGCTGCTTGGGCGAGTACGGGTATCGGGCGGCCAGCTTCTCGTCGATGTCCACGCCGATGCCGGGCGTGTCGCCCACGTACAGGCGGCCATTGCGCAGCGCGTAGTCGTGCGGGAACACCGCGTCGGTCTCCTCGCTGTGGAACATGTACTCCTGGATGCCGAAGTTCGGAACCCAGGTGTCGAAGTGCAGCGCCGCGCCCATGGTCACCGGCGACAGGTCGGTGGCGCCGTGGAAGCCGGTGCGCACCTGGTACAGCGCGGCGAAGTCGGCCAGCCGGCGCACGTGGGTGATGCCGCCGCCGTGCACGATGGTGGTGCGGATGTAGTCGATCAGCTGGTTCTCGATCAGGTACTTGCAGTCCCAGATCGAGTTGAACACCTCGCCCACCGCCAGCGCGGTCACCGAGTGCTTGCGGATCAGCTCGAACGACTTCTGGTTTTCCGCGGGCGTCGAGTCCTCCAGCCAGAACAGCCGGTACGGCTCCAGGTCGCGGGCCAGGCGCGCGGCCTCGATCGGGGTCAGGCGGTGGTGCACGTCGTGCAGCAGCTCGACGTTGCCGCCGTGGTCGGCGCGCAGCTGCTCGAACAGCTTCGGCACCACCTCCAGGTAGCGCGGCGTGTTCCACACGGTCTCGGCCGGCAGCTCGCTCTCGGCCGGCTCGTAGGCCTTGCCGGTGGAGATGCCGTAGGCCTTCTTCACCCCCGGCACGCCGCATTGCGCGCGCACCGCCAGGAAGCCCTGCTCGATGAACCTGCCGACCGCGTCGCTCGCCTCGGCGATGTCGCGGCCGTTGGCGTGGCCGTAGACCAGCGCGCCTTCGCGCGAGCGGCCGCCGAGCAGCTGGTACACCGGCAGCCCGGCCATCTTGCCGAGGATGTCCCACAGCGCCACGTCCACCGCGGCGATCGCGCTCATGGTCACCGGGCCGCGCCGCCAGTAGGCGCCGCGGTGCAGGAACTGCCACATGTCCTCGATCCGGCCGGCGTCGCGGCCGATCAGGTTGGGCACCACGTGGTCCTGCAGGTAGGAGGCCACGGCCAGCTCGCGGCCGTTGAGGGTGGCGTCGCCCAGGCCGTACACGCCCGAGCGGGTGGTGATCTTCAGGGTGACGAAGTTGCGCCCCGGGCAGGTGACGATGACCCGGGCGTCGACGATCTCGCGGTCGTTGCGGGAGCCATGGTTCGTGGTTTCTGAAACGGAAGTGCTCATCGTGCGTGGTCGTCGTAGGGGATGGCAGGGATGGGCAGCTCGAACGGACCGGCAGGCAGGCCGGCGCCGTCGAACAACGTGCAGACCGGGCCGTCGGCCCAGCAGTAACGGACGCGCGTGGCCTCGTGCGCCGCCGGCGTGCGCAGGGTGACGCGGTTGTTCCAGATCTCGGCGGCGGCGTAGCGGCAGGAATCCTGCTCTGCGCCGCACAGTTCGAAGCCGATCGGGCCGTCGGCGCCGTAGCCCCTCAGTCCGTCGGTGACGTTGTCGAAGGTCAGCACCACCGCATCGCCGGCGCGTGCGACCGACGCCGGCACCGGCCCGGACGGCGGCAGCTTCTCGCCGTAGACCACGTGCCGCGCCAGTCGCGCCAGGCGCCGGCCGAGCTCCTGCTTGTTGGTCGGGTGGATGTCGTAGCGGTCGCCGATGTCGATCGCCACGGCCAGGCCGCTCCTGGCGTCCTCGACGGCGACCTGGCGCTGCGCCTCGCGCAGCGCGGCCCAGTCGCTCTCGCCCGGCTGCGTGCCCGGCATGCCGTAGTTGGCCAGCTGCACGACCAGCAGCGGCAGGTCGCCGCCGAACTGCGCGCGCCAGTCGCGGCGCAGGGTGCGCAGCAGCTCGGCGTAGCGGTCGTGCTCGAAGGTGTTGGACTCGCCCTGGTACCAGAGCGCACCGCGCAGGCCGTAGCGTCCCAGCGGCGCGATCATGCCGTTGTACAACGTCGACAGGCCGGCGGCGGTCTGCCAGGGCGCGCGCGGCGGCGTGCCGGCTTCCGGCGGGACCATGCGCCAGGTCCAGCCGCGGTCCAGCGGCGCGCTGCCGCCGTCGGCGAAGCGCAGCGCGTGCAGCGAGGCCGGCCCGCCCAGGCCGCCGTCGCGGTAGGTGTCGAGCACGTTGACCACGACCACGTTCTCGCCGGCGCGCAGCAGGCCCGGCGGCAGCCGGTATTCGCGGCCCGGACCGGCGCCGTAGGTGCTGCCGACCGCCCGGCCGTTGACCCAGGTCATGTCGATCTCGTCGGCCGGGCCCAGCACCAGCACCGCGTCCTGCGCCGCCTGCGCGGCGGTCAGGTTCACGGTGGTGCGGTACCAGACCATGCCGTTGAAGTCGGCCAGTTCCGGCACGCCCCAGCGCTCCCACGCGCCCAGCTGCGGCGGCGCCTTGCGCCAGCTGCCGGCCGGCTTGCGGTCCGCGCGCCACGGCTCATCGCCGGCGGCCACGCCGGGACGGCCCGACCACCAGCGCTGCCACAGCGCGCCCCAGTCGCCGACCGCGGCCACCGGGTCGTCGGCGTAGCGCGCCAGCACGTCCAGTTCGTCGTCGTACCAGCGCGTGTCGCGCAGTGCCGGCGCGCCGGTCCAGGCCTGGATCCGCGAGCCGCCCCAGGCGGCGTTGACCAGGCCCATCGGCACGTCGACCGTCTTCTGCAGTTCGCGGGCGAAGTAGTAGCAGGCGGCGGAGAAGTCGCGCACCGAATCGGAATCGACCGGCCGCCACTGCACCGGGCTGGAGAAGCTCGCCTGCGGCACCGCGCTGCCGGCCTGCGGCACGGTCAGCAGGCGGATGCGGTCGTTGCCGGCGCCGGCGATCTCGGCGCGCGCGTCGAGCGTGCGCCAGACCTGCAGTTCCATGTTCGACTGGCCCGAGCACAGCCACACGTCGCCGACCAGCACGTCGGACACGCTCTGCTTCGCATCGCCGGCGCGCGCGGTCAGCGTGTGCGGACCGCCTGCCTTCAGTGCCGGCAGCTGCGCCTCCCAGCGCCCGTCGGCGCCGGCGCGCGCCTTTGCGCGCTTGCCGGCCAGTTCCACCTGCACGTCCTGCCCCGGCTGCGCCCGGCCCCAGACCCGCAGCGGCTGGCCGCGCTGCAGGACCGCGTGGTCCTGGAACATGGCGTGCAGCAGCGGCGCCTGCTCCGGCGCGGGATCGTCGCCGGCTGCGTGCGCCAGCGGCACGAACGCCGCCAGCAGCGCGGCGGCGCAGCGCGCACGCAGCGACCGGATGCCGGCGCGATGCATCACTTGCCGTCTCCCGGTGCGAACGGGAACTGCAGCGACTCGTAGTATTCGAGGCTGTGCGGCGGCGCGGCCTGGCCCGCCGGCAGCGGCCGCTTCGAGAAAGTCTGGAAGTAGGCGATGCTGGCATCGCGCCACCACTGCGCTTCCTTCTCCTGGATCGCCAGGAACGCGGCGACCTGCGCATGGCGCTCCGGATCGACGTGGCCGGCCAGGCCGTCCCAGGTGCTGCGCATGCCCTTGACGTAGTCCACGCCGCGGCCGTAGCGCAGCACCAGTTCGTCCCACAGGGTGCGGCCGGAGGCCATGCGGTGGTCCCAGGGCACGTGGTGGAACCAGAGCAGGAACTCCTCCGGCACCGCATCGATGTCGCCGAACTGCGCGGCCACCGGCGGCGCGTACTGGGCCACCGCATCGCTGCCGTTGACGCTGCGGTCGAAGCCGATGCCCTTGTCGTCGGCGCGGTGGTAGTAGACCGAGGTCCAGTCCGCGCGCGGGCCGCCGGCGACCCAGGGGCCCGGGCCGTAGTGGTGGCCGCGTCCCATCAGGTGGTGCAGGCCAAGCGGCGTCATGTAGTCCACCACCGCCTCGCGCGAGCCCATCATCATCGCCACCACCGGACCGACGAAGGCCGGGTCGGTGGTGAAGGTCATCTTGACCCACTCCTCGGCAATGGCCTGCGCCTCCAGGTACGGGTCCCAGGCCAGGCGGCCGAAGGCGAACCAGTTGGCCTGGTCGAAGTGCGAGCCGCTCCAGTTGCGGTCCACGCCGATGTTGGCCACGCCGGCCATGCCGGTGAGCGGGCTCCTGCCCGGTTCGCCCGCCTCCAGCGTGCCGTCGATCACCCGGGCCACGGTCGAACCCGGCCCGCGCACCTGGGTGTCGGCGCGCAGCACCTCCTCGTACAGCGTGCCCTTGTAGGCCAGGTGGGTGGCGAAGCCCAGGTACTCCTTGGTGATCTGGAACTCCATCATCAGCGGCGTCTTCGGCATCGCGCCGAACAGCGGATGGAACGGCTCGCGCGGCTGGAAGTCGATCGCGCCGTTCTTGACCTGCACCAGCACGCGGTCGTGGAACTGGCCGTCGAACGGAACGAACTCGTTGTAGGCCTGCTTGGCGCGGTCGTCCGGCTCCTCGTGCGAGTAGACGAAGGCGCGCCACATCACGATGCCGCCGTGCGGCGCCAGCGCCTCGGCCAGCATGTTGGCGCCGTCGGCGTGGCTGCGGCCGTAGTCCTGCGGTCCGGGCTGGCCCTCGGAATTGGCCTTGACCAGGAAGCCGCCGAAGTCCGGGATGGTGCGGTAGATCTCCTCGGCCTTGGCCTTCCACCAGCGGCGCACCGCCGGGTCGAGCGGGTCGGCGGTCTCCAGCCCGCCGATCTCGATCGGCGCGCTGAAGCGGGCGCTGAGGTAGACCTTGATCCCGAACGGACGGAACACCTCGGCCAGCGCCGCCGTCTTCTCCAGGTACGCCGGCGTCAGCGCCTGCGCGCTGGTGTTGACGTTGTTGAGCACCGTGCCGTTGATGCCGATCGAGGCGTTGGCGCGGGCGTAGTCGGTGTAGCGCGGGTCCTTCCAGTCCGGCAGCCGGTGCCAGTCCCAGATCGACTCGCCGGCGTAGCCGCGCTCGACGTAGCGGTCCAGGTTGTCCCAGTGGTTGAGCACGCGCACCTGTGTCCGCGGCGCTTCGCGGATGTCCAGCGCCGCCAGCGGCTGCGCGGTCTGGATCAGGCGCAGGAAATGGAACGCACCGTACAGCGCGCCGACGTCGCTGTTGGCGACGACCACCGTGGCCGGGCGGCCGTCGATGCGCACGCTGCGGACCAGGTAACCCTCCTCGCCCAGCCCGGACAGGTCCAGCTTCAGCGCCGCCAGCTGCGGCGAGGACGCCGGCGTGCCCACGACCACCGCGCCGTCGCGTCGGGCGCGGGCGGCGGTCGCCGGCGCCTGGCCGAGCAGGCCGCGCAGGCCGCGCGCCAGTTCGTCGCGGGTGGCGCGGGCGGTGGCGGTGTCCGCCGGCACGACCAGCTCGGTCGCATGGGCGCGGTAGCCGGCCAGGCGGGACTCGTGCACCGGCGCGTAGCGCAGCCACAGGTCGTAGCCGTCCTCGGCCGCGGCCGGGGCCACGGGCACGGCGATGCCCAGCAGGAGCAGGGCCAGCCAGCTGGCGGCCAGGCCACCGATCCGACGCAAGGCGGCGGGCACGCGGCCCCCTTCGCCTGTTCCATTTCTTAGCGCTACCATCAAGTCCTCCGGAGTTCGGGTATGGGGTCGGGGTCCACCGGCCCAGCCGTGGCGCAAGCCACGGCGCCCCGGCGCCGACCGCCGCAGACCTGCCGAAGGGACCCAAATTGGAGAAGCCAAGGAAATCCGTGCGCCGCAAGGGCCGCGGCGTGACCATCGACGAGGTCGCGGCACTGGCCGGCGTCTCGCCGATGACCGTCTCCCGGGTCATGAACAACCAGGGCAAGGTCCGCGACACCACCCGCGAGCGGGTGCTGCAGGCCGTGCGCGAACTGGACTACACGCCCAACCTGGCGGCGTCCTCGCTGGCGGCGGCGCAACACACGCGCATCGCGCTGATCTACACCAACCCCAGCGGCGCCTACCTGCGCGAGATGCTGGTCGGCCTGCTGCGCGTGGCCTCGCGCACGTCCATCCAGCTGGTGATCGACTACTGGGACAACCTCGACCCGGAGGTCGAGCGCAAGGCCGCGCGCGCCATGTCCGGCAAGGTCGACGGGGTGATCCTGCCGCCGCCGCTGTGCGAATCGCATGCGGCGGTCAGCGAGTTCGTGCGCGCCGACGTGCCGGTGGTGGCCATTGCCGCCGGCCGCTCCAGCGACGAGATCTCCTGCGTGCGGATCGACGACCTGCGCGCCGGCAAGGAGCTGGCCGAATACCTGATCGCCCAGGGCCACAGCCGGATCGGCTTCATCAAGGGCCGCCCGGACCTGAGCGCCAGCTCCAACCGCTACGAGGGCTTCCAGGCCGCGCTGCACGAGGCCGGCCTGCCGCTGGAAACGGCGCTGGTGCAGCAGGGCGACTACACCTACCGCTCGGGCCTGAAGGCGGCCGAGAAGATCCTGGCGCACAAGCGCCCGCCGACCGCGATCATCGCCTCCAACGACGACATGGCCGCCGCAGCCATCTCGGTGGCACACCGGCGCGGCCTGGACGTGCCGCGTGACCTGGCGGTGGTGGGGTTCGACGACACCTCCGCGGCGACCACGGTGTGGCCGGAGCTGACCACCATCCACCAGCCGATCGCCTCGATGGCCAACGCTGCCATCGACATCCTGCTGCGCACCATCCGCCGCAAGGACCGCAGCACCCGCGTGCTGGTGGACCAGGTGGTGCCGCACCGGCTGGTGGTGCGCGGCTCGGTGGCGGCGCCGGGCAAGCGCGGCTGAGCGCGCGGGCCGGGCCGTGGGCCCGGCCGCCACGGCGGTGCTGGCGATGCGGGCGCTGCCGCCCATCGTTCCCCTCCTCTCTTGCGTACAACGCGCCGCCCCCGCGCCGCGCGTGCCTCCCTCGGGCACGGGGCAGCGGGGACGGCGCAACCTCAGCGCAGCAGGTACTGGTTGAGCAGGTTCTCGTAGCGCTCCTGCTTGCCGCTGGCCTGCTTCGGCTCGCCCAGCTTGGCGGCCAGCGACGCCAGGTCGGCCAGGCCGAGCTTGCCGCCGGCGAAGTCGGCGCCCGAACCGCTGTCGAAGCTGGCGTAGCGCTGCTTGCGCCACTGTTCCCACGGCGAGTCGTTGAGCAGCGCGTACGCCACTTCCAGGCCGCGCGCGAACGCGTCCATGCCGCCGATGTGGGCGATGAACAGGTCCTCCAGGTCGGTCGACTCGCGGCGCGGCTTGGCGTCGAAGTTCAAGCCGCCGACCAGGCCGCCCTGGCGCAGCACCACCATCATCGCGCCGACGGTGTCGTACAGGTCGGTCGGGAACTGGTCGGTGTCCCAGCCGTTCTGCGCGTTGCCGCGGTTGGCGTCGATGCTGCCCAGCAGGCCGTGGTCGGAGGCCACCTGCAGGTCGTGCTCGAAGGTGTGGCCCGACAGGGTGGCGTGGTTGGCCTCGATGTTGAGCATGAAGTCCTTGTCCAGGCCATGCTCCTTGAGGAAGCCGGCCACGGTGGCCGAGTCGAAGTCGTACTGGTGCTTCATCGGCTCCATTGGTTTCGGCTCGATGAAGAACTTGCCCTTGAAGCCGATGCTGCGGGCGTAGTCGCGCGCAGCGGTGAGGAAGCGGGCGAAGTGCGCCAGCTCGCGCTTCATGTCGGTGTTGTGCAGCGAGGCGTAACCCTCGCGGCCGCCCCAGAACACGTAGTGCTCGCCGTCCAGCTCGACGGTGGCCTCCAGCGCGGCCTTGACCTGCACCGCGGCGCGGGCGACCACGGCGAAGTCCGGGTTGGTCGAGGCGCCGTTCATGTAGCGCGGGTGCGAGAACAGGTTGGCCGTGCCCCACAGCAGCTTGGTGCCGGTGGCCTGCTGGCGCTCCTTGGCCAGGCCGACCAGGTGCGCGAGGTTCTTCTCGTACTGGCCGATGTCGTCGGCGTCGGGCGCCAGGTCGACGTCGTGGAAGCAGTAGTACGGCACGCCGATCTTGGTGAAGAACTCGAACGCGGCGTCGACCTTGGCCTCGGCGGTGGCCATGGCGTTGTCGCGCTCCCACGGGAAGCGGCGGGTGCCCGGGCCGAACGGATCGTGGCCGGCGTTGCAGAAGCTGTGCCAGTAGCACACGCCGAAGCGCAGGTGCTCGCGCATGGTCTTGCCGCCGATCACCTTGTCGGCGTCGTAGACCTTGAACGCCAGCGGGTTGTCCGAGCCCGGGCCCTCGTAGCGGATGGTGCCGATGCCGGGGAAATATTCCTTGGCGCCGATGAATGCCTTGCTCATGTCTGTGCTTCCGTCGATGTGACTTGGGGGGATGGAAACGATCAGGCGTACAGCGGCCGGATCGCGTCGAGGTGGGAAAGGAAACGTCGGTACTGGGCCTCGTAGGCGGCGGTGGCCTCGGCGTGCGGGTGCGCCGACAGGCGCGGCTCCAGGCGCACGTGCGCGGCGGCCAGCGCGGCCAGGTCGGCGCCCGGGTCCTCGGCGCGCTGGGTCGCCCACAGCGCCTGCAGCGCCGCGCCGAACGCGGCACCCTCGGCCTGCTCGGGCACGTCCACCGGCAGGCCGAACACGTCGGCGATCATCTGCCGCCACACCACGCTCTGGCTGCCGCCGCCGGTCAGGCGGATCGCCTCGAAGCGCAGACCCGCGTCGACGAAGGCGTCGTAGCCGTTCTTCAGGCTGTAGACCGCGCCTTCCATCGCCGCGCGGTACAGGTTGGCCGGATTGAGGTTGGTGGCGGTGATGCCGAACAGGCTGCCGCGGCCGTTGGGCAGGTTGGGCGTGCGCTCGCCGTTGAGGAACGGCAGCATCAGCAGCCCGCCGGCGCCGGGCCGGGTACCGGCCAGCAGCTCGTCGCCCTGCTTGGTCGAGAAACCGCACAGCCCGGCCACCGCTTCGGTGGCCACGGTGCAGTTCATGGTGCAGATCAGCGGCAGCCAGCCGCCGGTGGAGTCGCAGAACGCGGCCCAGCGGCCGGCGTCGTCGACCATGGGCCGGTCGGTGTGGGCGAACAGGGTGCCGGAGGTGCCCAGGCTCATGCTCAGCACGCCCGGGGAGACGTTGCCGGTGCCGATCGCGGCCATCATGTTGTCGCCGCCGCCGGCCGACACGCGCACGCCGTGCGGCAGGCCCAGTTCGTCGGCGATGGCCGCGGCGATCGGGAACAGCGCGTCGGCCTCGACCAGCGGCGGCAGGCAGGCGCGCAGGTCGCGGTCCGGGTCGGTGGCGGCGATCAGTTCGTCGGACCACTGGCGGGTGCGCACGTCCAGCCAGCCGGTGCCGGAAGCGTCGCCGCGCTCCATCCAGCGCTCGCCGGTGAGCCAGAAGTTCACGTAGTCGTGCGGCAGCAGGATCGTGGCCAGCTGCGCGTAGGCCTGCGAGCGGTGCTCGCGGGTCCACGGCAGCTTGGAGGCGGTGTAGCCGACCAGGATGGGGTTGCCGGCGATCTCGATGGCGCGCTGCGCGCCGCCGACCGCGTCCATGATCAGGTCGCACTCGGCCGCGGTGCTGGTGTCGCACCACAGCTTGGCCGGGGCCAGCACGTTGCCGGCGCGGTCCAGCGGCACGAAGCCGTGCTGCTGGCCGGACACGCCGATGGCGGTTACCCGCGCACGCAGGGCCGGGTCCAGGCGCGCGAAGCAGGCGCGGATCGCGTCGATCCACCACTCGGCGCGCTGCTCGCGGCTGCCGTCGTCGCCGGCGGCCAGCTCCAGCGCCTCGCCGACGGTGGCGGCGATCTGCCGCGTCTGCGGGTCGTAGGCCACGAGCTTGACGCTCTGCGTGCCGACGTCCAGGCCGAGGATTACCGGGTTGTTTTCGCCCATCGTGTTAGCGCTACCATCAGATCGAGGGAAAAACGGGCCCCTGGCCCGTTCTGGCCATGGCGGCATCGCGGCCACGGCTGGGTGCGACTGTACCAGCACCCCGGAAAATGGCTTGCTGCACTGCGCAAACGTGCAAAAGAGGGTTCTTCGCCGATCCGGGGGATAGGCCTGCACCGCAACGGCAACGGCAAGAGCGCCGCGCGTGGTCGGCTTCGGGGAGCTTCCAGGTCGTGGCTCCGTCCGCCGCCGGATGGCTGGCGCCTGCGGGCTTGCCCTGTAGGAGCGGGCATGACCGCGACACGGGCGTCGGAATCAGGACAGCGTCGCCTGTGCCGACGGCGTCGGGTCGCGGTCATGCCCGCTCCTACAGAAGGCAGCCCCGCCGCAGGTTTCCCCCCTCCCTTTCGCCGCAGGCGAAGGGGAGGGCCGGGGAGGGGTGCCTTTGCTGTTGCACCTCCGATCGAAGCCACGACCTCAAAGCTCCCGAGGCCGTCGTGCCCAGGGGGTCTGGCGCAAGCAGCACAGGGATGTGCTGCGCTCGCTCCTCGGAGGCAGGACGCCGCAGCGGAGCGATGCGCCAGACCCCCTGGGCACGGCGGACCCCGGCCGAAGCTGCGACGCTCTTGCTTAACAGGCGGCGACCCACGCCATGGCCTCGTGGTGGCAGCCGGCTGCCGCGCCGGCCGCGGATTCCCGTTCCGGCCGCTACGCGTTGATCGCCTGCATCAATGCTTCATGCGCAATTCCCGGCGTATTCGCCCAATGGACCGGCATTGCGGCCGGGTGCGGCATTGCCCCGCCGTAGAATCGTCGCCATCTCCTTACCTGCACGGCACGTCTCTCCGCGCCGCCCTCCGGGCACCGGACAGCGACGGCCCCGCACACCCCCACGCCAGCGCCGGACGCCCGCCATGAACACCCAGTACCGCAAGCCCCTGCCCGGCACCCGCCTGGACTGGTTCGACGCCCGCGAAGCGGTCGACGCGATCCGCCCCGGCGCCTGGGCCACCCTGTCCTACACCGCGCGCGTGCACGCCGAGGACCTGGTGCGCTGCGCCGAGCCGGCGCGCCTGCACGACTACCTGGCCCAGCTGATCGAGCGCCGCCGCGACCTGGACTTCCCCTGGTTCCCGGTGCGCGTGGTCTGCCACGACATCCTCGGCCAGACCGCGCTGGTCGACCTGGCCGGGCTGCGCGACGCCATCGCCGACCAGGGCGGCGACCCGGCCCAGGTCAACCCGGTGGTGCCGGTGCAGCTGATCGTCGACCACTCGCTGGCGGTGGAATGCGGCGGTTTCGAGCCGGACGCGTTCGCCAGGAACCGTGCGATCGAGGACCGCCGCAACGCCGACCGCTTCGACTTCATCGAGTGGACCCGGCACGCGTTCCGCAACGTGGAGGTGATCCCGCCGGGCAACGGGATCATGCACCAGATCAACCTGGAGAAGATGTCGCCGGTGGTCTACACCCGCGACGGTGTCGCCTTCCCCGACACCTGCGTGGGCACCGACAGCCACACCCCGCACGTGGACGCGCTGGGCGTGATCGCGGTCGGCGTCGGCGGGCTGGAGGCTGAGAACGTGATGCTCGGCCGCGCCTCGTGGATGCGCCTGCCGGACATCACCGGGGTCAAGCTGGGCGGCCGCCCGCAGCCGGGCATCACCGCCACCGACGTGGTCCTGGCGCTGACCGAATTCCTGCGCAGGGAGAAGGTGGTCGGCCATTACCTGGAGTTCTTCGGCGAGGGCGCCGCGGCGCTGACCATCGGCGACCGCGCCACCATCTCCAACATGTGCCCCGAGTACGGCGCCACCGCCGCGCTGTTCTACATCGACGGCCAGACCCTGGACTACCTGCGCCTGACCGGCCGCGAGGAACAGCAGGTCGCGCTGGTGGAAACCTATGCCAAGGCCGCCGGGCTGTGGGCCGACGACCTGGCCGCCGCACAGTACGAGCGCGTGCTGGAGTTCGACCTGTCCTCGGTGGTGCGCAACATGGCCGGGCCGTCCAACCCGCACCGGCGGCTGCCGACCTCGGCGCTGGCCGAGCGCGGCATCGCCGACGGGGCCAAGCTGGACGCAGCCCGCGACGAGGAGGCCCGCGGCCTGCTGCCGGACGGGGCGGTGATCATCGCCGCGATCACCTCGTGCACCAACACCAGCAATCCCCGCAACGTGATCGCTGCCGGCCTGCTGGCGCGCAACGCCAACGCGCGCGGCCTGCTGCGCAAGCCGTGGGTGAAGACCTCGCTGGCGCCCGGCTCCAAGGCGGTGCAGCTGTACCTTGAGGAATCGGGCCTGCTGCCCGAACTGGAACGGCTGGGCTTCGGCATCGTCGGCTTCGCCTGCACCACCTGCAACGGCATGAGCGGCGCGCTCGACCCGGCGATCCAGCAGGAGATCGTCGACCGCGACCTGTACGCGACCGCGGTGCTGAGCGGCAACCGCAACTTCGACGGCCGCATCCACCCCTATGCCAAGCAGGCGTTCCTGGCCTCGCCGCCGCTGGTGATCGCCTACGCCATCGCCGGCACGGTGCGCTTCGACATCGAGAAGGACGTGCTGGGCGTGGACGCGGAGGGCAACGAGGTGCGGCTGAAGGACCTGTGGCCGTCGGACGAGGAGATCGACGCGATCGTGAAGTCCAGCGTCAAGCCCGAGCAGTTCCGCAAGGTCTACGGGCCGATGTTCGACGTGCGGGTGGAGCACGGCGGCGCGGTCGCGCCGCTGTACGACTGGCGCCCGCAGAGCACCTACATCCGCCGCCCGCCGTACTGGGAGGGCGCGCTGGCCGGTGAACGCACCCTGCGCGGCATGCGCCCGCTGGCGGTGCTGGGCGACAACATCACCACAGACCACCTCTCCCCCTCCAACGCGATCCTGGCCTCCAGCGCCGCCGGCGAATACCTGGCGAAGATGGGCCTGCCGGAGGAGGACTTCAATTCCTACGCCACCCACCGCGGCGACCACCTCACCGCGCAGCGCGCGACCTTCGCCAACCCGAAACTGCTCAACGAAATGGTGCGCGACGAGGCCGGCAACGTGCGCCAGGGCTCGCTGGCGCGGCTGGAGCCGGAAGGCCGGACGATGCGCATGTGGGAGGTGATCGAGGCCTACATGGAGCGGCGCCAGCCGCTGATCATCATTGCCGGCGCCGACTACGGCCAGGGCTCCAGCCGCGACTGGGCGGCCAAGGGCGTGCGCCTGGCCGGGGTGGAGGCGATCGTGGCCGAGGGCTTCGAGCGCATCCACCGCACCAACCTGATCGGCATGGGCGTGCTGCCGCTGGAGTTCAAGCCGGGCCAGGACCGCCACAGCTTCGGCATCGACGGCAGCGAGACCTTCGACGTGGTCGGCGCACGCGCGCCGCGCGCCGACCTGGTCCTGGTGGTCCACCGCCGCAATGGCGAGACCGTGGAGGTGCCGGTGACCTGCCGCCTGGACACCGCCGAGGAAGTCTCGATCTACGAGGCCGGCGGCGTGCTGCAGCGCTTCGCCCAGGATTTCCTCGAGGCGGCGAAGGCGGCCTGAGATGGCGCAGCCGGGCGAACTGTTCGTCATGGCGCGGGTGCCCGGGCCGGTGCGCGACGCGCTGCTGCATGCGCTCTCGCTCGGCGGGCTGGAGGCGAAGCTGGGCCGGGCCCTGTACCCGCCGCGCAACTGGCACCAGACGCTGTCGGCCCTGCAGCCTGCCGAAGCGCTGGAGCCGATGCGCCGCGCCTGCGCAGGCCTGGACGCCCGCGCCTTCGACATGCCGCTCGACCGGCTGGAGAGTTCCGGCGCCGAGCCCGGCCGCATCCACTGGCAGTTCGTTCCCTCCGGCGGCAAGCCCGATGGCCTGGCGCTGCTGCTCGCCGACGTGAAGGACCGGCTTCGCGGGCAAGCCATCGCCGACACCCAGGGCCATCGCGCCCACGTGACCGTGAGCTACAACGCCCACCAGGGCATCGGCCGGCTGGACATGCCACCGGTCCACTGGCCGGTGGATGCGGTCGAACTGGTACAAGTGGCCGGCCGCGGCGCCGACTACCGCTACGACGTGGTCGAAGCCTGGCCGCTGCGTCCCTCTCCCACGCCCGCGCCGATCCAGTTCGGTCTGCTGGGCTGAGTCCAACTCCCGACTTCGGATCGCCCATGACCGCACTTCCGCAGCCCCATGCGCCTCAACTGGGAATCCCCGCCACCTACATGCGCGGCGGCACCTCCAAGGGCGTGTTCTTCCGCCTGGAAGACCTGCCCGCCGCGGCGCAGGTGCCGGGCCGCGCGCGCGACCGCCTGTTCCAGCGAGTGATCGGCTCGCCCGATCCCTACGGCAAGCAGACCGACGGCATGGGCGGGGCGACCTCCAGCACCAGCAAGTGCGTGATCCTGTCGCCGAGCGCGCGGCCCGGCCACGACGTGGACTACCTGTACGGGCAGGTCTCGATCGACACCGACTTCGTCGACTGGTCGGGCAACTGCGGCAACCTGTCCACCGCCGCCGGCGCGTTCGCGATCCATGCCGGCTACGTCGATCCCGCGCGCATTCCCGCCGACGGCGTGTGCACGGTTCGCATCTGGCAGGCCAACATCGGCAAGACCATCCTCGCCCACGTGCCGGTCACTGGCGGTCAGGTGCAGGAGAGCGGCGATTTCGAGCTGGACGGAGTGACCTTTCCCGCCGCCGAGATCGTGCTGGAGTTCATCGACCCGGCCGACGAGGGCGAGGACGGCGGCGCCATGTTCCCCACCGGCAACCTGGTCGACACGCTGGACGTGCCCGGCGTCGGTGCGCTGGAAGCCACGCTGATCACCGCCGGCATCCCGACGGTGTTCGTGGACGCCGCCGCCATCGGCTACGACGGCACCGAACTGCAGCCGGCGATCAACGGCGACCCGGCCGCGCTGGCGAGGCTGGAGGCGATCCGCGTCGCCGGTGCGCTGCGCATGGACCTGATCCGCACACCGGAGGAGGCCGCCACGCGCCAGCACACGCCGAAGGTGGCGTTCGTCGCCCCGCCCAGGGCGTACGAAGCGTCCAGCGGCAAGGCCATCCCTGTGGACGCCATCGACCTCAACGTGCGCGCGCTGTCGATGGGCAAGCTGCACCACGCGATGATGGGCACCGCCTCGGTGGCCATCGCCGCCGCCGCCGCCGTGCCCGGCACCCTGGTCAACCGCGCCGCCGGCGGTGGCGCGCGCGAGGCGGTGCGCTTCGGCCATCCCTCCGGCACGCTGCGGGTGGGTGCGGCGGTGGCGCAGGTCGACGGCCAGTGGACCGTGACCCGTGCGGTGATGAGCCGCAGCGCGCGCATCCTGATGGAAGGGCAGGTTCGGGTGCCGGCTGACACGCTCCCGATTGTAGGAGCCCAGCTTGCTGGCGACCGGGTGCCGGAACCATGAGGACGTCGCCTGGGCCGAGGTCGTCGCGTCGCCGGCTGAACCCGGCTCCTACAACGGCCACGGCGCGGCCGCCTTTCTGCAGGAGCTGACTTCAGTCGGCGACACGGGCGCCAGGACAACGAGGGCGTCGCCTGTGCCGACGGCGTCGCGTCGCGGGCAAGCCCGGCTCCTACCCACGCGGCGCGAACGGCAACTCGCCGTGCACGTGCAGCGCCGCGACCGCTGCCTGCCCGACCGCGACCGATATCTGGTTCAGGCCGCTGACGATGTCGCCGATCGCGTACAGACCAGAAACCCGCGTGCGCTGGTGCGCATCGACCGGGATCTCGCCGGCGCCGGTGAGCGCCACCCCCGCTTGCGCGGCCAGGTGCGCACTGCTGCGGCAGCCCAGGAACGGATACACGGTGTCGAACCAGTAGCAGCCGTCGTCCAGCGCGTATCCGCAGCGTTTGCCGTCGAACACCAGCTGCCCTTTCGCCGGCAGCACGCGCACGTCGATGCCGTCGAGGTCAGCGGCATCGCCGTCCCTGTCGGTCGGCAACAGCGACAGGCGCGCGGTGTAGCCGCGCAGGAAGCGCGCGTGCGAGACGATGGCGTCCCAGGGACCGTGGATGCCGATCTCGCGGTCGCTGACCTCGTAGGCGTCGCACACCGGGCACAGCCGCAGCGCGCCGCAGGCCACTGCCTCCTCGACGCAGGGGATGTCGGGCAGCCGGTCCGCCAACCCGGTGGCGAGGATGACCGCGCGCGCCTGCCAGCACCGCCCGTCCTCGCCCTCGATCCGGAAGCCGGTCGCGGACCGTGCCAGCGCGGCCACGCTGGCCTGCTCGAAACGCGCACCGAAGGACTCGGCCTGGGTGCGCAGCCGCGCCAGCAGTTCCTCGCCGGAGATGCCGTGCGGGAAACCTGGGCAGTTGTTGCTCTCCGGTATCCAGCGCGCGCGGCTGCGGCCGGCATCCAGCACCCGGCAGGCGCGGTGCAGCCGGCCCAGGTAGATCGCGGCGGTCAGCCCGGCCGGGCCACCGCCGATCACGATCACATCCACCACATCGTCCACGCCCGCCTCCGTCACCGCGTCCACCGCACCATAGAAGGTGCCCGTGAAGACCGTGCAGAGCCGCCCCCTCAAATGGGGTCAGGTACATTTTCCTGCGTACCGCAGATCGAACCGGAGCCGTCGTTCCCGGCAAGCGATAAGCCTGCCCCTTGCGGACGACAGGCGTGAAGGCGGTGCGGGTCCGGCGCCTGGCTAGCCGGCTGGCGCCAGCACCTCCACCAGCGCGCGCCGGGCGACTGCGTTCTCCTCCGGCCGGCCGATGGTGATCCGCAGCCAGGTCGCATAGGGCGGGAACGCGCGGGCGACGCGCACGCCGCGCTCCAGCAGCTTCGCCGCCAGTTCGGCATGCGGCCGGCCGCCGTCGAAGAACACGAAGTTGCCCGCCGGTTCGGCATGGCGCAGGCGCAGGCGTCCGAGCAGCGCCAGCCACTGCCGGCGCTCGGCCGCCACCGCCTGCCGCACCGCGGCCACGTGCGCGGTGTCCTCCAGGCTGGCCACCGCGGCGGCGACCGACAGCTGGTTCAACCCGTGCGCCGATCCCACGCCGCGCGCCGCCAGCTCCCGCGCCAGCGGCAAGGGCGCGATCGCATAGCCGATCTGCAACCCGGCCAGCCCGTGGATCTTGCCGAAGGTGCGGAACACCACGACGTTGGCGCCTTCGCGCAGCAGCCGCGCCGCGGTCAGGCGGGCGGCATCGTCGCGGTAGTCGAGGTAGGCCTCGTCCACGATCGCCAGGGTCCGTCGCGAGACCTCGCGCAGGAACGCGTCGAA
This sequence comes from Pseudoxanthomonas suwonensis, assembly GCF_000972865.1. NCBI lineage: Bacteria > Pseudomonadati > Pseudomonadota > Gammaproteobacteria > Lysobacterales > Lysobacteraceae > Pseudoxanthomonas > Pseudoxanthomonas suwonensis. Next base: position 1,422,722 of record NZ_CP011144.1, read on the forward strand.
CGCGCCGCCCTCGCTGAGCGTGCCCGAGGGATTGTGCGGATTGACCACGAACAGGGCGCGGGTGCGCGGCCCGACCGCGGCCGCCAGTCCCGGCAGGTCGTTATGCAGGCGCGCGTCCAGCGGCACTTCCACCGCGCGGCCGCCGAACGGCGCGGCCGCGTCGACCAGCGCGCCGTAGCCGGGCACCGAGTAGACGAACTCGCCGCCACCGCCGCCGATGGCCAGGTGCTGCCCCAGCGCCTCCAGCACCTCGCCGACCAGCACCTGCTCCGGCGCCACGCCTTCGATGCGGCCGATCTGCGCGCGCAGCGCCTGCGCCTGGTCGGCGGTGACGTAGCGCGGCACCTCCGCCAGCGCGCGCTGGATGGCCTGCACCGCGCGCGGCGAGGGGCCGAAGCTGCTCTCGTTGAGGTTCAGCCGCAGCGGCGCGGCGGCGTCCGCGCCGGCGGCGGCCGCGCCCGGCCACGAGCGCGCCGCCGGTGCCCCCAGCAGCGCGGCGCCCGCCGCGCCGAGGACGCCGGCCCGCAGCCACTGCCGGCGCGAGGGGTCGAAGTCGCGCGCCATGCCGGCCTCCTCAGAACCGCGTTTCGATCCGCGCATAGTAGTAGGCACCGCTCCAGCCGAACGGCGACAGTTCGCTGTACGGGAACACGCCGAAGGTGTCGGCGCCGGACACCTGTGGGGTGGTGGCGATGTTGCGGGTCGGATAGGTGTTGAAGACGTTGTTGGCACCCAGGACCAGCCGCAGGTGGTCGCTGACGTCGAAATGCACGTCCACGTCCGCCACCCACTTCGGCTCCAGGATCTGGATCACGTCGAAGTTGCCGGCGGTCCCGGCCTCGGTGGGCCGGGTGACGAAGCGGGTCGACCCTTCCCCGAAGCGGGCGACGTTGGCCGCGCTCTGGTTGGTGGCGGCCACCCCGCGCACCTCGCCGTAGCGGTGCCCGGACAGGCCCGCGCCCCAGCGCCGCGCGTTCCAGGCCAGTGCCAGGATCAGGTTGTCGCGCGGCTGGCCGCGCTCGACGCGGGTGCGTTCGATCACGTCGAACAGCGGCGTGCGCACGCCGAGCGCGGTCAGCTCCGCGGGTGTCGACGCCACCCGGGTCAGTTCGGTCTCGTTGCGGTTCCAGGCGGCGGTGGCGGTCAGGGAACCGGCGTCCAGCTCCCACAGGTAGCGCGCCGAGACGTCCACGCCGGAGGTGCGGGTGTCGGCGGCGTTGCTGAAGTAGCGCACGCTGGTCACCCCGGGCGAACCGAGCGCGGCCAGATAGTCGCGGATCGCGGTGGAACCGGCGGCGTCGACGAAGTTGCTGGACAGGAAGATGCGGTCGTCGATGTCGATCCGGTAGACGTCCACCGAGGCCACCAGGCCGCGCCAGCCCCAGGTCAGGCCGGCGGTGTAGTTGCGCGCCTCCTCCGGCTCCAGCGGACGCGCGCCGAGCGCGCGCGCCTCCACCGAGTCCACCGGCGCGGTGCGCACCAGCACGTACTCGGGCAGGCCGGTGACGACGTTGTTGAGCGTGCGGCTGCTGGTGGAGCTGAAGTACTGCTGCGCCAGCGCCGGCGCATGGAAGCCGCTGCTGGCCGAGGCGCGCAGCGCCACCCCGCCGCCCAGCGCGTAGCGCAGCGCGAGCTTGCCGTTGGTGGTGTTGCCGAAGTCGCTGTAGTCCTCGAAGCGCAGCGCGAGCGAGGCCAGCAGCCGTTCGCCCAGTTCGCTCTCGACTTCGGCGTAGGCGGCGACGTTGTGGCGGCTGTAGTCGCCGGCGTCGCCGGGCTGGATGCCGGCGAAGCCCTGCGAGCCGATGGTCGGCACGCTGCCGGCGGCCGGTCCGTCCAGCACCCGGTACGGTCCCCAGACGTAGGAGGCCTCCTCGCCGGGCGAGATGCCGTAGCTGTCGCGGCGGTACTCGGCGCCGAGCACCAGCTGCAGCGGCGCGCTCCAGCCGATCTCGAAGCTGTTGGCGAAATCCAGGTTGGTGGTCCACTGGCTCGATTCCAGCGCGCCGTTGTAGAACGCGGTCGGGCTGGCCGTGCCCAGGGTGGCGTTGAGCGTGTTGCGGGTGCGGTACTCCAGCTCGTTGCCGCCATGCACCGTGCTCAGGTCCCAGCGCCAGTCGCCGGCGCGTCCCTTGATGCCGGCCGCCAGCGAATGGTTGGTGCTGGTGGTGTCGACCCAGGGCAGGAAGCCGTCCGGGTAGATCGCGCGCACGTTCTCCGGCTGCCCGGAGCGGCGCAGCGAGGCGTTGGAACTGCCATCGCTGATCCCGTAGCCGCCGAACGCATAGACCTGCAGTTCGTGCCCGCCGCCCAGCGGCTTGTCCAGGTTGCCGAACACGGTGCGCTCCACCGTGTCGGCCGAATCGGCGAAGCGCCACAGCGCGCCACGGTCGATCGTGGCCTCGCGCGGATCGGCCAGTGCGCCGCCGCCTATCGGCGCCAGGCCCGTGCCCGAACCGTAGCTGCCGGACAGGGCGACCGGCAGCCCGGTCACCGGATGGATGCCGAAGTACTGCTGGCGCGTGTCGGGCAGCGCGCGGTCGGCCGCCTCGCGGTCGCGGTAGTCGACGGTGAAATGCACACCGCCACCTTCGGGGAAGCCGAACCCGGCGTTGAGGCTGGCCTTGCTGGTGTCGCCGCCGCCGTCGCGGGTGCGGCCGTGGCTGGCGACGCCCTCGAAGCCAGCGTCGTGGCGCAGGACGATGTTGACCACGCCGGCGATGGCGTCGGAGCCGTACTGCGCCGAGGCGCCGTCGCGCAGCACTTCGATCCGCTCGATGGCGCTGACCGGGATCGCGTTGAGGTCGGTGGACACCGCGCCCTTGCCGACCGTGCCGCCGGTGTTGACCCAGGCACTGGTGTGCCGGCGCTTGCCGTTGACCAGTACCAGGGTCTGGTCCGGCGACAGGCCACGCAGGGTGGCCGAGCGGATGTGGGTATTTCCGTCCGGCGTGGTCGGGTGCGGGAAGTTGAACGACGGCAGCAGCGACTGCAGCACCTTGCTGATGTCGGTGTGGCCACTGCGGCGGATGTCCTCGGCGCTGAGCACGTCGATCGGCACCGGCGAAGTCAGCACGGTGCGCGGCTGGGTGCGCGAGCCGGTGACGGTGACCCGGTCGAGGGTGGCGACCTCGGCCTCCTGGGCGGCGGCGAAGGCGGGAGACAGCAGGGTGGCGATCGCCGCGGACAGCAGGGTCCGCCGCGAGCCGGAGGCGCGGTAGGTCATCGGGGGTGTTTCCTGGGGGAGGAAGTGGCGCGGTCCGCGGACGCGGACGCAGTTGCCCGTCAGCGGCTCATCGGTTTCGACATCGGACGGGAGGCATGGGCATGGCGAGGGAGACCGGATGAATACGCGTAATACCTGCGTAACATTTGTCTCACATCGACCGGCCCTGCTACCGGTGCCGAATCATGAGTTTCCGGAATCTGCAAATAACCGCGCACGCGCACGCCGATCGAAAGAGGGCCCGAAAGGGGTCAGGTACATTTTCCTGGCTAGCGCAGGTTGAGGCCGAAGTCCCTCACGCAAAGCTGCGCAGCAGCCTGATTGCGCGGACGTCCAGTTGCAAAGCAAGGCGCAGATCTATCGGCAGAAATAAACCTGACCCCATTTAGCGCGAATGGGGTCAGGTACATTTTTCCCTGCGTACCGCAGGTCGAACCGGGATCCTCACTCCATACTGCGCAACAACTTGGCCACGCATACAGTCCCTGCAAGACGGACAACCGCGGGCGAGAAAATGAACCTGACCCCATTTAGGCAGGAGGCCTCGTACGCAAGAAAATGAACCTGACCCCTTTTTGGGGCCACGCGAGGTCAGGGGGCGGCGATCGGAAGTTCCACGTCCATCAGTGTGGCGTCGTCGCGGTCGGGGCGGATGCGGAAGCCCAGTTGCTGGCACATCGTCAGCATGGTCACGTTCTCGCGCAGCACCTGGCCTTCCACCATCTTCAGGCCGATCGAGCCGGCGTACTCGATCATGATCCGCATCAGCTGCCAGCCGATGCCGTAGCCCTTCAGGTCCGAGCGCACCAGGATCCCGTACTCGCCGCGCTCGTAGTTGGCATCGGCGAGCAGGCGCACCGCGCCGAGCATCTCGCCGCTGTCCGGGTCGATCGCCACCAGCGCGATCGAGCGCGCGTAGTCGAGCTGGGTCAGGCGGGCGATGAACTCGTGGCTGAAGTGGCGTACCGCCGAGAAGAAGCGCAGGCGCAGGTCTTCGTCGGTCACCTTGTCGAAGAACCGGCGGAACAGTTCTTCGTCCTCCGGCCGCACCGGGCGCACGAACATGCGCCGGCCGTGGGCCAGCTCCACCTGCCGCTCCCACTCCTTCGGGTACGGCCGGACCACGAAGCGCGAATGCCACGGGCCCTTCTGCACCGGCCCCTCGTACGCGGCGATGGCCACCCGCGCGTCCACCGCGATCACCCCGTCGCGGTCGGCCAGCAGCGGGTTGATGTCCAGCTCGCGGATCTGCGGGATGTCGGCGGCCAGCTGCGCCAGCTTGACCAGCACCAGCGCCACCGCGCGCTCGTCGGCGGCGAGCACGTCGCGGTAGGCCTTGAGGATGCGCGAGACCCGCGTGCGCGAGATCAGCTCGTGGGCCAGGCGCAGGTCCAGCGGCGGCAGCGCCAGCGCCTTGTCGTCGATCACCTCCACCGCGGTGCCGCCGCGGCCGAACACGATCACCGGGCCGAAGGTGGCGTCGTCGGCCAGGCCGGCGATCAGTTCGCGCGCCTTGGGCCGGGTGATCATCGGCTGCACGGTGACGCCATCGATACGCGCCTCCGGGCGCGCCTGGCGGGCGCGCTCGAGGATGCCGGCGGCGGCCTCGCGCACCGATGCCTCGCTGGCGAGGTTCAGGCGCACGCCGCCGACGTCGGACTTGTGCACGATGTCGGGCGAGAGGATCTTCAGCGCCACCGGCAGGCCCTGCGCCAGCAGCGGCGCGGCGGCGGCCGCGGCGGCATCGGCATCGGTGGCCAGGGTCACCGGCGTGATCGGGATGCCGTAGGCGCCCAGCAACGCGGTCACCTCAAGCGGATCCAGCCAGCGCCGGCCTTGGGCCAGCGCGCCGGACACGATCGCCTGCGCGGCGGCGGCGTCGACCACGAAGTCCTCCGGCAGGCTGGGCGGCGTTTCCATCAGCGCCTGCTGCGCCTCGCGGTGGCGGACCAGGTACATGTAGCCGCGCACCGCGTCGGACTCGGTCGCGTAGGTGGGCACGTCGGCGGCATTGAGCGCGGCGATGGCGGCGTCGTGCCCGCCCAGCCACACTCCCAGCACCGGCTTGCCCGCACCCGGCCGCGGCCGCCGGCCCAGCACTTCGGCCACCGCCCTGGCGGCTTCTTCCGAGGAGGACAGCGCGGTGGGCACGTTCATCACCAGCACCGCGTCGTTGTCGCGGTCGGCCAGCAGCGTCTCCAGCGCAACGGTGTAGCGGGCCGCGTCGGCGTCGCCGACGATGTCCACCGGGTTGGAGCGCGACCAGGTCGGCGGCAGCACCGCATCCAGCCGCTTCACCGTCGCCTCGTCCAGCGCCGCCAGGGTGCCGCCGAGGTCGACCAGGCGGTCCACCGCCAGCACGCCGATGCCGCCGCCGTTGGTCAGGATCGACAGCCGCCGCCCCGGCGCGCTGCGCAGATGGCCGAGGGTCTCGGCGGCGGCGAACAGTTCGTCCAGCGCCAGCACCCGCAGCAGGCCGGCGCGGCGGAAGGCGGCGTCGTAGACCGCGTCCGAGCCGGCCAGCGCGCCGGTGTGGGTCGCCGCCGCCTTCGCGCCCTGGGCGTGGCGGCCGGACTTGACCACCACCACCGGCTTGGCGCGCGCGGCCGCACGCGCGGCGGACATGAACTTGCGCGCGTCGCGGATCGATTCGATGTAGAGCAGGATCGCCCGCGTCTTCTGATCCTGGGCGAACCAGTCGAGCAGGTCGCCGAAGTCCACGTCCAGCGCGTCGCCCAGCGACACCACCGCCGAGAAGCCGATCGAGCGCTCCGCGCCCCATTCCACCAGCCCGGCGGCGATCGCGCCGGACTGCGACACCAGCGCCAGGTCGCCCTTCAGCGGGCTACGCGCGGCGAAGCTGACGTTGAGCCCGGCATGCGGCGCCATCACGCCCAGGCAGTTGGGACCGACGATGCGCAGGCCGTGCGGCCGCGCCGCCGCCTCCAACTGCTCCAGCAGCGAACCGGGGCCCTGCCCCAGGCCGGCGGTGACCACCACCGCCGCGCGCGCGCCCACTGCCACCGCCTCGGCGATCACCCCGGGCACGGTAGCCGCCGGGGTGGACACCACCACCAGTTCGGGCTTGAACGGCAGGTCGGCCAGCCGCGCCACCGCCGCCACCCCGTCGATCTGCCGATGCTTCGGGTTGACCAGGCCCACCGGACCGGCGAACCCGGCTTCGCGCAGGTTGCGCACCACCGCGCGCCCGACCGAGCGCTCGCGCGGGCTGGCCCCGACCACCGCGACCGAACGCGGTCGGAACACCGCCTCCAGGGCGTAGGTACTCATGCCGTCGATGCTCCTGTTGCCATCGCCCGGACACGATACAGGGGCCGGCCGCACTTCCCCACCCGGACAATGTGACAGAGGCACGCCATGCCCGGATCGTCCTATGCTTGGCCCAAGGGCTAACCCAACGCCGGCAGGCAGACAGGCGGTCCACCCCGGTCTGCGGGCAAGACGGCGTCCAGTTTCCATGGGTAACCCGAAGCCATCCGTCAAGCATTGATCCGAATCAATGCCCGGATCACCCCACAGGGGGATGATCGCCCCCGTTCAGACTGAGGAACGGACCGCATGCAAAGCGTGCAGGGGACTTACAACGACAAGGTGGTGCGCCAGTTCGCGGTGATGACCGTGGTCTGGGGCATCGTGGGAATGGCCGTGGGCGTGCTGATCGCCGCCCAGCTGTACTGGCCGGCGTTGAACTTCGACGTGCCCTGGCTCGGCTACGGACGGCTGCGGCCGCTGCACACCAATGCGGTGATCTTCGCCTTCGGCGGCAGCGCGCTGTTCGCCACCAGCCTGCACGTGGTCCAGCGCACCTGCCACGTGCGGCTGATCTCCGACGGGCTGGCCGCCTTCGTGTTCTGGGGCTGGCAGCTGGTGATCCTGCTGGCGGCGATCACCCTGCCGCTGGGCCTGACCCAGGGCAAGGAGTACGCCGAGCTGATCTGGCCGATCGACATCCTGATCGCCGTGGTCTGGGTGGCCTACGCGGTGCTGTTCCTCGGCACCATCGTCAAGCGCCGGGTCAAGCACATCTACGTGGCGAACTGGTTCTACGCCTCGTTCATCATCGCCGTGGCCCTGCTGCACATCGTCAACAACATCGCCATCCCGTCCGGGCTCACCCACTCCTACCCGGTCTACAGCGGCGCGGTCGACGCGATGGTGCAGTGGTGGTACGGGCACAACGCGGTCGGCTTCTTCCTGACCGCCGGCTTCCTCGGGATGATGTACTACTACGTGCCCAAGCAGGCCGGCCGCCCGATCTACTCCTACCGGCTGTCGATCGTGCACTTCTGGGCGCTGATCGCGGTCTACATGTGGGCCGGCCCGCACCACCTGCTGTACACCGCGCTGCCGGACTGGGCGCAGTCACTGGGCATGGTGTTCTCGCTGATCCTGCTGGCCCCGTCCTGGGGCGGCGCGATCAACGGCGTGATGACCCTGTCGGGCGTCTGGTACAAGCTGCGCACCGACCCGATCCTGAAGTTCCTGATCGTGGCCATCTCGTTCTACATGATCGCCACCTTCGAGGGGCCGATGATGTCGATCAAGACGGTCAACTCGCTGTCCCACTACACCGACTGGACCGTGGGCCACGTCCACGCCGGCGCGCTGGGCTGGGTGGCGATGATCTCGGTCGGCTCGATCTACTCGCTGCTGCCCAGGCTGCTCGGCCGCGAGCAGATGTATTCGGTCAAGGCGATCGACCTGCACTTTTGGATGCATACCGTCGGCGTGGTGTTCTACATCGTCTCGATGTGGATCGCCGGGGTGATGCAGGGCCTGATGTGGCGCGCCACCAACCCCGACGGCACGCTGACCTACAGCTTCGTCGAGGCGCTCAACGCCACCTACCCGTACTACCTGATCCGGCTGCTCGGCGGCCTGCTGGTCCTGGCCGGCATGTTCGTGATGGCCTGGAACCTGGTGCGCACCTACCGCGCCGCCCCCGCGATCGAGTCGCAACCGGTGCTGCCGGTCGACGCCTCGCAAGTGCGCGCCTGAGGACACCCCATGAGCGAACACAACCAGAATCCCCACGAGAAGATCGAGAAGAACGTCGGCCTGATGGCGGTGCTGATTGCGGTGGCCATCTCCTTCGGCGGCCTGGCCCAGATCGTGCCGCTGATGTTCCAGGCCGAGGCGATCGAGCCGCTGGAGGGCGTGGAGCCGTATCCGGCGCTGCAGCTGGCCGGGCGCGACGTGTACATCCGCGAGGGCTGCTACAACTGCCACTCGCAGATGGTGCGCACCCTGCGCTTCGAGTCCGAGCGCTACGGCCACTACTCGCTGGCCGGCGAGTCGGTCTACGACCGCCCGTTCCAGTGGGGCAGCAAGCGCACCGGCCCGGACCTGGCCCGGGTCGGCGGCCGCTACTCCGACGACTGGCACCGGGTGCACCTGGTCCGCCCGCGCGACGTGGTGCCCGAGTCGAACATGCCCGGCTTCCCGTGGCTGGAGAAGAACCGGGTCGACGGCAAGACGGTGGCCCGGCGCATGTCCGCGCTCAAGGCGCTGGGCGATCCGTACACCGACGAGCAGATCGCGCAGGCCCCCGCCGACGTCGAGGGCAAGACCGAGCTCGACGCGGTGGTCGCCTACCTGCAGGCGCTGGGCCGGCATGCGCCGCGCGGGGGCCAGCCATGATCGCCGGGATCGTCACCGGCCTGCTGCTGGCGCTGTTCATCGGCGCCTGGATCTGGGCGTGGAGCCCCAAGCGCAAGCGCGCGTTCGACGAGGCGGCGCGGCTGCCGCTGGAAGAGGGCGAGGCCAAGGGCAGGACCGAAGCCGGGCGGGATGAAGCGCAGGACGACAAGCAGGACGAGAAGGGGAAGCCGGAATGAGTACCGGATGGACGTGGTTCGTCATCGCCCTGGTGGCGATCAACATCGTCGGCTGCGTGTGGCTGCTGTGGTGGACCTCGCGGCGCCGGCCCGGTGATCCCAAGCCGGAAGACACCTCGCACGTCTGGGACGGCGACATCACCGAATACAACAAGCCGCTGCCGAAGTGGTGGATCAACCTGTTCTACCTGACCATCGTGTTCGGCGTGGCCTACCTGGCCTGGTTCGGCGGCCTGGGCGGCGTGCGCGGCTACAGCGGCTGGACCTCGACCCAGGAGCACGCGCAGGAGAAGGCGGTCGAGGACGCCAAGCTCGAACAGACCTTCGCGCCGTTCGCCGGGCAGGCGATCGACGCGCTGGCGCAGGACCCGACCGCGGTGGCGCTGGGCCGCTCGATCTTCAGCAACACCTGCGCCACCTGCCATGGCTCCTCCGGCCAGGGCGCGATCGGCTACCCGAACCTCACCGACGACATCTGGCACTGGGGCGGCACGCCCGAGCAGATCCTGGAGACGGTGCTGGACGGCCGCGAGGGCGTGATGCCCGAATGGGGCACGGTGCTGACCGGCATGGCCGGCCCGGACGCGATCGACTACACGATCGCCTACATGCGCACCCTGTCGGCGCCGGAGACGCTGCAGAACAACTACATGGCCGCGCGCGGCAGGAAGCTGTACGAGGGCGTGTGCGCGGCGTGCCACGGCGTGGACGGCACCGGCAACGCCGACCTCGGCGCACCCGACCTGACCGACGGCTACTGGATGTACGGCAGCACTCGCGAGAGCCTGTACCAGACCATCGCCCACGGCCGCCACGGGGTCATGCCCGCGCACCGCGAGTTGCTGGGCGAGACCCGCGCGCGGCTGGTCTCCGCCTATGTCTGGTCGCTGTCGCATAATGCGGCCAGGACGGCGAGCCAGCAGGCGGGTCAGTGACCGATTTCAGCGAGCCACGCTTCGACCATCCCCCACGCCCGCTCGCCCAGCGCGTGGGAGCCATCGCTTGGCCCAGCTTCTTCGCCGCCGGCGTGGCGACGATGGTGTTCTTCGCCTTCGTCGACCCGCTGGCGCTGCGCGACCTGACCTTCCCGGACCTGCCGCTGACCCGCGAGCTCGGCTACACGATCGGCTTCTTCATGTTCTGGCTCGCGACCGCGTCCTCGAGCCTGTTCACCTGGATCCTGCTGCGCCCGTCCAGCCGCTTCAACCGCGCGCTGCCACCGGAATAGCGGCCATCCGCAATGCCTGCCCCCTGCGGCAATTTGTCGTCTACCGCGCAGCGGGGATTTGCGGATACTGGGGCGATGCGGAGCCCTGATCCGCCAGCCACGCCGCACCGCGGCCAAGCCGACACCATGAACGCAACACCATTCCCTAGCACTGGCCAACGCGCGCAACCGCCCGCGCTGCCGCCGCCAGGACGGCAGCCATGAGCAAGCGCATCCCGCTGGACGTGGTCGACGACCAGGGCAACTCGTTCTACGTCAGCGAACGCAAGGTCTACCCGCGCGACGTGTCCGGCCGCTACAACCGGCTGCGGGTGGCGGCGGTGGTGTGGCTGCTGGGCATGTTCTACCTGTTCCCGTGGCTGCGCTGGGACGGGCGCCAGGCGGTGCTGTTCGACCTGCCGGCGCGCAAGTTCTACGTGTTCGGCCTGGCGTTCTGGCCGCAGGACTTCCTGTTCCTGGCGCTGCTGCTGATCATCGCGGCGATGGCGCTGTTCTTCTTCACCGCGCTGGCCGGGCGGCTGTGGTGCGGCTACGCCTGCCCGCAGACGGTGTGGACCGAGGTGTTCCTGTGGATGGAGCGCTGGACCGAGGGCGACCGCGGCCGCCGCATGAAACTCGACGCCGGCCCCTGGACCCGCGACAAGGTCCTGCGCAAGGGCGCCAAGCACGCGCTGTGGGCGCTGTTCGCGCTGTGGACCGGCTTCACCTTCGTCGGCTTCTTCACCCCGATCACCGACCTGGCCGCGCGCCTGGTGCCGTTCACCTGGGGCGGCTGGGAGACGTTCTGGGTGCTTTTCTACGCCCTGGCCACCTGGGGCAATGCCGGCTTCCTGCGCGAGCAGGTGTGCAAGTACATGTGCCCGTATGCGCGGTTCCAGAGCGCGATGTTCGACCGCAATACCTTGCTGATCGCCTACGACCCGATGCGCGGCGAGCCACGCGGCCCGCGCAAGCGCGGGCTGGGCGGCGTGCTGGAGCGCGCGCGCGGCCTGCTCGACCCGCAGACCGCCTACGACTACGTGTTCCGCGCCAGCGCCCACCCCACCGCCGCCGACAACCGGCTGCAGGCGCACGGCACCATCACCCTCGGCGGCGCCGGCGAGAAGCCCGCGCCGCTGCCGAAGTTCGCCCCCGGGCAGCTGGGCGACTGCATCGACTGCACGATCTGCGTGCAGGTCTGCCCGACCGGCATCGACATCCGCAACGGCCTGCAGTACGAGTGCATCGCCTGCGGCGCCTGCATCGACGCCTGCGACGAGGTGATGGACAAGATGGGCTACCCGCGCGGGCTGATCCGCTACTCGACCCAGAACGCGATCGACGGCAAGCCCACCCGCGTGCTGCGCCCGCGCGTGTTCGTCTACGGCCTGCTGCTGCTGGGCCTGTGCGGCGCCTGGGTGTGGGGCGTGACCCACCGCAGCGAGCTGATCGCCGAAGTGCTGCGCGACCGCAACGCGCTGTACCGCGAGGCCGCTGACGGCCAGGTCGAGAACGACTACACGCTCAAGCTGATAAACAAGAGCCAGGAGACCCGCCGCTACCGGATCAGCCTGGAGCAGGCCGGCACCGGTCTGCGCCTGTCCGGCCCGGAAGTGGTCGAGGCCGGCCCGGAACAGGTGCTGCCGGTGGTGTTGAGCGTGGTCGCAGACGAAGGCGTCGGCGGCCGCCATGAGATCCGCTTCGTCGTCGAGGGCGAGGACGGCCGCGAACGGCGCATCATCGAAAGCAGCTTCTTCGGACCGAGCCCATGAACGAACCCCACCCCGAATCCCGATCCTCCGTCTGGCGCAATCCGGTGATGTACCTGGTGGTCGGCCTGCCGCTGCTGTCGATCGTCGCCGGCGTCGGCCTGGTGGTGGTCGCGGTGCGTTCCGGCGGCGCCGACTCGGTAACCGACCCGGTCCGCCGCGTGGCCCAGATCCAGACCGCCGACCTGGGACCGGACGAGGCGGCGAACAAGCTGGGCCTGAGCGCGGTGCTGCGGGTGGAGGACGGCATCGTCGAGGTGTTGCCGGCCACCGGCACGTTCCCGCGCGAGCAGGCCCTGCGCCTGTTGCTGGAGCATCCGACGCGGCAGGCCGAGGACCTGCGCCTGGAACTGGCGCCCGAAGGCCCCGGCTGGCGCCTGCAGCAGGCGGTCGACCCGCAGCACGACTGGGTGGTACGGCTGCAACCGGCCGACGGCAGCTGGCGCCTGCAGGGACGCCTGCCCAAGCAACAGCACGCTGCGCGCCTGGCGCCCTCGCTCGGCGCACCCCCGCCCGGCGGGGACGGCTGAGCCGGCGTGTCCGCGGACCTGGCCATGGCTTCGGCGGCCGCGCCCATGGCCGGCACCTGCCACCACTGCGGCGAGTCGCTGCCGGCGCAGCCGAGCGTGCAGGAGGTCGACGGCCGCGCGCAGGCGTTCTGCTGCCAGGGCTGCGCCGCTGCGGCCGGATGGATCGCGCAGGCCGACCTGGGCGGTTACTACCGCTTGCGCAGCGCCAATGGTGGCAAGGCCGGGGGCGGCAAGGTCGGCGAGGAACTGCCGGACCTGTCGGTGTGGGACCGCAGCGACGTGCAGGCCGAGCACAGCCGCGCCGTCGAGGGCGGCCGCGAGATCACCCTGCTCACCGATGGCATGCGCTGCGCTGCCTGCGCCTGGCTGATCGATCGCGCGCTGGCGCGCGAGCCGGGCGTGTTCGACTGCACCGCCAACGCGGTCACCGGCCGCATCCGTATCGCCTGGGATCCGGCGCGCACCGCGCTGTCGGTGCCGCTGCGGCGACTGGCCATGCTCGGCTACCGGCCCTACCTGGCCGGCAGCGAGGCGGCCGAGCGCGAACGCGTGCGCGAACGCCGGCGCTGGTTGCTGCGGCTGGGCATCGCCGGGCTGGGCACGCTGCAGGCGATGATGCTGGCCGAGGCGCTGTACCTGGACTTCGACAGCACCATGCCGGTGGCCACCCGCGACTTCTTCCGCTGGCTGACCTTCCTGCTGAGCACGCCGGTGGTGTTCTACGCCGGCTGGCCGTTCCTCGCCGGCGCGGCCGGCGAACTGCGCGAGCGGCGCCTGGGCATGGACGTGCTGATCGCGGGCTCCACCCTGCTGGCCTACTTCGCCAGCCTGTTCGAGACCCTCCGCGGTGGGCCGCACGTCTGGTACGACGCGGCGGTGATGTTCGTGTTCCTGCTGCTGGCCGCGCGCATGCTCGAGCAGCGCGCGCGCAGCGTGGCCAGCGCCCAGGTCGACGCGCTGGCCCGCGCGCGCCCGGCATTCGCCACCCGCGAACGGGGCGACGGCGGCCGCGAGACCGTGCCGCTGGCAGCACTGCAGGCCGGCGACGTGGCCTGCATGGCCGCCGGCGAGGCGGTGCCGGCCGACGGCGTGCTGCTGGACGCGGAGGCCTGGTTCGAGGAGGCGCTGCTGACCGGCGAATCGGCGCCGGTGCGCAAGGCCGCCGGCGACGCGGTCTATGCCGGCACCGTCTGCCGCGAGCGCCCGGCGCGGCTGCGGGTGACCTGCACCGGCAGCGCCACGCGGCTGTCGCAGCTGTCGCGGCTGGTCGAACAGGCGCAGGCGCATCGTCCTTCGCTGGCGCGCGTGGCCGACCGCATTGCCGGGCGCTTCGTGCTGTTCCTGCTGCCGGTGGCGCTGCTGGTGTTCGTCGGCTGGTGGCAATACGAGCCCGCGCGCGCGCTGGAAGTGACCCTGGCGCTGCTGGTGATCAGCTGCCCCTGCGCGCTGTCGCTGGCGGTGCCGGCGGCGCTGGCCGCCGCGCACGGCGCGCTGGCGAAGATCGGCCTGCTGGCGCTGCGCCCGGACGCGCTGGACACGCTGGCCCGTGCCACCGACGTGGTCTTCGACAAGACCGGCACGCTCACCGACGGCCGACCGGTACTCGTGGCCACCGAATGCTTCGCCACGAACGCCACGGACACGCCGGCACGCGCCAGCGGCGTGCTCACCGACAAGACCGGCACGCTCACCGATGGCCGACCGGTGCTGGCGACCACCGAATGCTTCGGCGCCACGCCGCAGGGCTTCGCCCTCGACCCCGACCAGGCGCAGCGGATCGCGGCAGCGCTCGAGCGCGACAGCGGCCATCCGCTGGCGGCGGCCTTTGCCGGGCGCTCCGTCGAGCCGCCGGCGGCCACGCAGGTGGAGACCGTGCCCGGCCGCGGCGTGCGCGGCATGGTCGACGGCCGTGAATGGCGGCTGGGCCGGGCCGACTTCGCTGCCGGCCGCGAGGACGACGGCGCGCTGTGGCTGGGCGACGGCCAGCGCGCCGGTGCCCGCTTCGTGCTCGAGGAGCGCCTGCGGCCCGATGCCGGCGAGGCGCTGGCCGCGCTGCGCGCAAAGGGACTGCGGCTGCACCTGGCCAGCGGCGACGGCGAGGCGGCGGTGCGGCGCATGGCCGCGGTGCTGGCGCTGGACGAGGCCCACCCGCGGCTGGCGCCGGAGGACAAGCTGGCACGGGTGCGCCAGCTGCAGGCGCAGGGCCGGATCGTGGCGATGGTCGGCGACGGCCTCAACGATGCGCCGGTGCTCGCCGGCGCCGACGTCTCCATCGCCATGGGCGAGGGCGCCTCGCTGGCCCACCGCGCCGCCGACCTGGTCACCACCGGCGGCAGCCTGGGACGGATCCCGGCCGCGGTCACACTGGCGCGCCACACCCGCCGGATCATCCGACAGAACCTGGCCTGGGCCGCCGGCTACAACCTGCTGGCGCTGCCGCTGGCCGCCGCCGGCCTGGTCACGCCCTGGCTGGCCGCGCTGGGCATGGCCCTGTCCTCGCTCGCGGTCACCCTCAACGCGCTGCGCCTGGCGCGTGCGGCGCGCACGGACCATTCCCGCTCCCACCCATCCGTCGCGACAGCGGAGGCGGCGCCATGAACATCCTGCTCCTGCTCATCCCGCTCAGCCTGGTCCTGCTCGGGGTGGCCGTGGCCGCCTTCGTCTGGGCGGTCAAGCGCGGCCAGTTCGACGACCTGGACACCCCGGCGCTGGACATCCTCGAGGACAACGACCGCCCCGCGCCGCCGCCGCAGGAGCGCGACCCGCACGGGTCCTGAGATGCCGGTCGACCTGCCGACGCTGCTGGCCGCCGCGCTCGCCGGACTGCTCGGCGGCATGCACTGCGCGGTGATGTGTGGCGGCATCGCCGCCGGCTTCCCGGCGATGGCGCCGGGCCGCCCGCTGGCGGTGGCCTGGCAGGCCAACCTGGGCCGGATCGGCGGTTACGTCATCGCCGGCGCGCTGGCCGGCGGCCTCGGCGGCGGGCTGCTGCGGCTGCTGCGGGTCGATGCGCTGACGGTGGGCGTGCGGATGGCCGCCGGCGTGGCGCTGATCCTGGTCGCGCTGCGCCTGCTCGGCCGCGGCGGCCGCTTCGACCTGCTGGCCCGGCCGGGCGCGCGCGCCTGGCGCTGGCTGCAGCCGTTGCACCGGCACCTGCTGCCGGCCGACCGCGCCTGGCGGCGCATCGCCCTGGGCGGGCTGTGGGGCTGGATGCCCTGCGGCCTGAGCCTGGGCCTGCTCACCGTGGCCTGGCTGCAGGCCAGCGCCGGCGGCGGCGCGCTGGTCATGGCCGCGTTCGGGCTCGGCACGCTGCCGGTGATGCTGCCGCTGACCTGGTCGGGGGCGCGCATGCACCGCTGGCTGCAGCGCCCGCGGCTGCGCGCCGCGCTGGGCGGGGTCGTGCTCGGGGCCGGCCTGCTGACCCTGTCGGCGCCGTGGCTGATGCAGGTGCCCGTGTTGCACGGCCCGCTGGCCGCGCTGGGCTGCCGGCCGTACGCCGGCTGAAAGTGCCCTGCTGTGTCAGGTACGGATGTCAGGCAAGGACGTCAGGCGCTGACGCAGTTGCGCCCGGCGCCCTTGGCCCGGTACAGGGCTTCGTCCGCGGCGCCGGTCCAGTCCTCGATCGCGTCCATGCCCGTCGCCAGTTCGGCAACACCAATGCTCAGGGTCACCGGCGCGCCGCCGATGGCAACCTGCGCGGCAACGGCCCGGCGCAGGCGCTCGGCCACTTCCCGCGCCGCCTCGCGGTCGGTGCCCGGCAGCAGCACGCCGAACTCGTCGCCGCCGTAGCGGCCGGCGGTGTCGGCGCTGCGCAGGCCGTCGCGCAGGATCGCGCAGACCTGGTGGATCACCTGGTCGCCGGCCAGGTGGCCGGCGCTGTCGTTGATCCGCTTGAAGCGGTCGATGTCGACCATCAGCAGCGACGACACCGAACCGTAGCGGTGGAAGCGCCGCAGCTCGGCGCCGACCAGCGCCATCCACTGCGGCCGCGTGGCCAGTCCGGTCTGCGCGTCGATCCGCGAGCCGTGCTCCAGCGCGCGCTTCTGCGCGCGGACCTTGTCGGCGAACATCCGCGTCGAGGCGCCGATCGCCAGCAGGTACAGCAGCAGGAACGGCATGGACCACAGCATCGTGGCGAACTGCGTGCGCGGCTGGAAGGCGAAGCCGTTGAACGCGGCGGTCACCAGCGCCACGGCCGCCATCACCCCCATCGAGCGCCGGGTCAGCGCCCAGCCGCCGGCGACGGTGCGGTCCATCGCCATCACCGCCACCAGCAGCGCGCTGGGCAGCAGGTCGAACTGCGCCATCGCGATCCAGAACCCGGCCAGGCCGGTGTCGATGGTCAGGTTGCGGTACTCGGCCTTGAGCGGGTCGGCCGACGCCCCCGACAACCGCCACGCCAGCACCGGCCAGCCCAGGCAGGTGAACGCGAGCAGCAGCAGTACCGGCGCCGACGCGCCCTGCCCGTGCAGCGCCGATCCCACGCCGAGCATGCCGGTGGTGAAGCCCAGCGCGCGCATGGCACAGGTGTACCGCACGAAGTGGCGGATCCCGGAATCGGTGGTGGCGACGCTAAAGGACATGACGGACGAGAAAAAACGGATGCCCCGCATATTCGCAAGGAACATGCCATGGGGCACGCGCATAATTTGACGTAGCGCACAGAATCTGGAATGCATCCGCACGCGCGCAACAAAAAAGCCCGGCCTTGCGGCCGGGCTCTTCTGGAATATGGCAGCCCCGGATGGATTCGAACCACCGAATGCCTGAGTCAGAGTCAGGTGCCTTAC
The DNA here is from genome assembly GCF_000972865.1 of Pseudoxanthomonas suwonensis. NCBI lineage: Bacteria > Pseudomonadati > Pseudomonadota > Gammaproteobacteria > Lysobacterales > Lysobacteraceae > Pseudoxanthomonas > Pseudoxanthomonas suwonensis. The sequence continues at coordinate 1,440,099 of NZ_CP011144.1, forward strand.
CGCTTGGCGACGGGGCTGTAGGCAGGGCCGGGATTATAGTCCCGGCGCCGGGCGAATGCATCCCGCCCGGGCATTCCACCGAAAGCGCGGGCCCGGGCCAGCCAGGCCCGGACCGCTGCGGCCGCGCCCAAGGAAGGACGCGGACCGCCAAGCGCATATCAGCGCTTGGAGAACTGCGAGGCGCGGCGTGCCTTGTGCAGGCCCACCTTCTTGCGCTCGACTTCGCGCGCGTCGCGGGTCATGAACCCGGCCTTGCGCAGGTCGCTCTTCAGCGACTCGTCGTACTCGACCAGCGCGCGGGCGATGCCCAGGCGGATCGCACCGGCCTGGCCGGTGGTGCCGCCGCCGGCGGCGGTGACGAAGATGTCGAACTTGTCCGTGCTCTGGGTCAGCTCGAGCGGCTGGCGCACGATCATGCGCGCGGTCTCGCGGCCGAAGAACTCGTCCAGCGGACGGCCGTTGACGGTGATGCTGCCGCTGCCCTTGCGCAGGAACACGCGGGCGGTGGAGGACTTGCGACGGCCGGTGCCGTAATTCTGAGTGGTAGCCATCGTTGTGCCTTAGATGTCCAGCGGCTGCGGCTGCTGGGCCGCGTGCGGGTGTTCGGAACCGGAGTAGACCTTGAGCTTGCGGTACATCGCGCGGCCCAGCGGACCCTTCGGCAGCATGCCCTTGACCGCGATCTCGAGCACGCGCTCCGGGTGGCGCTCCAGCGCCTGGCCCAGGGTCTCGCTCTTGAGGTTGCCGATGTAGCCGGTGAAGCGGTAGTACATCTTGTCCTGCAGCTTCTTGCCGGTCACCGCGATCTTCTCGGCGTTGATCACGACGAGGTAGTCGCCGGTATCGACGTGCGGGGTGTAGACGGGCTTGTGCTTGCCGCGGAGGCGGTGGGCAAGCTCGGCGGCCAGGCGGCCGAGGGTCTTGCCGGAGGCGTCGACGAGATACCAGTCGCGCTGGACGGTCTCGGACTTGGCGATGAAAGTCTTCATGGGAACTCGGGTCGTTGGTCGGGCGGATTCCGGCCCCGGAAGGCCCGGGCGGAACTTTGCCTCGCGTTGTGAAAGGTGCAGCAAAGAGGCGGAATGATACCCGCCCCGGCAGGCCCGCGCAACCTGGCCCCCTCGTCGGCCTTCCCCGGTCCGGCCGGCAGTTGGCAGCTGCCGGCGCCCGGGCGGACAATCCGGCCCATGGGCCGCCCGCCGGCCCGGCCGATACGCCCCGGAGCCGTCCCATGTCCGCCGTCCGCCACCTGTCCCCGCTCGACCGCGTCCTGATCGAGGCCCAGCGCGCCCTGGAGACCACCCTCGGCGACCCGCCGGCCTCGCGCCCGTACCCGGCCCGGGCCGACGACCCGCTCCTGCCCGCCCCGGCCCGGCGCCACGCCGCCGGGCTGATGCGGATCAACCACGTCGGCGAGGTCTGCGCCCAGGGCCTGTACTTCGGCCAGGCCGCGGTCGCCCGCGACCCGGCCACCCGCGACCACCTGCTGGAGGCGGCCCAGGAGGAGACCGACCACCTGGCCTGGTGCGCCCGGCGCCTGCGCGAGCTGGACAGCCGGCCCAGCCTGTTCAACCCGCTCTGGTACGCCGGCAGCTACGCCATCGGCACCCTGGCCGGGCTGCGCGGCGACGGCTGGAACCTGGGCTTCGTGGTCGAGACCGAGCGCCAGGTCGAGGCCCACCTGGACGAGCACCTGGACTCGCTGCCGGCCACCGACGAGCGCAGCCGCGAGATCATCCGGGTGATGAAGGAGGACGAGGCCCGCCACGCCGACCATGCCGAGGAGGCCGGCGCGCGGGTGCTGCCGCCGCCGATCCCGCAGGCCATGGCCGCCGCCTCGAAGCTGATGAAGCTGGTCGCCTACCGCCTGTAGGAGCACAGCTTGCTGGCGACGCGGGCGTCGGAACTAAGGAGGACGTCGCCTGTGCCGATGGCGTCGCGTCGCGGGCAAGCCCGGCTCCTACAGGCAGGCGGATCAGCCCGGCGACGCCAGCTTCAGGCCGACGATGCCGCCGACGATCAACCCGATGCAGACCAGCCGCGCGGCGGTCGCCGGCTCCTTGAACACCAGCATGCCCAGCAGCGCGGTGCCGACCGCGCCGATGCCGACCCAGACCGCATAGCCGGTGCCCAGCGGGATCTGCCTCAGGGCATTGGCCAGCAGCCAGAAGCTGGCGGCCATCGCCACGCCCGTGATCAGGCTGGGCCCGAGCCGGGTGAAACCCTCCGAGTACTTCAGTCCGGCTGCCCAGACCACTTCCAGCACGCCCGCCAGCACCAGGTATGTCCATGCCATGCGCGTTTCTCCTGCAGGTGCGGTTCGGCGGCCGCGCAGAACGCAAAACGGCCCGGAACCTGCGTTCCGGACCGTCGTCGGTCCCGGGGCGCGGCCGGGCCGCGGGCGGGTCGTCCCGCCTTCGATGTGCCGCCATTATCGACAAGGTCTCCGAACGGCACGTAACCCGCGTGCCGGCCCCGGCAGGCGGCTCTTCGCGCACACGCCCACCCACTTTGCGGCGCACCTATTGCGGCGTACCTGTTGCCTGCGCCGCCTGGTAGGCCCGCCAGCCGCCGAACGCAGTGATGTCGCGCGCGCCCTCCGCGCCGATGCCCTCGCAGATGAAGCCGCTGACCCAGCGGCCGTCGGCCAGCTCCAGCTTGCCGATGCCCAGCGGCGCCGGGATGCCGGCCACGAAGCTACCGAACCCGGCCTCCGGCACCGACCACACCTCCAGCTCGATCGCCGCGCCGTTGTCCGGATCGCGGATCATGCCGGGCCGATGCGGGGGCCCGCCGGCCAGCGCCAGCAGGCGGTAGCGCGGCGCGCTGTGCGTGGCCTCGACCAGCCACGCACCGCGCGACACCAGCTGCGGGTTCAGCGGCATGCCCGACAGGTGGGCGCCGCACACCGCCACCTCAATGCGGCCCGGTGGCGGCACGGCCGCCGCCGCGGCCTGCCAGCCTCCCGGTTCGCGGCCGCCGCCGTCGAAGCCCTCGGCGGCGAGCTGATCCCGGGCCAGGGCGAGCAGGTACGCATCCGACCACGCCGGACCAACCAGGGTCGTGCCGAACGGCCGTCCCGACGCGGTGAAGCCCGCCGGCAGCGACAGCGCGGCCATGTCCAGCAGGTTGACGAAATTGGTGTAGTGGCCGAGCTGGCTGTTGAGCCGCAGCGGGTCGGCCTCGACCTCGGCGATGGTGTAGTGGCTGGGCGCGGTGGGCAGCAGCAGCGCATCCAGCGTCTCCATCAGCGCCTCGGCCTGGCGCGCGAGCGCCTGCAGCCGGTACTGCGCGGCGAAGGCGTCCGCCGCGGCGAAGCCGCGCGCCTGTTCCACAATGCCGGCGATCACCGGCAGCAACGCCTGCGGGTTGCGTTCCAGCAACCCGCGCACGGCGAGGAAGCGCTCGGCGACCCATGGGCCTTCGTACAGCAGCCGCGCCGCCTCGCGCAGCGGCGCAAAGTCGACCTCCACCAGTTCGGCGCCGCGCCTGCTCCAGCGCTCCAGCGCGGCTCCGTACAGCCGGGCGTACTCGCCGTCGCCGTAGAACTCGCGCTGCGCCGGCAGCGGCACGCCCAGCCGCGGCGCACGCAGGCGGCCGGCGACCGCGGCGCCGCGGCGCGAATACGGGTCCTCGGCATCGAAGCCATCCAGCACCGCGGCCACGCGCCGCGCGTCGTCCGGGTTAAGCGCGAACAGCGAGGGGCAGTCCAGCGTGCGGCAGGCCGGAACCACGCCGCGCGTGGACCAGCGGCCGCGCGTCGGCTTCACCCCCAGCAGGTGGTTGAAGCCGGCCGGCACCCGGCCCGAACCGGCGGTATCGGTGCCCAGCGCGAAGCTCGCCTCGCCCAGCGCCACCGCGACCGCCGAACCGGAGCTGGAGCCGCCGCTGACGTAGTCCGGATCGAAGGCGTTGCGCACCGCGCCCCACGGCGAACGCACGCCGACCAGCCCGGTGGCGAACTGGTCGAGGTTGGTCTTGCCCAGCGGGATCGCGCCCGCGGCGAGCAGCCGCTCGACCACCGTGGCGCTGCACGCGGGCGTGTACGCGAACTCCGCGCAGGCGGCCGTGGTCGGCACCCCGGCCAGGTCGATGTTGTCCTTGATCGCGAACGGCACGCCGTACAGCGGCAGCGCGTCCGGCCCGCGGCCGTCCAGCGCGCGCAGGTACGGCGCCAGTTCCGCCTCGTCCAGCATCCGGATCCAGATGCGGTGCTGCGCGTGCGCGGCGATGCGCCCGCGCAGCCGCGCGACCAGCGTATCCGGGGTCAGGCTGCCATCGCGATAGCGGGCGTGCAGCGCGTCGATGCCCAGGTCCAGCTCCGTTGCCATGTCCGTCACTCCTCCACCGCCAGCACCACCAGGGCCTGGCCGGGCGCGACCGCCTGGCCCGGCCCGCACTCCACCCGCCGCACCGTGCCGGCGCGCGGCGAATTGACCGAGATTTCCATCTTCATCGACTCGACGATGGCGATCGGATCGCCCGCCGCCACCGCCTGCCCGGGTTCGACCAGGACCTTCCACAGGCTGCCGGGCACGGCGCTGGCCACCGCGCGCTCGTCGTCGGCCAGCTGCGCCGGCGGCGGCGGTTCGGGTTCCGCCGCGCCGGCGACGTCCTGCCCGGCCGCGGCCCAGCGCGTGCGTTCGGCCTCGAACGCGGCCTGCTGCCGCGCCTTGAACGCGGCGATGCCGGCGGCGTTGTCGGCGAGGAAACGCCGGTAGTCGCGCAGGCGGAACACGTCTTCGTCGATGCGCAACCGGTAACGGCCGCGCGGGAAGTCCTCGCGGATCCGCTCCAGTTCCTCGTGCGACACCGGGAAGAAGCGCAACTGGTCGAAGAAGCGCAGCAGCCACGGCCGGCCATCGGCGAATTCGGCGGTGCGGTTCCAGGCGTTCCACATCTGCAGGGTGCGCCCGACGAACTGGTAGCCGCCCGGCCCTTCCATGCCGTACACGCACAGGTAGGCGCCACCGATGCCGACCGCGTTCTCCGGCGTCCACGTCCGCGCCGGGTTGTACTTGGTGGTGACCAGCCGGTGGCGCGGGTCCAGCGGCGTGGCCACCGGCGCGCCGAGGTAGACATCGCCCAGGCCCATCACCAGGTAGCGGGCGTCGAAGAAGATCCGCCGCACCTCCTCGATGCTGTCCAGCCCGTTGATGCGGCGGATGAACTCCAGGTTGCTCGGGCACCAGGGCGCGTCGGCGCGCACCGTCTGCATGTACTTGTCGATCGCCAGCCGGCAGGCCGGATCGTCCCAGGACACCGGCAGGTGCACGGTGCGGGTGGGCACCTCCATGTCGTCGATCGCCGGCAGTTCGCGCTCGGCCGCACGCAGCAGGTCCAGCACCAGGCGCTGCGGCAACGCCTGGTTGTCGTAGTGCACCTGCAGCGAGCGGATGCCCGGGGTCAGTTCGCGCAGGCCCGGGATGCGCTGCGCCTGCAGCCAGGTCATCAGCGCATGCACGCGGAAGCGCAGGTCCAGGTCCAGCACCATGTCGCCGTACTCGACCAGCACGTTGTTCTCGCCCGAGGGACGGTAGACGACGCGGAACGGACCGTCCTCGCCGCGCGCCAGCACCGGGCTGGGCGGCAGCGCGGCCAGCGCCGGCACCTCGACCGCCACCGGGCGCAGTCCTTCCACCCGGGCGTGCTGCGCGCGCTCCAGCACGTCGGCGTCGGCCACCGCCACCGGCACGAAGCGCACCCGGTCGCCCGCGCGCAGCTGGCCGAGCTGCCACAGGTCGGCCTTAACGATCGTGACCGGACAGGCGAATCCGCCCAGGCTGGGACCGTCCGGCCCCAGGATCACCGGCATGTCGCCGGTGAAATCCACCGCGCCGACCGCGTAGGCGTTGTCGTGCAGGTTGGACGGGTGCAGCCCGGCCTCGCCACCGTCGGGCCGCGCCCACTGCGGCTTGGGCCCGATCAGGCGCACGCCGGTCCGGCTGGAGTTGTAGTGCACCTCCCACGCCGTGGCGAAGAAGGTGGCGATGTCCTCGTCGGTGAAGAAATCCGGCGCGCCGTGCGGCCCGTAGACCGTGCGGAAGGTCCATTCGCCGGCATAGGCGGGCACGGTGCCCGCCGGCAGCGCGCCTTGCATGGCCCGGCCGACCGCCGCTGCCCCGATCCGCAGCACGTCACCGGGCTGCAGCGCGCGCCCGCCATGGCCGCCGAAGCGGCCCAGGGTGAAGGTGCTGGCGCTGCCCAGGTAGTCCGGCACGTCCAGTCCGCCGCGCACGCACAGGTAGGTCCGCGCGCCGGCACCGCGCACGCCGTCGAAAGCGAGCACCGCACCGGCGGGCACCTCGAGTGCCTGCCACAGCGGCACCGCAGCACCGTCGAGTGTCGCCGCCATGTCGGCACCGGCGATGGCGACGGTAGCCGCTTCGCGGAATCGCAGGGTCGCGCCGGCCAGGGTCATCTCCAGCCCGGCGGCGCCCTCGGGATTGCCGAGCACGCGGTTGCCCAGGCGCAGGGCCAGGCTGTCGAACGGCCCGGAAGGCGGCACCCCCACGTCCCAGTAGCCGGTGCGGCCGGGCCAGTCCTGCACGGTGCTCTGGGTGCCCGCCTCCAGCACCTCGATGCCGCGCGCCGCATAGGCGAAGCGGTTGAGGTCGGCGGTGGTCTGCCGGCCTTCGACGAACGCCGACGCGGCCAGCACCTGGCGCAGGTAGTCGAGGTTGGTCTCGATCCCGTCCACGCGCGCCTGCTCCAGCATCGCCGCGAGCCGGCGCCGCGCCTGCTCGCGGTCGCCGCCGTGGGCGATGAGCTTGGCCAGCATCGGGTCGTAGTACGGCGCCACCTCGGTGCCGCTGGCGACCCAGGTGTCGCAGCGCCCGCCGGCCGGGGTCACCACCCGGGTGAGGCGGCCGGCCACCGGGCGGAAGTCCAGTGCCGGATCCTCGGCATACAGGCGCACCTGGATGGCGTGTCCCTGCGGGACGTAGCGGAAACCGTCGAGGAAGCCGCGTTCGCCGGCGGCCAGGCGGACCATCCACTCCACCAGGTCCACGCCGGTGGTCTCCTCGGTGACGCCGTGCTCGACCTGCAGGCGCGTGTTCACCTCCAGGAAGTAGAAGCGCTGCTCGCGGTCGTCGTAGATGTATTCCACCGTGCCGGCCGAGCGGTAGCCGACCGCCTCGCCCAGCCGCACCGCCGTGGCCCACATCGCCTCGCGCACCGGCTGCGGCAGGTTCGGCGCGGGGGTTTCCTCCACCACCTTCTGGTTGCGCCGCTGCAGCGAGCAGTCGCGCTCGCCCAATGCCACCACCCTGCCCTGGCCGTCGCCGAAGACCTGCACCTCGATGTGCCGTGCTCGCTCGACCAGCTTCTCGAGGAACAATCCGTCGTTGCCGAAGTTGTTCTGCGACAGCCGCCGCACCGAGGCCCAGGCCTGCTCCAGCTGCTCCGGCGCGTGGCAGCGCTGCATGCCGATGCCGCCGCCGCCGGCGGTGCTCTTGAGCATCACCGGATAGCCGATGCGCGCGGCCTCGCCCAGCGCATGTCCGAGGCCGTCGAGCAGGCCCGAGCCGGGCAGCATCGGCACGCCGCTGCGCTCGGCCAGTTCGCGTGCGGTGTGCTTGAGGCCGAAGGCGCGGATCTGCTCCGGCGCCGGGCCAATGAAGGCGATGCCGGCCGCTTCACAGGCCGCGGCGAACTCCAGGTTCTCGCTGAGGAAGCCGTAGCCGGGGTGGATCGCCTGCGCGCCGGTGGCGCGGGCGGCGGCGACGACCTTGCCGATGTCCAGGTAGGACTCGGCGGCCAGCGCGTCGCCGATGCACACGGCCTCGTCGGCCTGGCGCACGTGCAGCGAATCGGCATCGGCGCGGGTGTAGACGGCGACCGACGCGATACCCATGCGGTGCAGGGTGCGCTGGATGCGGACGGCGATCGCGCCGCGGTTGGCGATCAGGACCTTGTCGAACATGTGTGGATACCCGCGCGGGCCGTCCCGCCTGGACACTGGCTCCGCCGGGCCGTCCCGGGGAGAGGGCTGCGGTCAGTCCCAGATCAGCAGTTCGATCGGGGTCGGGTTGTAGCCGTTGCACGGGTTGTTGAGCTGCGGGCAGTTGGACACCAGCGCCAGCACGTCCATCCGCGCGACCAGCTCCACGTACTTGCCCGGCGCGGAGATGCCGTCCTCGAAGGTCAGCCCGCCGGCCGCGGTCACCGGCACGTTCATGAAGAAGTTGATGTTGTGGGTGATGTCGCGCTTGCCCAGGCCGTAGCGGTCGTGCTCGGCCACCGCCAGCAGGTAGGAATCGCGGCAGGCGTGCATGTACTTCTTCTCCGGCGCGTAGCGCACGGTGTTGCTCTCGGTGGCACAGGCCCCGCCCAGGGTGTCGTGGCGGCCGCAGGTGTCGGCGACGATCTCCAGCAGGACATTGCCGCCGGTGGAGACCAGCTTCGTGCCCGCGGTCAGGTAGACGTTGGCCTGCTCGCGGATGGTGTCCACCGCGCTGTAGCGGTCGGCGATGTCGTGCAGGTTGTAGAACAGCGTGTCGGCGGCCTGGTTGCCCTCCAGGTCGACGATGCGCAGGGTCTGGCCGGCGCGGATCGGGTGCAGCCAGTAGTCGCCGGCGCCGACCACCCTGCGGTATGCCGCGTCATCGGGCCGCAGTGCGCTTTCGACGATCATGCTGCCTCCCCGCAGGCGCAGCCCCGGTGGTAGAGGTCGTTGTTGCGGAAGCCGCGCTGGTTCTCCGCGCGCGAATCGCGGCACGCGTCGTCCGCGCCCGGCGGCGCGGCGGGGTGGATTTCCCACGCCACCGGCCGCGCCGGCCACCGCCCGGCCGGGTCGAGCGGATGCGGCGCGCCGGTCATCACCACCAGCGCGTCCATCTCGAAGCGCAGGTCCACCCGCGCGCCGGGCGGCGATGCGCCGGGCACGAAGCGCAGCGCCCCGTCCGCGTCGGCCACCACCTTGCTGAAGAAGTTGACGTTGGCGGCCAGGTCGCGCCGCCCCAGCCCGTGCTTGCCCAGCTCGACCAGGAAGCCGTCGATGCCGCTGCGGTGCATGCCGTTGCGTGCCGCCTGGTAGTCCAGCCGGCCCCAGCGCCGCTCCACCAGCGCGCGGCTGGAGGCGCCGCAGGCGGCGTCGTGCCAGCCGGCGGTGTCCTCGATGATCGAGCAGAACACCCGGCCCATGTCCGAATACAGGCAGTGGCCTTTACCCAGGCGGAAGGTGTGCTGGCACTTGAGGGTGTCGGGCAGGTTCAGCCGTTCCAGCGGGTTGCGCGGGTTGTAGAGCAGCAGGCCGAGGTTGGCGCCGCCTTCGACGTCCACCAGGCGCAGCACGTGGCCGCGGCGGACCTCGAGGGACCAGTGGCAGCCGGCGGCGAGCACGTCGCGATGGAGCGGTTGGTCGGTCATGTCGGAACTCCGTGTATGGCTCTTCCCGGCGGCCGTGTCATGGCGCCGCCAGTTGCGCTTCGGCCAGCCGCGCGGAGGTGTCCAGTTCGTGCTGGATTTCCCCCAGGCGTTCGCGGCCGCGCCCGATCGGCAGGTCGTAGGTGATGCCCGCGCCGTAGCGGTGGGGCGCCTGCGCATCGTGGCGCCGCTTGTCGAACACCAGCAGGCGCGTGCCCAGGGTGAAGGCCTCGCCGAGGTCGTGGGTGACCATGAACACCGTCACCCCGGTCTCGCGCCACAACCGCAGCACCAGCCCGTGCATGTCGGCGCGGATGCCGGGGTCGAGCGCGCCGAAAGGCTCGTCCAGCAGCAGGATGCGCGGCCGCTTGATCAGCGCCTGGGCGATCGCCAGGCGCTGCTGCATGCCGCCGGACAGCTCGGCCGGATAGCGCTTGAGCGCATGCTGCAGGCCGACGTGCTCGAGCATCTGCGCGGCCTGCTCGCGGTCGCGGCGCCGGGCCGCGCCGAAGGAACGCCCCAGCCAGCGGTTGCGGCCCAGCTCCAGCGCCAGCACCACGTTGTCGAGCACGTCCAGGTGCGGGAACACCGAATAGCGCTGGAAGACGATCCCGCGGTCCGGCCCCGGCTCTGTCGACAGCGGCCGCCCGTCGAGCAGGATGGCGCCGCGGCTGGGCGCTTCCTCGCCCAGCAGCATGCGCAGGAAGGTGGTCTTGCCGCAGCCGGAGGCGCCGACGATCGTGCAGAACTCGCCGGCCTGCACCGCCAGGTCCAGGTTCTCCAGGACGATGCTGTCCCCGTATTCCTTCCACACCCGGCGTACCTGCAGCAGGCTCACATCTCGTCCCTCCCCTGGTGGAACCACGGGAAGGCCCAGCGCGAGCACTGGCGCAGGGCCAGGTCGAAGGCGAAGGCCAGCAGGGTGATCCACGCCACGTAGGGCAGGATCAGGTCCATCGCCAGGTAGCGGCGCACCAGGAAGATGCGGTAGCCCAGCCCGGATTCGGCGGAGATCGCCTCGGCCGCGATCAGGAACAGGAAGGCGGTGCCCAGCGCCAGCCGCAGCGCGATCACCAGCTGCGGCAGCGCCTGCGGCAGGGCCACGCGCAGCAGCAGCTGCCAGGTGCCGGCGCCCAGGGTCTGCGCCTTGACGATCTGCTCGCGCGGCAGCTGGCCGACCTTCAGCGCCAGGTCGCGGGCCATGCCCGGGGTCACCCCGATGATGATCAGCATGACCTTGGACAGCTCGCCCAGGCCGAACACGATGAACAGGATCGGCAGGATCGCCATCGGCGGCACCAGCGCCAGCACCGCCACCGTCGGCGCCATCGTCGCCCTGGCCAGCGGCAGCAGGCCCAGCACCAGGCCGATGGACAACGCCAGCACCGCCGACACGCCCAGGCCGGTGCCCAGGCGCTTGAGGCTGGCGGCGGTATCGGTCCAGAAGATGCGCGCGCCGCTGCGCCGGTCCGGTTCCACCGCCGCCCGATGGAAGGCGTCGGCCATCGCCGCCGGGGTCGGCAGCAGCTTGTCGGCCGGGTTGGCGGCGTGGCGCTGGGCCGAGGCGGACAGGTACACCAGCGCGATCAGCATCAGCGGCAGCAACGCCAGCAGCCAGCGCGTGTTGCGCCCCGGCGCGAGGTTGATCAGGCGGCGCATGCGCGGCCTCCCTCCCGTTCTGCCGCGGCCGGGCGCGCGGCGGTCGCCGGCACATGCCACGCGTGGTCCGCACCGCGGACGGGAACGCGCGGCGGCGACCGGGCGGCCAGGCCGGACAGGTCGACCGCGGAGGGTTCGCGGAAACAGCGGACGCTTCCGCCGGCATGCAGGGACTGGCTCATCGCGGGCAACTCCAGGCGGCGCACCGTCCCGGTCCACGCGGACCGGGACGGCGGCGGGGGTCAGAGCTGGCCGTCGGCCGCCAGGGCCACGTAGCGGTCGTCGAAGCGCAGCTTGACGTTGTCCGGATCGCCCAGGGTCCCGCCATCGGGGAAGCCGATGCCGACGAAGTCCTTGCTGGTCGCATTGGCGCCGAACAGGCCATGCTCGAAGGAGAAGCTGCGCACCCGGTCGGTGGACTCGCGCAGCGCCGGATCGCGGACGAAGGCCAGCGCCTGGTCCGGGGTGTAGAACAGATAAGTGGTCGCCAGCTGGGCCTCGTAGCCTTCCAGCGTGGTTCCGGCCGCCGTGGCCATCGCCCGGCGCGCGGCCTCACCCTCCGGCGTCTGCGCCTGCAGCAGGGCCAGGGTCTCGTACCAGATCCCGACCAGGGCCTTGCCCAGCTCCGGCCGCGCTTCCAGCGTCTGCGTGTTGATCACCAGCGTATCCAGGATCTCGCCGGGGATCTGGCTGGAATCGAACACCCCGTGCGCCTGCGGCGTGGCCAGGATCTCGGCCAGCTGCGGATTCCAGGCCGCCAGGGCGGTGGTGTCGGCGGCCTGCCAGGCGCCGACGATGTCGGCGTCGGAGGTGTTGACGATGGAGACGTCGCGCTCGCCCAGCCCGACCGACTCCAGCGCGCGGGCCAGCAGGTAGTGCGAGACCGACAGTTCGGCCAGGTGCACGCGCTGGCCCTTGATCTGCGCCAGCCCGTCCTTGCCCTTGAGCACGAGTCCGTCGTTGCCGTTGGAGTAGTCGCCCACGATCAGCACCGTGGTGTCCACGCCGCCGGCGGCGGGAATGGTCAGCGCATCCATGTTGGTGACCGAGACGCCGGCGAAGCGGCCGGCGGTGTACTGGTTGACCGACTCGATGTAGTCGTTCATCTGCACCAGTTCCAGGTCGATGCCGTACTTGTCTGCCCACCTGTCGACGATGCCGGCTTCCTGGGCATAGCCCCAGGGCATCCAGCCGGCGTAGATGGACCAGGCGACCTGGTAGGACGGTTTCACGCCGGCGTCGGGCGCGGCAGATGCCGGGTCGGCGGTCTGGGCCGGTTCGCGGCTGCAGCCGGCCAGGGCCAGGACCATCAGGCCCAGCGCCAGCACCGCGTGGCGCCAGGACGGAGGAACACGGGAAGCGGCGGGACGAGCGGGAAAGCGCATCATGGGGGCGACCTCTCTGGCGTTCGGGTTACACGGGCACTGCGGGAAACCTGCGCCGCGCGTCACCGCGCAGCAGCCGAATCTGGCCTCCCGGGCTTTTGTCCCGCCGTGTAACCCCCCTTGCTCGGGAGGTCCGCCGCTCTCGGACCAGCACCTGCCGTGGCGGCAGGCCGGAACCCTAGCGTCGCTTTTGCTGTACTGCGGCAAAACCTAGCACACGTTCTGTGTGTTTTGACAAGACCTTTACCTGGAGTGCGCGCTCGCACCAGTACGGGGCGCCACGCACCGGTACGGACGAGGGTTTTCACCACATTGGTGCGGTTCCTGCCCCGAACGGACCGCCCGGGCGCGGTTTCCGCGCGTGCACTGCGCAAGAAACGACCGCCCCCGCGATCCGGGCGGACGCGGGGGCGGCGGGTACTTCCGGACGCTGGTAAAGACGAGCAGCGTCACTCCACCAGGTTGCGCCCGTGGAACAGTTCCTCGATCTCGCGCTTGAGCAACGCCTCGATGCGCATCCGGTCCTTGAACGAGAGGTTGCGCGCCTTCTCCTCGAACAGGTAGGTGTCCAGGTCGAACTCCTTCAGGTGCATCTTCGTGTGGAAGATGTTCTCCTGGTACACGTTGACGTCGATCATCTCGTAGCGCGACTTGATGTTCTTCGCCAGGAAGTCCTGGATCGAGTTGATCTTGTGGTCGATGTAGTGCTTCTTGCCCTTGATGTCGCGGGTGAAGCCGCGCACGCGGTAGTCCATCACCACGATGTCGGACTCGAAGCTCTCGATCAGGTAGTTCAGCGCCTTCAGCGGCGAGATCACCCCGCAGGTGGCCACGTCGATGTCCGCGCGGAAGGTGGCGATGCCGTTCTGCGGGTGCGTCTCCGGGTAGGTGTGCACCGTGATGTGGCTCTTGTCCAGGTGCGCGACCACCGCGTCGGAGATGATCTCCTTGCCGGCGTCCTTCTTGTCGATCACCGGCTCCTCGGAGATGAGGATGGTCACCGACGCACCCTGCGGGTCGTAGTCCTGGCGGGCCACGTTCAGGATGTTGGCGCCGATGATCCGGGCTACGTCGGTCAGGATCTGGGTCAGACGGTCGGCGTTGTACGCTTCATCGATGTAGGCGATGTAGCGCTGGCGCTCGTCCTCGGAGACCGCGTAGCAGACGTCGTAGATGTTGAAGCTCAACGCCTTGGTGAGGTTGTTGAAGCCTTGCAGCCTCAGGCGCGGCAGGGGTTTGACCACGGCGGTCGTGCCTCTGGGGTGGAAAACGCGGCATTATGGGCCAAAGCCGGTGACCGCGGTATGTCTGCGGGAACCGGGGTTTGCCGGCCGGCCTGCGGCCAGCTATCTTCGGGCGCCTTTCCCCTATGACCTCCAGGACTTCCGCCGTGACTCCCCTGCGCTTCACCAGCAGCCCGCTGACGCTGGACCAGGCCGCCATCGAGCGCTTCCTGGCCCATTGCCAGCGCCGGCGCTACCCCAACCGCACCGACGTGTTCCGCCCGGGCGACCCGGCCGGCACCCTGTACTACGTGGTCAATGGTTCGGTCAGCATCATCGCCGAGGAGGAGGACGGCCGCGAACTGGTCCTGGGCTATTACGGCGCCGGGGAGTTCGTGGGCGAAATGGGCCTGTTCATCGAGTCCGACAGCCGCGAAGTGATCCTGCGCACCCGCAGCGCCTGCGAACTGGCCGAGATCAGCTACGACCGCCTGCAGCAGCTGATGCTGGGGCCGCTGTCCGGGGACGCCCCGCGCCTGCTCTACTCCATCGGCGTGCAGCTCTCGCGCCGGCTGCTGACCACCAGCCGCAAGGCCAGCCGCCTGGCCTTCCTGGACGTCACCGACCGGATCGTGCGCACCCTGCACGACCTGGCCAAGGAGCCGGAGTCGATGAGCCACCCGCAGGGCACGCAGATGCGGGTCTCGCGCCAGGAGCTGGCGCGCCTGGTCGGCTGCTCGCGCGAGATGGCCGGCCGCGTGCTGAAGAAGCTGCAGGCCGACGGCCAGCTGCATGCGCGCGGCAAGACCGTGGTGCTGTACGGCACCCGCTGACGGTTCGACCCCGGCCGGACGTTCACGGGCGGCGCGGCGGGCCGAGCGCTGATGGAGTTCGGCGAGGTCTTCTTCTGGTTCGTGCTGATCGGGCTGGCCGCGCAGCTGGTCGACGGCGCCCTCGGCATGGCCTACGGCCTGGTGTCGTCCTCGGTGCTGCTGGCCATGGGCCTGCCGCCGGCCCAGGTCAGCGCCAGCATCCATGCGGCCGAGGTGTTCACCACCGGCGCCTCGGGCGCTTCCCACCTGGCCATGGGCAACGTCGACAAGCGCCTGTTCCTGCGCCTGGCCATCCCCGGCATGGTCGGCGGGATCATCGGCGCCTACGTGCTGACCCGGATCCCGGGCGAAGCCATCCGGCCGTTCGTCTATGCCTACCTGCTGGTGCTGGCGGTGCTGATCCTGGTCCGCGCCAGCGGCCGCCTGGTGCCGCGGCGCGAAGTGCGGCGGGTGCCGGTGCTGGGTTTCTTCGCCGGCATGCTCGATGCCAGCGGCGGTGGCGGCTGGGGTCCGCTGGCCACCTCCACCCTGCTGGCCGGCGGCGGGCAGGCGCGTACCGTGATCGGGTCGGTCAACGCGGCCGAGTTCGTGGTGACCGTGGCCGTGTCGTTGACCTTCCTGCTGTCCATCGGCCTGGACCACCTGGAGATCGTGCTGGGCCTGCTGGTCGGCGGCATGATCGCCGCGCCGGTGGCCGCGCTGCTGGTCAAGCGCGTGCGCGAACAGTGGGTGCTGGTGGCGGTGGGCGTGCTGGTGTTGTGCATCAGCCTGTACCAGATCGGGTACACGCTGCTGGGGCGGTGGTAGGAGCCGGGTTCGGCCGGCGACATGACGCCGCCGGCACAGGCGACGCCCTCATAGTCCCGACGCCCGTGTCGCCGACTGAAGTCGGCTCCTACAGAAGACCGCCGCGCCCCGGCTCCTTGTAGGAGCCGGGTTCAGCCGGCGACACGACGACCTCGGCCCAGGCGACGCCCTCGTGATCCGACGCCCCGGTCGTCAGCCAGCCGGACTCCTACAGCGGATCGCCGCCGCGGTCGCGGCAACCCCAGTTGAGGATCGGCGTGCCCGGCGGCAGCACCTGGCGGAACATCTCCACCCGGCCGGCCTTGGGATTGACCACCACCGGGCGGCGCGCGGACTGCAGCAGCGGCAGGTCGGCCGAGGAGTCCGAATAGGCCATCTCGATGTCGCCATAGCCGCGCTCGCGCAGCATCCGCATCTTCTCCCGGTGGTGGCAGTGGCGGGTGGCCACCACCGCGCCCAGCCGCGGCCCAACCGCGGTGCCGATCACCGGCACGTCCTCGTGGGCGACGAAGGCCAGGATCGCGCGCGCCAGTTCCGGCGGCGCGCCGGTGGCCACGACCACGCGGTCGCCCTGCGCGCGGTGCCCGGCGAACACCTCCAGCGCCGCCGGCAGCAGCCGCGCGGCGATCTGCTCGCGGTGGGTGGCCACGTAGCGGTCGATCATCCGGTCGAACTCGCGCGCAGCGTGCAGGCCGAAGCTGCCGATCCACACGTAGCCCGAGATACCCCAGCGCCGGGTAGGCAGGCACGCCACCATCGGCCCCAGCACCGGCGTGGCCAGCAGCGCGGCCAGCACCCGCAGCGGATTGCGCCGGATCAGCCAGGCGAACAGGTGGCTGCCCGAGTCGCCGTCGTACAGCGTGTGGTCGAAGTCGAACACGACCAGCGGCGCGTCGTCGCGTGGGGTCGGGTAAGGACCTGCGTTCATCCGTCCAGGCTCATGCGTCGAAGAACAGTTGCCGCAGCGCCTCGCCCGGCTCCTCGGCGCGCATGAAGGTCTCGCCGACCAGGAATGCGTGCACGCCGGCCGCGCGCATCCGCGCCACGTCGCCGTGCGCGAGGATGCCGCTCTCGGTGACCAGCAGGCGGTCGCGCGGCACCGCGTCCTTCATCTCCAGGGTGACATCCAGCGAGACCTCGAAGGTGCGCAGGTTGCGGTTGTTGATCCCGACCAGCGGCACCGGCACCTGGATCGCGCGCTCCAGTTCGTCGATGTCGTGGACCTCGACCAGCACGTCCATGCCCAGTTCCAGCGCCAGGCCGGACAGGTCGGCCAGCCGGGTGTCGTCCAGCGCGGCGACGATCAGCAGGATGCAGTCGGCGCCCAGCGCGCGCGCCTCGTGCACCTGGTACGGATCGACGGTGAAGTCCTTGCGCAGCACCGGCAGGGTGCAGGCCGCGCGCGCCTGCTGCAGGTAGTCGTCGCTGCCCTGGAAGAAGTCGACGTCGGTCAGCACCGACAGGCAGGCCGCGCCGCCGAACTCGTAGCTCACCGCGATCTCGGCCGGGCGGAAGTCCGGACGGATCACGCCCTTGGACGGGCTGGCCCTCTTCACCTCGGCGATCACCGCCGGGTCGCCGTGGGCGATGGCCGCCTGCAGTGCGTCGGCGAAGCCACGCACCGGGCCGGCGTCGCGGGCGCGGGCGGCGACCTCGGCCAGCGGCGCGTGCACGCGCCGCGCGGCGATCTCTTCGGCCTTGCGTGCCAGGATGGTCTGCAGGATGTCGCTCATGGGGTCCCTGGAGGCCGCGCTCCGCTGGCGCGGGGAACCGGCATTCTCGCATCTATCGCCGGAGCGGTTCGATGCCCGGTCGGCGCATTCGCGCATGCACCGCCATCGGCGTGAAGGCCGGCGGGAACGACGGTATCCCGTTCCACCGGCGTTTCCGAGGTAGTGCGAATATTTCCTTGGGGCCGCGCCGTATTGTTCTTGATTGTCGCCAGCGCTGGGTACCGGTCCGGGCGGCGGGCGATGCGGCTAGGGGGCGGGAACGAAGCCCGACGCGCGCTCGACCCGGGCCACGCGCAGTTCGTAGTGCGCATACCAGTGGCGGCGTCCGTGCCGGCGCACTTCGGTGTGCTCGGCGTGGTCGCGCCAGGCGCGGATCGCCGCCTCGCTCTCCCAGTAGGAGACGGTGATGCCGAAGCCGTCGGCATCGCGCGCCGACTCCATGCCGAGGAAGCCGGGCTGCGCCCGGGCCAGTTCCAGCATGCGTCCAGCCGCGGCGGCGTAGCCTTCCGGGTCCTCGCCGTTGCGCAGCGAGCTGAACACCACCGCGTAGTACGGCGGCGACGGCAGCCGGGCGAACCCCGCCTCGCTCATGCCGGCGCCGCCTGCCCGGCCAGATCGCGCGTGGTCCGCACGAACTGCGCCTGCGCCTGCCGTGCCGCGCCGCTGTCGATCGCCGCGCGCGCGCGGACGATGCCGTCGGCGATGTCCGCGGCCACGCCGGCCACGTACAGCGCGGCGGCCGCGTTCAGCACCACGATCTCGCGCGCCGGGCCGGGCGCGCCATCGAGCACGCCCAGCAGCATCACGCGCGATTCGGCCGCGTCGGCGACCTTGAGGTTGCGGCTGGCCGACATGGCGATGCCGAAGTCCTCCGGGTGCACCTCGTACTCGCGGACCACGCCGTCGCGCAGCTCGCCGACCATGCTCGCCGCGCCCAGCGACAGCTCGTCCATCCCGTCGCGGCCCCAGACCACCAGCGCGCGCTCGGCGCCCAGTTCATGCAGCACGCGCGCCTGGATGCCGACCAGGTCGGGGTGGAACACGCCCATCAGGATATTCGGCGCGCCGGCCGGATTGGTCAGCGGCCCGAGAATGTTGAAGATGGTGCGCACGCCCATTTCGCGGCGCACCGGGGCGACCACCTTCATCGCCGGGTGGTGGATCGGCGCGAACATGAAGCCGATGCCGCAGCGCTCGATCGATTGCGCCACCTGCTCCGGCTGCAGTTCGATCGACGCGCCCAGCGCCTCCAGCACGTCGGCGCTGCCGGACTTGGACGACACGCTGCGGTTGCCGTGCTTGGCCACCCGCGCGCCGGCCGCGGCGGCCACGAACATCGAGCAGGTGGAGATGTTGAAGGTATGCGAGCCATCGCCGCCGGTGCCGACGATGTCGACCAGGTGCGTGCGGTCGGCCACCTGCACGGTGCGCGAGAACTCGCGCATGACCTGGGCCGCGCCGGCGATCTCGCCGACGGTCTCCTTCTTCACCCGCAGGCCGGTGAGGATCGCCGCGACCATCACCGGGGAGACGTCGCCGCGCATGACCTGCCGCATCAGCCCGACCATCTCGTCGTGGAAGATCTCGCGGTGCTCGATGGTGCGCTGCAGGGCTTCCTGGGGAGTGATGGTCATGGGCGCGCGGGTGGGCAGGGAACGCTGCGAGTCTAGCGCGTCGGAAGGAAACGCTGGCCCGTCGTTGCCACGCCAATGGGGCCTGCCGAGGTTGGGCGCGCCCGGATCAAGAGCGCCGGCTCCGGAAGGGGACCGCCTTGTCGTTGCGGGTGGGAGCCAGAGCGCTGGCTTCGGAAGGGGCCACCGAGTCTGATGCCTTGGAGCAAAGCGCTGGCTTCGGAAGGGGCCGCCGTGTCTGATGCCCTGGAGCAAAGCGCTGGCTTCGGAAGGGGCTACCGTGTCTGATGCCTCTGGAGCAAAGCGCTGGCTTCGGAAGGGGCTGCCGTGTCTGATGCCTCTGGAGCAAAGCGCTGGCTTCGGAAGGGGCCGCCGTGCCCAGGGGGTCTGGCGCATCGCTCCGCTGCGGCGTCCTGCCTCCGAGTCGCGAACGCAGCACATCCCTGTGCTGCTTGCGCCAGACCCCCTGGGCACGGCGGCCTCGGGAGCTTTCAGGGCGCGGCTTCGATCCAGGAAGCAACAGCAACGGCAAAGGCGCCCATCCCCGGCCCGCCTGGTCCTCAGGCACGGCCTTCGGGCGTTCATCGGGCTGCGCACAGGTGGCGTGCAAGCAGCCCTCTTCACCTCCTTCGCCTGTGGCGAAAAGGAGGGGCAAAACCATGGCGCCCTGCAGCTTGCTGGCGACACGGGCGTCGGAGCCATGAGGGCATCGTCGTGCCGACGGCGTCGGGTCGCCGGCTGAACCCGGCTCCTACAACAGCCACGACGCGACCGATTTTCTGTAGGAGCTGACTTCAGTCGGCGACACGGGCGTCGAAACCACGAGGGCGTCGCCTGTGCCGCCGGCGTCGCGGGCAAGCCCGGCTCCTACAAAGAGCAGCCATCGGCTGTCATCCGGCCGAACGAAGCCACGACGCCAAAGCTCCCGAAGACGTGGCAGGCCGGGGGTATTGCGGCAGTGGCCATGGATGGCCACGTCGGCGAGTCGGCACATGGATGTGCCGTCGAGACGACCGCAATACCCCCGGCCTGCCACGGCTCCGTCCGAAGCCCACCACGCCCGGCGCCTTTGCAGTTGCAGTTGCAGTTGCAGTTGCAGTTGCAGTTGCAGTTGCCGCGGAGCAACCCAAACCTGCGCTGCCTTTCGCAACATCTCGCCAACGCCAGGATGCATGGCGGCTCATGCCCCGGAAACGCAAACGCCGGCCCTGCGGCCGGCGTTCGTGGAGCTGGATCGTCCGACCGGAGGCCGGGCGAAGCTCAGTGCTTGAGGTTGCGGCGCAGGCGCTCCAGCGCCTGCAACTGGGCGGAGACCTCGGCCAGGCGCTGCTGCGCCTCGGCCACTTCCATCGCCTCGCTGCGGTTGGCCAGCACCCGCTCAGCCTCTTCCTTGGCCTTGCGCACCGCTGCCTCGTCGATGTCCTCGGCGCGGATCGCGGTGTCGGCCAGCACGGTCACCACCTGCGGCTGCACCTCGAGGATGCCGCCGGAGATGGCGAAGTCCAGGTGCGTGCCGTCCGGCAGGGTCACCACCACCTTGCCCGGCTTCAGCCGGGTGATCAGCGGCGCGTGGCGCGGCGCGATGCCCAGCTCACCCAGCTCGCCGGTGGCCACGACCAGGGTGGCTTCGCCGTGGAAGATCTCCTGCTCGGCGCTGACGATGTCGCAACGGATGGTGCTCATGCTTCGCTTCTCTTCGTCACTCCTTCCGCTAGCGGAAGGAATTGGCATGCGGATACGGGCGGAATTGCTTTCACCTCAACACTCTCCCGCGCGCGGGAGAGTGCCCGGTCATCAGGCGATCTTCTTCGCCTTCTCGACCGCTTCCTCGATGGTGCCGACCATGTAGAACGCCTGCTCCGGCAGGTGGTCGTACTCGCCGTCGACAATACCCTTGAAGCCGCGGATAGTGTCCTTCAGCGACACGTACTTGCCCGGCGAGCCGGTGAACACCTCGGCCACGTGGAACGGCTGGCTGAAGAAGCGCTCGATCTTGCGCGCGCGCGACACGGCCAGCTTGTCATCTTCCGACAGCTCGTCCATGCCCAGGATCGCGATGATGTCCTTCAGCTCCTTGTACTTCTGGAGCGTGGACTGCACGCGGCGGGCGGTGTCGTAGTGCTCGTGGCCGATGACGTTCGGGTCCAGCTGGCGGCTGGTCGAGTCCAGCGGGTCCACCGCCGGGTAGATGCCCAGCGCGGCGATGTTTCGCGACAGCACGACGGTGGCGTCGAGGTGGGCGAAGGTGGTCGCCGGCGACGGGTCGGTCAGGTCGTCCGCGGGCACGTACACGGCCTGGATCGAGGTGATCGAACCGGTCTTGGTCGAGGTGATGCGCTCCTGCAGCACGCCCATTTCCTCGGCCAGGGTCGGCTGGTAGCCCACCGCCGACGGCATGCGGCCCAGCAGCGCCGAGACCTCGGTGCCGGCCAGGGTGTAGCGGTAGATGTTGTCGACAAACAGCAGCACGTCCTTGCCCTTGCCCGACGCGTCCTTCTCGTCGCGGAAGTACTCGGCCATGGTCAGGCCGGTCAGGGCCACGCGCAGGCGGTTGCCCGGCGGCTCGTTCATCTGGCCGTAGACCATCGCCACCTTGTCGAGGACGTTGGAGTCCTTCATCTCGTGGTAGAAGTCGTTGCCCTCGCGGGTACGCTCGCCCACGCCGGCGAACACCGACAGGCCGCTGTGCGCCTTGGCGATGTTGTTGATCAGTTCCATCATGTTGACGGTCTTGCCGACGCCGGCGCCGCCGAACAGGCCGACCTTGCCGCCCTTGGCGAACGGGCACATCAGGTCGATGACCTTGATGCCGGTCTCCAGCAGCTCATTGCCCGAGGACTGGTCCTCGTACGACGGTGCGCTACGGTGGATTTCCCAGTGGTCGGAGGCCTGCACGTCGCCCGCCTCGTCGATCGGGCGGCCCAGCACGTCCATGATCCGGCCCAGGGTGCCGGCGCCGACCGGCACCGAGATCGCCTTGCCGGTGTTGGTCGCCACCAGGTTGCGCTTGAGGCCGTCGGTGGAGCCCAGCGCGATCGTGCGGACCACGCCGTCGCCCAGCTGCTGCTGCACTTCCAGCGTGATGGCCGTGTTCTCGACCTTCAGCGCGTCGTACACCCTCGGCACTTCCGCACGCGGGAACTCGACGTCGACGACCGCGCCGATGATCTGAACGATCTTGCCCTGACTCATGGTGATTTCCTCAGACTCTTAAGATTTCTTCGCGACCCGGGTCGCCAATGGTTTTCTTGAAAAGTCCGCACAGGGATGTGCGGGCTCTTGCGAAGGATTCGCACTAAACCGCCGCGGCACCGCCGACGATCTCGGAGATTTCCTGGGTGATCGCCGCCTGCCGGGCCTTGTTGTAGACCAGGTTCAGGGTGCCGATCAGCTTGGTCGCGTTGTCGCTGGCCGACTTCATCGCGACCATGCGCGCGGCGTGCTCGGAGGCCACGTTCTCCAGCACCGCCTGGTACACCAGCGACTCGATGTAGCGGGTGATCACGTGGTCCAGCACCGTGGCCGCGTCGGGCTCGTAGATGTAGTCCCAGTCGTGGTTGGGCACGCCCGCCTGCGCCGCCGGCAGCGGCAGCAGCTGGTCGAAGGTGGCCTTCTGGCTCATGGTGTTGACGAAGTGGTTGTAGACCACGAACACCTTGTCGACCTTGCCCTCGGTGTAGGCGTCCAGCATGACCTTGATCACGCCGACCAGGTCGTCCAGGTGCGGCACGTCGCCCAGGTGGGAGACGCTGCCGACCATGTTCACCTTGATCCGGCGGAAGAAGGCAGACGCCTTCTGGCCGATGGTGACCATGTCCACTTCCACGCCCTGCTCGTTGAACTGGCGGACTTCGCCCAGCAGCTTGCGGAACAGGTTGTTGTTCAGGCCGCCGGCCAGGCCGCGGTCGGACGAGACGACGATGTAACCGACCCGCTTGACCTGCTCGCGCTCGACCAGGAACGGGTGCTGGTAGTCGGTGTTGGCCTGGGCCAGGTGGCCGATCACCTGCTTCATCGCCTGCGCGTACGGGCGCGAGGTGCGCATGCGCTCCTGCGCCTTGCGGATCTTGGAGGCCGAGACCATCTCCAGCGCACGGGTCACCTTGCGGGTGTTCTGCACGCTCTTGATCTTGGTTTTGATTTCGCGTCCGCCAGCCATCTCTTCTTCCCGTGGGGCGGGCCGTGCGGCCCGCCGTTGGACTCGGTTCCGTCGCCTTGCGGGCAGGGCCCGCAGGCCCTTACCAGGTGCCGGTCTGCTTGAACTCGGCGATGCCGTTCTTGAACGCCGCCTCGATCTCGTCGTTCCAGCCACCGGTGTTGTTGACCTGCTCGATCAGCGCGCCGGCGGTATTGGCGAAGTGGGCGTGCAGGCCCTCCTCGAAGGCACCGATCTTGGCCACCGGCACGTCGTCCAGGTAGCCCTCGTTGACGGCGTAGATCGACAGCGCCTGGTTGGCGATCGACATCGGCTGGTACTGCTTCTGCTTCATCAGCTCGGTGACGCGCTGGCCGCGCTCGAGCTGCTTGCGGGTGGCTTCGTCCAGGTCCGAGGCGAACTGGGCGAACGCCGCCAGCTCGCGGTACTGGGCCAGCGAGATGCGGATGCCGCCCGAAAGCTTCTTGATGATCTTGGTCTGGGCGGCGCCGCCGACGCGCGACACCGAGATGCCGGCGTTCACGGCCGGGCGGATGCCGGCGTTGAACAGGTCGGTCTCCAGGAAGATCTGGCCGTCGGTGATCGAGATCACGTTGGTCGGCACGAACGCGGAGACGTCGCCGGCCTGGGTCTCGATGATCGGCAGCGCGGTCAGCGAACCGGTCTTGCCCTTCACTTCGCCGTTGGTGAACTTCTCCACGTACTCCTCGGACACGCGCGCGGCGCGCTCGAGCAGGCGCGAATGCAGGTAGAACACGTCGCCCGGGTAGGCTTCGCGGCCCGGCGGGCGGCGCAGCAGCAGCGAGATCTGGCGGTAGGCCACGGCCTGCTTGGACAGGTCGTCGTAGACGATCAGCGCGTCTTCGCCGCGGTCCATGAAGTACTCGCCCATGGTGCAGCCGGAGTAGGCGCTGATGTACTGCATCGCGGCCGATTCGGAGGCGGTGGCAGCCACCACGATGGTGTGGGCCAGGGCGCCGTTCTCTTCCAGCTTGCGCACGATGTTGGCGACGGTCGAGGCCTTCTGGCCGATCGCCACGTACACGCACTTGATGCCGGTGTTCTTCTGGTTGATCACCGCGTCGATCGCCAGCGCGGTCTTGCCGGTCTGGCGGTCGCCGATGACCAGCTCGCGCTGGCCGCGGCCGATCGGGATCATCGCGTCGACGGTCTTGTAGCCGGTCTGCACCGGCTGGTCGACCGACTTGCGCCAGATCACGCCCGGGGCCACGCGCTCCACCGGCGCGGTCTGCGCGGCGGCGATCGGGCCCTTGCCGTCGATCGGCTCGCCCAGCGCGTTCACGACGCGGCCGAGCAGCTGCGGGCCGACCGGCACTTCGAGGATGCGGCCGGTGGTCTTGGCCACGTCGCCCTCGCGCAGGTGCTCGTAGTCGCCCAGGACCACGGCGCCGACCGAGTCGCGCTCCAGGTTCAGGGCCAGCGCGAAGGTGGATTGTCCGTCAGAAGCCGGCGGCAGCTCGATCATTTCGCCCTGCATCACGTCGGCCAGGCCGAAGATGCGCACGATGCCGTCGGACACCGAAGTCACGGTGCCTTCGTTGCGGGCCTCAGCGGAGAGCTTGACCTGCTCGATGCGGGTCTTGATCAGGTCGCTGATTTCGGAGGGGTTGAGCGTGGTTGCCATTGTTTTTTCCTTGGAGTCGCGCGCCCCGAGAGGGTTCGGGCTGACGACCTGAAAAGTGAACTGTCTGGTGCCGGATCAGCCCGCCAGCGCGGTCTGCAGGCGCCCGAGCTTGCCCTTGAGCGAGCCGTCGATCACCACGTCGCCGGCGTCGATCACCGCGCCGCCGATCAGGCTGGCGTCCACGGCGGTCTCCAGCTCGACCTCGCGGCCGAAGCGGCGCTTGAGCGCGTCGCGCAGCTTGTCCAGCTCCTGCGGCGACAGCTCGGCGGCGGAGGTGACGGTGGCGCGGACCACGCGCTGGTCCTCGGCGCGCAGCTGCTCGAACATCCCGGCGACCTCGGCCAGCAGCGGCAGGCGCCCGGCGTCGGCCAGCAGGCCGAGGAAGCGGGTGAACGAAGCCTCGGCACCCTGCGGCGCCAGCAGCGCCACGGCCTGGCCACGTTCCAGCGCCGGGTTCAGCAGCAGGCCGGACACGCGCGGGTCGGCGGCGACCTGGGCGGCGAAGCCCAGTGCCTGCGACCACGCGTCCACGCGGCCTTCGTCGCGCGCGGCCGCATGGGCGGCGCGGGCGTACGGACGGGCGAGGGTGAGTGCCTGGCTCATTCTGTTACCTCGGCGGCGGCCGATGCGCGACGCTGCTTCGGAGACGTTGCGCGCCTTGCTGCGCAAGACGCGCCGGCGGCGTACACCCACATCCCCGCATCGGTGCTGCGCACCGATGCCGCCCCTTGACTCAAGGGGCTGGACAGCGCGGTCTTGGTGGACGTGGCGGTCATGTTCAGATCTCGGCCGCCAGCTCGTCCAGCAACGCCTTGTGCGCGTTGGCGTCGATCTCGCGGCGCAGGAGCTTCTCGGCGCCGCTCACCGCCAGCACGGACACCTGCTTGCGCAGATCCTCGCGGGCGCGGTTGGCGGACGCGTCGATCTCGGCCTGGGCGATCGCCTTCTGGCGGCCGGCCTCGCTGAGGGCTTCCTCGCGCGCGGCGTCGACGATCTGGTTGGCGCGGGTGTGGGCCTGGTCGATGATCTCGTTGGCCTTGCCGCGCGCTTCCTTCAGCAGCTCGTTGACCTTGTCCTGCGCCTGCGCCAGGTCCTTCTGGCTGCGGTCGGCCGCGGCCAGGCCCTCGGCGATCTTCTGCTGGCGCTCCTCGATGGCCTTGAGCAGCGGCGGCCAGATCTTGGTGGCGACCAGCCAGATCAGCGCGGCGAAGGCCAGCGCCTGGGCAATTAGGGTAAGACCGATGTTCATTGGTGCGCTCTGCCTGTGGTGACGGAGCCGGCCAGTGCGGCAGGCTCCTCCATCCTGTCAGCGCCCGCGCGGATGCGCGGGCGCCACCCGACGCTCGATCAGCCGCCCAGCTGGGCCAGGAACGGCGCGACGAACGGCGAAGCGAAGGCGAACAGCAGGCCGACGGCGACGCTGATGATGAACGCGGCGTCGATCAGGCCAGCGGTGATGAACATGCGGACCTGCAGCACCGGGATCAGCTCCGGCTGGCGGGCGGCCGACTCCAGGAACTTGCCGGCCATGATGGCCAGGCCCAGGCCGGCGCCCAGCGCGGCCAGGCCGATCATGATGCCGATGGCCAGAACGGTCGAAGCCTGGACGGAAGCGAGGGCGGTCAGTGCGGTTTCCATGGTTTTCTCCGGAACGGATTGCTAAAGGTGGATTGCTTATGAAAGCAGGTGGGAACGAAGGGTGAAGCGAAAGAGGGGGAAGCGGATCAGTGGCTGTCTTCGGACAGGCTCAGGTACACGATCGACAGCATCATGAAAATGAACGCCTGCAGCGGGATCACCAGCAGGTGGAAGATCATCCAGCCGAAGCCGAAGGCCGCGCCGGCGAACATGCCGGCGATGCCGGCGCCGCCGAGCACCCAGATCAGCAGGAACACGATCTCGCCGCCGAACATGTTGCCGAACAGTCGCATCGCCAGCGAGATCGGCTTGCTCAGCCACTCGACGGTGTTGAGGATGAGGTTGAACGGCATCATCCACTTGCCGAACGGCGCGGTCAGGAACTCCAGGGTGAAGTGGCCCAGGCCCTTGGCGCGCAGCGCGAAGAAGATCATCAGGAAGAACACGCTGATCGACATGCCGAGCGTGGCGTTCACGTCGGCGGTCGGCACCGGCTTCCAGTAGCCGATACCGAACCAGCCCAGCACGGTCGCGAAGAAGTCCGCCGGGATCATCTTCAGCAGGTTCATCAGCAGGATCCAGAAGAACAGGGTGATCGCGATCGGCGTCACCAGCTTGCTGGTCCCGTGGTAGGTGTCGCGCGCCTGGCGGTCGACGAACTCCAGGCAGATCTCGACGAAGGCCTGCCACTTGCCGGGCACGCCGGCGGTGGCCTTGCGCGTGGCCAGCCAGAACATGAACACCATCAGCAGACCCATCGCCACCGCGGTCACGAAGGTGTCCACGTGCAGGGTCCAGAAGCCGCCCTCACCCACCTGAACGGTCAGGTTCTGCAGGTGGTGCTGGATGTAGCTGGTAGGGGTCAGTTCCGCCTCAGCCGCCATGGGTCCGTTTTTCCTGTTCTAACGCCTGAAATTGTTCCGAATCGGCTTGCGCCGCCCTGTGCCCGACCGCTTCAGCGGGCCAGCGCCAGGGTGAGTACCTGCGCGACCAGCACCACCACCGCGGCTGCCAGCAGCGGCAGCGGCGGCAGCCCGAGGGCCAGCACGCCCAGCGCCAGCAACGCGACCAGGACCAGCCACTTGGCCAGCACCCCGGCCACCAGCCTGGCCAGCGCCGGGACCGCGGCGTCCACGCCGCCGCCCAGCGCGATCCGGGCCGAAAACCACCCCGCCAGGACCACCGCCCCCCCGCCGACCAGCGCCGCCACCGACCAGTGCGGGCCCTGCCAGAGGCAGGCCAGCGCGACCAGGAGCGTCGCCCCCACCTGCCAGGCAATCGCGCGACCGGCCTGTCGCCGGCCTGCGGCAACGGAGTTCAGCACGTGATGGTTACCTGCGGGAGTAAGCGGAAGGCAGGCATGAAACGCGCCCTGCCGAGCCGCAAAAGTATAGCAGTGGGACATTTTCGGGGACAACCGCCGAAGGTTGCCCAACCCGTATGGAACTTCCACTGCGGGCTCCGGTCGATCCTGTGCCGGGACGGAGAACCTCGTCGGTCCAGTCCCGGTCAAGGCCCCGTCCCCACCGGGGCCTTTTTTGTGGGCGGGGCCCACGATCCCCGCCGCTTGGCGGCGTGATGACCGGCGTTCGAGCCATATCGATGCCGACCGGACGGGCATCGGCCGACGGCTGCCGATAGTCGGGCGCCCCTCGCGGCACAGCTTCGATGTGAAGCCCCCTGCATTCCCAGCCAGTCTGCCGCAGGGATGACGATGGCCGAGGGACGACGCATCTTCTGCCACGACTGCCAGTCCCCAAAAAAGAACCCCGGCCTGCGCCGGGGTTCCTGATGCCGCTCACATCTATTTCGGGAAGGCCGCGCCCTTCGCTCTATTTGCGCTTCGGCAAATACAGATCGGTGATCGTGCCCTCGTACACCTCGGCGGCCATCGCCACCGTCTCGCCCAGGGTCGGGTGCGGGTGGATGGTCGCGCCGATGTCGCCGGCCTCGGCGCCCATCTCGATCGCCAGCGCCAGCTCGGAGATCAGGTCGCCGGCGTGCACGCCGACGATGCCCGCGCCGATGATGCGGTGGGTGGCCTCGTCGAAGACCAGCTTGGTGGAGCCCTCGCCGCGGCCGATGCCCACCGCACGCGCCGAAGCGAGCCACGGGAACTTGCCCACGCCGACCTTCAGCCCCTTGGCCTTGGCCTCGGTCTCGGTCACGCCGACCCAGGCGATCTCCGGATCGGTGTAGGCCACCGACGGGATCACCCGCGCCACCCACTCCTTCTTCTCGCCGGCGGCCACTTCGGCGGCCAGCTTGCCTTCGTGCGTGGCCTTGTGCGCCAGCATCGGCTGGCCGACCAGGTCGCCGATGGCGAAGATGTGCCCGACATTCGTGCGCATCTGCCGGTCGACCGGGATGAAGCCGCGCTCGCCGACCTGCACGCCGGCCTTGTCCGCGTCCAGCTTGCCGCCGTTGGGGGCGCGGCCCACCGCGACCAGCACGCGGTCCCACGTGCCCGATTCCAGCTCCGGCTTCTGGCCTTCGGTCGCACTCTCGAAGTGCACGGTGATGCCCTTCTTCGATGCCTCCACCTTGGCCGCCTTGGTCTTCAGGTGCACGGCCACGCCCTGCTTCTTCAGGCGGTCGGCCAGCGGCTTGACCAGGTCCTTGTCGGCGCCCGGCATCAGCTGGTCCATGAACTCGACCACGGTGACCTCCGCGCCCAGCGCGCGGTACACGGTGGCCATCTCCAGGCCGATGATGCCGCCGCCGACGACCAGCAGCGACTTCGGCACCTCGGCCAGCTGCAGCGCATCGGTGGAATCCATGACCCGCGGATCGTCCCACGGGAAGTTCGGCAGCTTCACCGCCTGCGAGCCGGCGGCGATGATGCACTGCTCGAAGCGCAGCAGCTGGGTCTTGCCATCGCTGCCACTGATCTCCAGTTCGTTGGGCGAGACGAACTTCGCCACGCCCTGCACCGTGCGCACCTTGCGCTGCCTGGCCATGCCGGCCAGGCCCTTGGTGAACTGGCCGACCACCTTGTCCTGCTTGAAGCCACGGAGCTTGTCGAGGTCGATCTTCGGCTTGCCGAAGCTGATCCCGATGTCGTCGGAGTGCGATGCCTCCTCGATCAGCGCGGCGGCATGCAGCAGCGCCTTGGACGGGATGCAGCCGACGTTGAGGCAGACCCCGCCGAGGGTGGCGTAGCGCTCGACCAGCACCGTATCCAGGCCCAGGTCGGCGGCGCGGAACGCGGCGGTGTAGCCGCCGGGACCGGAGCCGATCACCACGATGCGGCATTCGATGTCGGCCGGCTTGCCGGTGCCCAGCGCGGGCTTGGGCGCCGGCGGCTCGGCCGGGGCGCGGTGCGAGGGCGCCACCGGCGGCTTGCTGCCCGGCGCGGCAGCCGGCGCGCCGGCCGATTCCAGCACCGCGACCACGTCGCCCTGCGACAGCGCGTCGCCGAGCTTGACCTTCAGCTCCTTGACCACGCCGTCGGCGGTGGACGGCACTTCCAGCGTCGCCTTGTCCGATTCCAGAGTGACCAGGCCCTGGTCCTTCTTCACCGCGTCGCCGACGTTGACCAGCACTTCGATCACCGGCACGCCGCTGTAGTCGCCGATGTCGGGAACCTTGACCTCGACCGCGCCGCCGCCCGATGCAGGTGCCGGAGCGGCGGCTGCCGTCGCCGCAGGGGCGGCAGCGGCCGGCGCCGCGGGCGCACTGGCCGGAGCGGCCGGCTTCTCCGCCGGCGGCGGCGCAGCGGCCGCACCCGCGGCCTCCAGCACCACCACCACGTGGCCCTCGGACAGCTTGTCGCCGACCTTGACCTTCACTTCCTTGACCACGCCGTCGGCCGAGGACGGCACTTCCAGCGTGGCCTTGTCCGATTCCAGGGTGACCAGCCCCTGGTCCTTCTTCACCGCGTCGCCGGGGGCGACCAGCACCTCGATCACCGGGACGTCGCTGTAGTCGCCGATGTCCGGAACCTTCACCTCGATCGTGTTCGCCATGTCCGCGTCCCCTTACAGCAGCACGCGGCGCATGTCCGCGAGGACCTGTGCCAGGTAGCTGGTGAAGCGCGCGGCGGCTGCGCCGTCGATCACGCGGTGGTCGTAGCTCAGCGACAGCGGCAGGGTCAGGCGCGGCACGAACTGCTTGCCGTCCCACACCGGCTGGGTCGAGGACTTGGACACGCCCAGGATCGCCACTTCCGGCGCATTGATGATCGGCGTGAACGCGGTGCCACCGATGCCGCCCAGCGAGCTGATCGAGAAGCAGCCGCCGCTCATGTCGGCCGGGCCGAGCTTGCCGTCGCGCGCCTTCTTCGCCAGCTCGCCCATCTCCTGGGCGATCTGCAGTACGCCCTTCCTGTCGACGTCGCGGATCACCGGCACCACCAGCCCGTTGGGCGTGTCGGCGGCGAAGCCGATGTGGAAGTACTTCTTCAGCGTGAGGTTCTCGCCGGTCGCATCGAGCGAGGCGTTGAAGTCGGGGAACTGCTTCAGCGCCGCGGCGCTGGCCTTGAGCAGGAACGCGAGCATGGTCAGCTTGACGCCGGACTTGGCCTTCTCCTGCTCCTTGTTGAGCTGCACGCGCAGCTCTTCCAGGTCGGTGATGTCGGCCTGGTCGAACTGGGTGACGTGCGGGATCATCGCCCAGTTGCGGGCGAGGTTGGCGCCGGAGATCTTCTTGATCCGCGACAGCGGCTGGGTCTCGACCTCGCCGAACTTGGCGAAGTCCACCTTCGGCCACGGCAGCAGGTTCAGGCCGCCGCCACCGGCAACCGGGGCGGCCGCCGCCGCGGCCGGCGCGCCGCCGGCCAGCGCGGCCTTGACGTAGCGCTGCACGTCCTCCCTGGAGATGCGCCCGCCGCGCTCGCTGCCCTTGACCTGGAACAGGTCCACGCCCAGCTCGCGGGCGAACACGCGCACGGCCGGGGTCGCGTACGGGACCTGGTCGGGCAGCACGCTGGCCGCGCCGAACTCCACCGGCGGGGTGCGCGGCGGCGAGGCCTCCGGATCGGTGCCCGGGCGGGCCGGCGCGGGCGCCGCGTTCTCCTGGGCGATCTCGCGCTGGGCCAGCTTGTCGGGCGCGGCCGAAGGCGCCACCGGCTCGACCCGGGCGCCGGTCTCGGCGGTCTTCACCGGGGCGGGCGCGGCGTCGGCCTTGGCCGATGCGGCGGGCACGTCGGCCTTGGCCGGGGCCGCCGGCTGTGCGGCCGGGGCGGAGGCGCCGTCGGCGGCCTCGATCAGCGCCACCACGCTGCCCTCGGACAGGCTGTCGCCGAGCTTGACCTTCAGTTCCTTGACCACGCCGGCGAACGGCGAGGGCACTTCGAGCGTGGCCTTGTCCGATTCCAGCGTGACCAGCCCCTGGTCCTTGGTCACGGTGTCGCCGACGGCGACGAGGACTTCGATGACGGGGACGTCGCTGTAATCCCCGATGTCGGGGACGCGCGCTTCCTTGATTTCGGCCATGCCAGGGCTCCGGCGGTTATGCGTGGGGAAAGACCCCTATTGTGTCCGCCCACGCCGCACCCGCCAACCTCCGCATGCCGTCGGCGCAGGCATGTCGCGCCTGTCCCGCGACAGGTTTCAGCGGAGACCAATTCGTCGGCGCGCGCCCTTTCCAGTACGCCGCCGCATGTCCCTGCCACCGGCAGCCGCCCGGGTGATTCCGCGCATCCGGCACCGGCGGGTCGCCGCGGTTCCTCACGCGGCGATCAGCTGCATGAATCCCCCCGTCGCCGCTAACCCGAGCATTTCCGGGGGCATTGCGTGGTTTCGCTGAACCGCGCCGGCCATCGCATGGCGCAAGCACGCCTGCGTTCATTCCTGCGTGGATAGGGTCTGCCACGCCCACTCCCAGGGCACTACAAGAACTAACAGGAGATATCACCATGCGGTCCATTCGAATCCTGAGCCTGGCCCTGATCCCCGCGCTGGCGAGCGCGCCGGCATTCGCCCAGGACACCTACGACACCGGCACCGCGTCCGGCAAGCGCTTCGCCGTGGTCGGCGGCATCGCCCTCATCGAACCGTCCGATCCCGGCGACGGCCTGCGCATCGACGGCGGCCCGGCGCCGACCCTGAGCGCCAGCTGGTACGCCACCGACAACTTCGCCGTGGAGTTGTGGGGTGCGGCCGACAAGTTCAACCACCGCGTGCGCCAGGACGGCGTCGGCAAGCTCGGCACCGTCGAGCAGCAGCCGATCGCGCTGAGCGGCCAGTGGCACTTCGGCCAGGCCGACAACGTGTTCCGCCCGTTCGTGGGCGTGGGCTACTACGAGTCCAACTTCAGCAACGAGGACATCGCCGGCGGCGGCGACCACGTCGGCCTGGAGACCGCCAAGGGCGCGATCGGCACGGTCGGCATGGACTTCAACATCAACCCGACCTGGTTCGCACGCACCGACGTGCGCTACATGCACGCGCGCCCGGAGGTCCGCGTGGCCGGCGAGGGCACCGGTGAGGACCTGAAGCTGGACCCGTGGACGGTCGGCGTGGGCATCGGCGCGCGCTTCTGACCTCAGGCGATGGCGAATGCGAACGGGCCCTGCGGGGCCCGTTCCTTTTTGTGCCGTCCCAGTCCACTGCGCACCGCTCCACCTTGTAGGAGCCCAGCTTGCTGGCGGACACGTGCGCCGGAATCACGAGGGCGTCGACTGGGCCGACGGCGTCGCGTCGCCGGCTGAACCCGGCTCCTACAACAGCCACCGCGCGGCCGCTCTTCTGTAGGAGCTGACTTCAGTCGGCGACACGAGCGTCGGAACCATGAGGGCGTCGCCTGGGCCGACGGCGTCGGGTCGCCGGCTGAACCCGGCTCCTACAACAGCCATGGCGCGGCGGCTCTTCTGTAGGAGCTGACTTCAGTCGGCGACACGGGTGTCGGGATCATGAGGGCGTCGCCTGGGCCAGCGGCGTCGGATCGCCGGCTGAACCCGGCTCCTACAAGGGCGTGCCGCCCTGCCCGGCCTGCGCATCGCTCCAGACCAGCCGGCGGAAGTCGAAGCCGGCCTCCAGCCGCGGCTTGACCACCTGGAAGAACGGCGAGACGTCGAAATCCCGCGGCGTGTACAGGCTGTGGTGGCGGATGTGCAGGATCTCGGCCGCCGCCTGGCGCCCGCCGGCGGTGGTGGCGTCCTGCAGCTCGATCTCCGGCAGGATCGGATAGCGCACCACGCCGAACGCCTCGGCCAGCAGGGTCGAGCAGATCGCGCGGGTCGGCTCGCCGCTGCCCAGGGCGATCATCCGCCGCTTGAGCGGATCGGGCACCGGCGGCTGCCGCACCAGGTAGCGGGCCAGGTCGACGATGTTCTTCAGGTCGTAGTTGTGGCCCACCCGCGAGACCATGTGCTCGACCACCGCATCGGTCTCGCCGGCGCTGAGCCCCACCGGCCGGCAGATCCGCGCGTGCAACCCGGCGAACTCGGCCAGCGGCACGGTGCGCACGCCATCGTTGATGTCCACGTCGACAAACCACGGCTCGGCGGCGCCCTCGGGCACGCCCAGGCACAGCGCCGCATGCGACCAGGTCGACTGGGTCAGGTACTTGATCGCGCTGGCGAAGCGGCTGGTGCCGTCGACCAGCAGCACGTCGCCGCGCCGCAGCGTGGCCGCCAGCAGTTCCAGGCGGCTGCTCGGGCCGCGCTGGTAACGCTCGCGCGGCTGCGCGAGGAAGCGCGCCATCCGCTTTCCGATGAATCCCAACGCCATCGCATCCCCTTCGCCGGTCGCACCGGGACAAGGCTAACCCGGGGGCGGCTGCGATGGCGCGCGATCGTGCGCTCTTTGTAGGAGCCGGGTTCAGCCGGCGACACGGGCGTCGGAACCATGAGGCAGTCGCCTGTGCCGAGGTGGCGTGTCGCCGGCCAAACCCGGCTCCTGCACGAGAAGCGGCGGCTCAGGGCTGGTCGATCGGCGGCGCGCGTTCCGCGCCGATCTTGCGCTCGCGGCGCAGCAGGTACAGGCCGCTGGCGACGATGATCGCCGCGCCGATCCAGGTGGTCGCATCGGGCAGGGTGCGCCACAGCAGCCAGTCCCAGGCGATCACCCACACCAGCCCGGTGTACTCGAGCGGCGCGATCAGCGAGGCGTCGCCGCGCATGAAGGCGCTGGTCAGCGCGACCTGCCCCAGCGCGCCGGCCAGGCCCATGCCCAGGATCAGTGCCGCGTGCCCCCACTGCAGCGGCACCCAGCCGGGAATCGCCGCCAGGCCCGCGCCGGTAGCCATGATCACCAGGAACCAGACCACCATCGACTGCGGCGTGTCGGTGCGGGTCAGCAGGCTCACCGTCACCGCGGCGATCGCATAGGCGGTGGCCGCCAGCAGCACCATCAGCCCGGGGAACGACACGATCCCGTCCACGCCCGGCCGCAGCACCACGATCACCCCGGCCAGACCGATGCCGATCGCAGTCCAGCGCCGCGGCCCCACCTTCTCCCCCAGCAGTGGCACCGACAGCGCCGCCACCAGCAGTGGCGCGACGAAGTAGATCGAGTAGGCGGTGGACAGCGGCATCCGCTTCAGCGCGAACACGAAGCAGCCGATCATCGCCATGCCCAGCACGCCGCGCAGCAGGTGCAGGCCCCAGCGCACCGGCACGATCGAGCGCGGCCCGGCGGTGGCCAGCACCCAGGCCAGCACGAACGGCAACGAGGCGGCGCCGCGCAGCATGGTCACCTGCAGCGGTGGGTAGTGCGCGGCGAGCAGCTTCATGCCCGCGTCCATCACGGAGAAGCTGGCGACGGCGGCGAGCATCCACCCGGCGGCGGCCAGCGGCGAACGTAAGGGCGGTGACATGGCGGCATTATCGCCCGGCGCCCGCGGCCCGGGCCACGCGCCGCGGTAAAAGGCGCGGCCTGTGCCGCTACCGCGCCTGGCAACCTGCGGAATCCGGACGACGCGGCGACTGCGGCAACGAGGGGCATCGTGAAAGCGACCGCAGGATCGCGCCCGTCACCAACCCGAGCACCAGCCCTCCAGCGGCGACGACGCCCAGATACGCGAGCGCGCCGAGCGCGCCCCGCAGTCCGGTTTGCCGCTGCAGCAGATCCGCAGCCTTCGCGCCACTCGCCGCCAGGGACCAGCCGACGGTGCTTCCTGCGACCCACCACCACGTGCGGCGCACGCGATGCCGGAGGACAAGAGCCTGCATCCCGCCCGCGAGGGCACCGCCCGCGGCCACCGACGCGAGCAGCGAATAAGGCAGCTCGACGCTCGCAACTCCCGCCAAGTCGTTGGCGACGAACGGCAGCGCCAACCCGATGCAGGTGACCCAGAACCACTGGTCCGCGCCTCCGCCCAGGCCGCGCATCGCCCGGGCCTGCATCAGGCCGACGCCGATGCCCATGCCGACACCCACCGGTCCCTGCGCCCCGCCGGTGCCGATCCACTCGCCGGCGATGGCAAGCGGCATGATCAGGACCAGTCCGAGGAGCCAGCCGAGCCACGTCGCCAGGATCCACCGCGCGAGGAACTCCGGCTGTGCCAATCGTCGTCGAACCCGGTTCACGCGACGTGCGGGAAGAAAGGATAGTTGGCCGTCACCCACGTCTCGCATCCCTCCAGCTCCCAGGGAAAGGCCGACGACTGTTGTACGAAACGGGCTTCCCAGGTAGCGAACATCCGGATCGGCACGCGCAGGCATCCCATGTTGGGCAGGACTTCCTCGCAGGCGTCCGCACTGGTCAGGTACAGGGTGAGCTCGTCGATATCGGAAGGCAGGCTGCGATAGATCCAGTAGAAGATGCGGACGTACACCGTGTCTTCGTCCAGCTTCAGGATCTTCAGCGGCACGTACGACGTTTCGATGTCTATCCCGGGCATGACGTAAAAGCCGCCCACGGACAGCTGGCCATAGGGAGGGGGTGACTCGGACCCTGCTTCTCCAAGCAGGCATCCGATGAACTTCTTGAGCATGACCTGATTACCGGGCTGATTGTTTTCTCTGGGGGTCCGGGGCGGAAGCATCGGCCCCGCCGGGCCCGCTTCCGCTTCCGCTTCCGGAAAGCGCATCACGGCGCGGCCGAAACGTTGATCTTCACCGAGGCGGTCGCGGAGCCGCCCTTGCCGTCGGTGACGGTGTAGATGAAGAAATCGACGCCTTCGTAGCCGGGATCCGGCG
Organism: Pseudoxanthomonas suwonensis; assembly: GCF_000972865.1. Classification (NCBI taxonomy): domain Bacteria; kingdom Pseudomonadati; phylum Pseudomonadota; class Gammaproteobacteria; order Lysobacterales; family Lysobacteraceae; genus Pseudoxanthomonas; species Pseudoxanthomonas suwonensis. The sequence goes on from NZ_CP011144.1 coordinate 1,476,262, forward strand.
TGTACGTGAACACGCCGCCTTTGGGCTGCTGCTGGACCAGCGTGCCGTATCCGGTGTCGTAGTTGACGGAGACGGAAAGCACGTCGCCGTTCGGATCGCTGTCGTTGGCCAGCACGTCGATGACGATCGGAGTGTTCAGCGGCGTGGCAACCTCGTCGTCCATCGCCACCGGCGACCCGTTGAGGTACTCGATCGGGCCCTCGGTGACGGTCTGCGTGGTCCGCTCCACGCGGTAGGTGTCCACGGCGCGTTTGTGCGCAGGCAGGTTGCGCAAGGCGCGGTCGAGCCAGATGTCGTCCGCCGGCGCGGCTGCCACACGGAACATCCTGCCGAACTCGAATCGCCAGCGCACCATGGCGCGCGTATCGTCGCGATCGTTCTCGAACGGGCCATACTTGCGCGCGTGCGCCACGTCCAGCGCCACGCTGTGCCTGGTTCCCGCGAAGTGCTTCTCGATGCCTGCCGATGCCGTGAACTGGCCGGCCCGGTCACCGGCCAGCATCGCGCCGCCGCGCTCGTAGTCCAGCCCGCCGCGCAGCCGCAGCAGGCTGGCTTCGTAGTACCGCCCGAAGCGCACCCCGAGGCCCTGCTCGTAGGGGCGTTCGAACAGCTCGGTCAGCACGTCGGTGGTCACGAGCCGCCGATAGGGGCGGCCGTCGAGGATGCCCTCCACCACCACGCTGTCGCTGTCCAGGCTGCTGCCGGCCAGTCGCCTGCCGGTGAGCGCACGCGAGTAGTTCAGGTTGAACTCGCCCCCGCGGCGCTCGACGCCGACGCCCAGCGTCGCCTTGCGGTCGCTGGAACGATTCTGGTCCGCGGCCAGCAGCAGCTTGACCACGCTGGCCTCCGGTACGCGCTCGCCCTGCAGCCAGTGGAAGCCGAACGCCAGACCGCCCGCGCCGCCCGCGCCCAGCCAGCCTTCGACCACCGATGCCCGCTTGCCATCGAATCCGAGCACGCCGCGTGCTTCGCCCTGCACGTCGCCATCCTGGTCGATGGCGATGCCGATGCGTCCATGGCTGCCGCCATAGGCCAGCGGAAGCACGCGCCCGTCGTACGCCTCCTGCGGCGAAGGCGCCTGCGCGTTCGCAGCCAGCGGCAGGATCAGTGAAATGGAAATGGCGACGGACAACGCTTTGCGGATCATGTGCTGCGGATTCTTTGGGATGGATGCGGTGCGGGGGAGCGGGGATGGAATGAGGCGGGGGCTACCACGGCCCGGCCACTCGCCGGGCAAGGAATCGCAGGAGCCGTGCGCGCTCGGGTGCGGTCGCGACGGGTTCGTCCGCCGGCCTGGAGGCGGCCACGACGACGAATTCGCAGGGAATCCGGTAGCCGTCACCGACGCGCCATTGCTCGATGGTGCGGAGGTAGACCGCGCGGACCCTGTTGCGGGTGGCGGCGCTGAACCGGCACCAGGCCATGGCGACCGGTCCGCCCATGAAGGCGGCATCGCATGCCTGCTCGGCGTTCGCGTACTCCAGGACGGTGTCCAGGCGCTGCTGGCCCAGGCCGGTGAAACCCACCGACGCACAGAGCCCGGGCAGCGTGTCGTTCTCGCCCAGCCGGAAGAACAGCGGGCAGACCTCGCTGGCGACTTCGGCGTCGATGATCGGGAACAGCGCGGACCAGCCGCAGCGCGAGTGCTCGCCCCAGACGGCGAAGGCCACGCGGCCGCCGGGCCGCAGCACGCGGTGGATCTCGCGCAGGGCCTGTTCGGGATTCGGCATGTACATCAGACCGAAGGCGCAGACCACCAGGTCGAAGCAGGCGTCGGGCCAGGCGAGCTGCTCGGCGTCCATGCGCAGGAACCTGACGTTGTCCCGCTTCCGGTCGCTGGCACGCTGCTGTGCGGTCTCGATCATCCGCTCGGAGATGTCGATGCCGATCACCTGGCCTTCATCGCCGACGATCGTGGCCACCCTGAAGGCGACCAGCCCGGTGCCGCAGGCCACATCCAGCGCGATCTCCCCGTCGAGTGGCATTGCCAGGTCCAGCAGGCACTCGTGCGCCGCCGAAAGCTGGGCCCGCCACAGCGGGTCGTACAGGTGGGCGGCCAGGTCCCAGCCGTAGCGCTGGACACGCCGTTGCAGTCTCGCGTCCATGCCTACTTTCGGGTGATCACGATGTCCAGGTAGTCGCTCGGAGCGACAAGGCTTTCATTGCGCGCGCCGTATTCGATGCCACAGCTCATCATGTTGAGCATGTAGACCAGGTCCTCTTCCAGCAGCGTCGCCTGCTTCGCGGAGAGTGCCTCGAACGCCTTCTTCACCGGGCCGTACCAGGTACGGAAGACCCTGACGAAGTGCTCAGCCGAGCTGTAGCGGAAATGGAAGGTTCTCGGCATGAACGAAATGTCGGACGCCTGATTGCCGAACAGCGCCTGGATGTGGTCCTGCGTTCCCCATAGCAAGGGAGACTGACTTCCGGCGGGCGGTGGCAGATGCCTGCCGAGGGACCTGAACAACTCGCCGATCAGGCTGGATGGCGTCCAGTTGGCCAGGGCGATGCACCCGCCGGGGCGGCAGACCCGCAACATCTCGGCGGCGGCGCGCGGGTGGTCGGGGGCGAACATGACACCGAACGTGGACAGGACCGTGTCGAAACTCGCGTCCTCGAACGGCAGCGCCTCGGCGTCGGCCACCTGGAAATCAACGCTCAACAATTCCGCCTCGGCCCGCCTTCTTCCCAGTTCCAGAAGCTCGGGAACGTAGTCGGTCGAGGTGACCTCGCATCCGCGCCGCGCCGCGGCGAGGGTGGCGTTGCCGTTGCCGGCGGCCACGTCGAGCACTTTCTCGCCCCAGCGCAGGCGACAGGTCTCGGCCAGCGTTTCGCCGACGATCTGCAAGGTGGTGCCGACGACAGCGTAGTTGCCACTCGACCAGGCGGCCTGCTGACGCCGCTTGAGGGAGACCAGATCGATGGGCGCCGGTGGCGCCGCTTGGGAAATGAGGTTCATGTGGACCTCTGCGCTGGAAGGGAGGTGGCATGATCTGGTACGCAATGCCCGCCGATCCTGTCGATCCGTCTCGCGAAACTTGCACCGCGTCCGGCGCTGTCGGACCGCCCCCCGAAATATGCCAATTCATCCGGAAATCCATGCTCATCGTCCGGAGCCGCGACCGACCCGTTGGACTGGCGCGTCGGCGCGTACACAATCCTGCCCCGTGGACGGAGATCATGCGTCAGGCCTCATTCCCCAAGTTTCATAAGCATTCGTCCAACTTGCTCCTGCATCAAAGCACAGGTAGAGATCGCATGTACCCAGACAAAAAGTTCATCGTGGAAGAGCTCGATGAAATTCGGGCTTTTGTGGAAAAGCATCCGTTCGCGACACTTGTCGCCACGGATTCGAGTGGTGAATATGTGGCGACCCACGTGCCGCTGCTTGTCGAACAGTGGGGTGAGAAAATTATCTTTCGAGGGCACATGATGCGGGAAACGGATCATTGGGAGGCGCTGAAGCACCGCCCCCATGTCTTCGTTTCCTTTCTTGGGCCGGATGCACCCGTCCTTGGCAGCTGGCAGCTAACGCCTCGGTTTGGAGGCACCTGGAATTACCAGGCAGTTCATGTCCGGGGCATTGCACAGAGTCGAGATTGCGATGTGCTGGTGAAACATCTTGAAGAACTGAAAAACCGTTTTGAAACCAGTCCGGACCACAAGTTTTCCAGCCTTCCATCTGAATACATCGACGCGCTACTACCTCTGATCGAGTGTTTTGACATTGTTGTTTCCGATTTGAAATGCATTTTCAAGCTCAGTCAAAATCGGAAGATTGAGGAGTTCGATCGTACCGCGGGAAATCTACGCCTGATGGGCGGAAAATCGGCACTTGTTGCGGAAGAAATGCTGATACGCCGGGCGGAATTCTACCCATGCCGCGACACCTGACAATTCATCAAGCCGGCACCGCTTCGCGGCACGGCTTGATTCAGGCGACGAGCGGACGCTGCTGCGAGGCGGCAGGCTGACGATGGACGCGCTTTCCGAGATCCTGCGGGTGGTGCATCTCAGCGGCGCCTTTTTCGTGCATGCCCGTTTCACGGCCCCCTGGTGCTATCAATCCCCATGCGCGGCGATATCGGCGCCCTGGCTCGAGCCGGGTGCCGAGCGCGTCGTGATATTCCACCTGGTGACCGAGGGCGAGTGCCTTGTCGAGATGGACTGCATGCCGCCGCTGCGCGCGCGCGCCGGCGACGTGGTGATATTCCCCCACGGCCAGGAGCACCGGATGGCGTCGGAACCGGGTCTGCCGCCGGCGCGAAGCGCCAACCTGAAGAAGCTGCTCTCGCGCCGACCAGCCCGGTTGATGCACGGCGGTGGTGGACGGGCGACGCGTATCGTGTGCGGATACATGGCTTGCGACCTGCGACTCGCCCAGCTGCTGCTGAACGGATTGCCGCCGGTGATCAGCGTGAATGTGCGCGACTGGAAAGCAGGCGAATGGCTCGAGTCATCGGTGCGCCACGCATTGGCCGAGGCGCGCTCGCCCGTCCCGGGAGGCGCGAGCCTGCTGTCCAGGCTGGCCGAGGTCCTGTTCATCGAGGTGTTGCGCCAGCACACGCACCAGAACGAAAGCCGCCAGGGATGGCTGGCCGGGCTGGCCGACCGGGTCGTGGGCCGCGCATTGAACGCCCTCCACGAACGTCCCGCGAACGACTGGACCCTGGAGGAGCTTGCGCGCGTGGCCGGCACCTCCCGGTCCGTGCTGGCCGAACGCTTCCAGCACCTGGTCGGGACGTCTCCGATGCAGTACCTCACGCAGTGGCGCCTGGCCATGGCGGCGAACCTGCTCAGCCGCAGCAGCGCGCCGCTCGCGAACATCGCCGAGGAAGTCGGATACCAGACGGACACGTCTTTCATCCGGGCTTTCCGCCGCGAGTACGGAATGCCGCCTGCGGCCTGGCGGCGGAACCTCATCGGCGACGGTGGATATGCCGGCCCACCCAGGGAGACGCGAACCGGCCAGGCGTCGGGCCGCTCCGTCAAGTACCGATAACCACACCACAGGAGTGACAGGCGTGCTACTGGTCAATGCAACCCTTTCAGCGGTACTGCAGGTATTGGTGTTCACTGCGATTCCGTTCTTCTACTACCTCGCCAGGTACCGGCGCGCCAAGGGCTTCCTCGATTACGTCGGCTTGCGCAAGCCGCGGCGGCGCACGATGCTGCATGCGACGCTGTTCGCCCTGGCGTTCGTGCTGCCTGTGCTGTCGCTCCTCTACTTCCTGCCGGGCGCACGCGACGTCGTCTCCGGGCCGAACACGGTCATCGGCGGGCTGAAGGCGCACGGCCTGTCCGGCGCAGCCGTCGCCCTGCTGGTCTGCAAGGCGTTTGTCCAGACTTCGCTTTCCGAGGAAATCCTGTTCCGGGGATTCCTGGCGAAGCGGCTGATCCACCGGCTTGGATTCGTGAGCGGCAATCTGCTGCAGGCCCTGCTGTTCGGCCTGGTTCACCTGCTGGTTTTCATCGGCCAGGAGTTCTCGGTCGCCGTCGCTGCAGGCGTGGTCCTGTTCGCGGCGCTGGGAGGCTGGGTCAACGGCTACCTCAACGAGCGGCTGGGCAACGGTTCCATCCTGCCGAGCTGGTGGCTGCACGCGCTCACCAATGCGATCACGTACGGCGTCCTGGCGTTCGCCTTGTCGTGAGCCAGCCGCCGCGCCAGGACGCGGCGCCCGCACTGCATGGACCCTTCCGTCAGTTGATGGGGCCCGGATGGACAGTCACGGTCACTGTCCCGACGTCCTGCCCTCCCTTTCCGTCCTCGATCGTGTACGTGAATGTCGAGATGCCCACGAAGCCGGTATCACCAGGAAAGAACCGGAACACTCCTGCCCCCAGGAAGTCGAGCGTTCCGACCGATGGGTTGCTGAAACCGACCACGTTGATCGTGTCGCCATCGGGATCCATGTCGTTCGCAAGAACGGGAATGTCGACAGGATTGGCACCGCTCGTTTCCGCCGTGTCATCTGCCGCGACCGGATCCTGGTTCGATGTATCGGAACCGTTGACGCTGACCGTTACCGTGGCCGTATCGGTGCCGCCGTTCCCGTCGTCGACGGTGTAGGAGAAGCTGTCGCTGCCGATGTAGCCCGGCGCCGGCGTGTAGCGCACCTGTCCGTTGACGATGGCCGCGGTGCCATGGAGCGGCGTGCCGACGCTCGCGATCGTCAGCGCGTCGCCGTCCGGGTCGCTGTCGTTGGCCAGCACGTCGATGTCGATCGCCGTGTCCTGCACCATGCTGGCGGTGTCATCGGCGGCGACCGGATCCTGGTTCGACGTATCGGATCCGTTGACGCTGACCGTGACCATGGCCGTATCGGTGCCGCCGTTCCCGTCGTCGACAGTGTAGGAGAAGCTGTCGCTGCCGATGTAGCCCGGCGCCGGCGTGTAGCGCACCTGCCCGTTGACGATGGCCGCGGTGCCATGGAGCGCCGAACCGACGCTCGCGATCGTCAGCGCGTCGCCGTCCGGGTCGCTGTCGTTGGCCAGCACGTCGATGTCGATCGTCGTGTCCTGCACCATGCTGGCGGTGTCGTCGGCGGCAACCGGCGCCTGGTTGGGCGTGTCCGGGCCATTGATGCTGACCGTGACCATGGCCGTATCGGTGCCGCCGTTGCCGTCGTTGACGACGTAGGTGAAGCTGTCGCTGCCGATGTAGCCTGGCGCCGGCGTGTAGCGCACCTGCCCGTTGACGATGGCCGCGGTGCCATGGAGCGGCGTACCCACGCTCGCGATCGTCAGCGCGTCGCCGTCCGGGTCGCTGTCGTTGGCCAGCACGTCGATGTCGATCGTCGTGTCGTGCACCATGCTGGCGGTGTCGTCGGCGGCGACCGGCGCCTGGTTGGGCGTGTCCGGGCCATTGATGCTGACCGTGACCGTGACCGTTGCCGTATCGGTGCCGCCGTTTCCGTCGTCAACGACGTAGGTGAAGCTGTCGCTGCCGATGTAGCCTGGCGTCGGCGTGTAGCGCACCTGCCCGTTGACGATGGCCGCGGTGCCATGGAGCGGCGTACCGACGCTCGCGATCGTCAGCGCGTCGCCGTCCGGGTCGCCGTCGTTGGCCAGCACGTCGATGTCGATCGTCGTGTCCTGCACCATGCCGGCGGTGTCGTCGGCGGCGACCGGCGCCTGGTTGGGCGTGTCCGGGCCATTGATGCTGACCGTGACCGTGACCGTGGCCGTATCGGTGCCGCCGTTGCCGTCGTCGACGACGTAGGTGAAGCTGTCGCTGCCGATGTAGCCTGGCGCCGGCGTGTAGCGCACCCGTCCGTTGACGATGGCCGCGGTGCCATGGAGCGGCGCACCCACGCTCGCGATCGTCAGCGCGTCGCCGTCCGGGTCGCCGTCGTTGGCCAGCACGTCGATGTCGATCGCCGTGTCCTGCACCACGCCGGCGGTGTCATCGGCGGCGACCGGCACCTGGTTGATGAACTCGATGGGGCCGGGGATGGTCGTCGTCAGGACGCGCTCGACACGATACGTGTCGACGGTGCGCTTGTGCGCAGGCAGGTTGCGCAGCGCACGCTCGACCCACGCGTCGTCGACCGGCGACGCGACGGGAGCCTGCACGACCGTTTCCACCGGTACATCCAGCACCGACTCCTCGATCGTGGTGAACCTCAGTTCGACGCGCCGGTTCCGCGCGCGATTGGCTTCGGATTCGTTGGGGACCAGCGGCGACAGTTCGCCGCGGCCGCTTGCGACCAACACGTCTCCCGGGATTCCTTCGGCGACCAGCCAGTTCCGCAATGCCGCCGCACGCGCCTCGGACAACGACTGGTTGTATTCGACCGTGGCCAGGTCGCAGGTGTGCCCGATGATCTCGACGACGCCGGTCAGCGACGTCTTCAGTTTCCCGACCAGGAACCGGAGGTCGGCTTTCGCCGCTTCGGTCAGTTCCGAGCGATCGAGCGCAAACAGCGCCTGCCCCGACAGTTCCACTTCGTTCCGCACCAGCGTCTGCCGCGATCCCGCCACATGGCTTCCCGCTGCCTCGGCAGGCGCGGAAACCGCGTAGGCGCGGAATGGCCGGCCGAACTCGTATCGCCAGAAAACCGTGGCCCGGGCATCATCACCATCACTGTCGAACGGACCGTCCTTGCGCGCATGCGAAAGCTCCATTGCGAAGCTGTGTCCCGTCGCCGCGAAATGCTTCTCCACCCCGACCGATGACGTGAACTGGCTCGCCTTGCCATTGGCCAGCATTGCCTTGCCATACTCGTAGTCCAGCCCGGCGCGCAGCCTGACCATGCTTTGGTCGTAGAAGCTGCTGCCGCGCAAACCGATGCCATGCTCGTAGGGATGCTCGAACAACTCGGTCAAGGTGGTGGTAACGACGAGTTGCCGGTAAGGGCGGCCATCCCGTGTCCCGGTCACAGTCTCGCTTCCGATGTCCAGGTCGCGATCAAGCAGGCGCTCATGGGTGAGTGCACGCGAGTACGTGATGCCGAACTCGCCATTCCGTCTTTCGATGCCGAACCCGAGCGTGCCCTTCCGGTCACCGAACGCGTTCTGGTCTGCAGCGAGAAGCGCCTTGAGTACGCTCCCCTGCTCTCCTGGTTTCCGGACCAGCCAGTGGTAGCCGAGCGCACCGCCACCTGCGCTTCCCGCTCCCATCCAACCCTCCATCACGAACGCGCGCTGGCCATCGAATCCGAATACGCCACGCGCCTCACCCTGCAGGTCGCCATCCTGGTCGATACCCAAGCCGATGCGCGCATCGCTGCCGGCGTAGCTGAGCGGCAACACGCCGTTGGCGTGCGCACCTTGCGGTCGCACATCCTGGGACACCGCCGCGGGGGGCACGAGGAGTGAGATCGAAATGGCAACGGATACTGCCTTGCGGGACATCTGCTATGGGCTCCAGACTTTCGCCATGCGGCTGATGGGTTGTAGAGGTGGACAAAGCCGCCCTGGCAAACCGTCCGGGGACCGGAAGGAAGCCATTTTTCTTCCCGACATGCGGGCTCAAGCGGCCATCCGGGGGCTCCCGTCGATGTCACCTGGCAGCCGCGTCTGGCGGCAGCAAAGCGTCGCGTTGCCGTCCCCTGCGGACACATCCGAAACGACGCCGCACATGTTCCAGTGGTGCGGGAACGGAATCCTGTCGAAACGTCCGGAAAACATTGCCTCCGATACGAGGCATGCCAGCTGGCCGTTCGTACGGATCGCCTGGCGGGACGTACGGTGCCGCTGTGGCATCACGCGTAGTCCTGCGCGTTTTATGGACAATGGCAGCGACGGCCCTGGCAATTCCGGAACGCCCGGCACGACTCACCGAGTGCTGCCGCATTGCGGGCTGCGACGGAATGGGAGTCATGTCCGCGGGTAGCCTCGAGGCGCTTGCTTCGAACAGAATGTCAGCCCCGCCACTCCCAGACCTCACCTGCATCGTCGTCCCATGCGGTTCCCGCGATCGAGAATCCGAGGGCCCGGAGAATCTTCGTGGATGGATTCTCTTCCATGAGCGTGAACGCCCTGATGCCGATTCCTGGAGCGTGGGCGCGGGCCAGCGCGACAAGCGATGATGCCGTCTGGAACGCGTATCCCTTGCGCCGCTCGTGATCGAGGGTGAAGTACGCGATCTCGACATGACCGCCTTCAGGGGGGCCGACGAACGCGCCGCCGCCCACGCCCCGGCCACCGACCGCCGCCACGTAACCGGTCCAGGGCGGATGGAATCCGACGCGGCGGTAGAGATCAGCGGTCGCCTGGCAGCCGGCGACAAGCGCCTCCGGCATGTCCGGGACCGTCCGGACCGGAACACCATTCCGATCGCAAGGCACGAGCGAGAACGTCATGGGGGCCTGCCGATTGCACCGGGGAACCGGCTGGATCCTATGGACGGCCGCACGTCTCTCCCGTGCCTGCCGCGCCGGTCGCGCTCCGCGCGCATTCGCCGCGATACACGGTGCTGGTGCGCAGGCGGGCGGTCTTCGACCTGGCGATGTCGTTCACCACACCCGCCAGGGGATCCAGCCCGCCCTCTTCGCGCCGCTGTCCGGCGCCGGAAGGCTTCCCGGCTTCGCCGCGGACATGAGCCGCTTCGCGCAGCGACAGGTTCGCCTTCCTGATCCGGCGGTTGACCGCCGCGTCGAGGGCGGTCGGCCCGTTTTCGCCCTGCCCCAGGCTCCTGGAATCCTCGCGGGATTGCCCGGGCTCCAGCTCGCACGCCTCGACCGATTGGGCATGCATGCCGAGTGCCGCGGCCGCGAGCGCCACGAGCGCCACGAGCATGAATTTTCCGGTGTTCACGAGCATGTTTCCTTCCGGTGTGTTGGTGGGTGGTCGTTCGCACCCGGACGCACGGCCTGCGTGCCGTCCGGGTGCCCTTCGGATGCCGGAACGGCCCCGGCTACAGGTCGACGCCGAAGCCCATGCCCGCGGAACGCTCGTTGCCACTGAACGCACCGCCGAGCGAGAAGGACGATGACTTCCCGACCCGCTTCCCGTACCCGATCGAAAGCGCGCGCTCTCCGCCCTGGAAGCCGGCACCAACGGCAACCCGGCCACGCGGACTCTGCGTTCCCGCGGCATTGATCGCCATGTTGAGCATCGCGGCGCCCATGGCACCCTGGCGCGAGATCCGGCGATCCTGCTGGTTCATGCGCTCATCCAGGCCCCAGAAGCGGTCTTCCAGCGCATCCAGGCGCCCCTTGAACGAGTCGAAGTCGACCCCGGTCAAGGCTTCGATGGCATTGTTGGTGTAGGAATTTGCCGCAGTCAGCGTGGCGGCATCGCCGGCATCGGCGTAGGTCTTGGCTTCCGCCAGGGTCTTGGCGTCTCCGGCCTCCATGTCCGTACGGATCGCCGCCTCGCGGGCGTCGGTGTAGTCGTGCGCGATCTCCACCGCGCCGCCCACCACTGTGGCGATGCGCTGGTCGGTGTAGTTGTTGGCGGCCTGGAGCGTCTGCGCGTCGCCCGCATCGGCATAGTTGCGGGCGGCGGACAGCGTCTGCGCATCGCCCGCGTCGGCATGGTCGCGGGCGCTCGACAGCGTCTGCGCATCGCCTTCCGCGGCGATATCGCGGACTTTCTGCTCGCTCACCCCGCCACCGCCACCGCTGCCGCCGCCCCCCCCGGTCTGGCCATCCAGGTCCGTGAGCTTGCTGTCCACGGCCGCCAGCGCGGCGCCCACGTTGTTGTAGCTCGCGCCCTGGATCACGTAGTTCGGCGCGGTGAAGGCGCCGTTGATGTAGACGGCGCCGCCGCCCAGCCAGCCGGCGATGCCCGCGCCCAGCTGGTTGAGCTGGGCCACGTTGACCGCATCGGTGAGCTCGGTGCCGGCGGCGAGGTTCACCAGCTGGCGCGCGCGGATGGCCGATCCGATCGATACGACATCGGCGCGGTCCGTGTAGGAGCCGAGGCCGATCGCGACGGAACGGGACGCGCCGATGCCGGTGTTCGCGCCCTGGCCGATCGCCACGCTGCCTCCTCCCTGCGCGAACGCATCGGCGCCGAGCGCGATGCTTTCTCCACCGACCGCCCGCGCGGAAGTACCGATGGCCACGGCCCGTCCGCCGGTCATCGCCTCGGTTCCGATGGCCACGCTGTAGCCCAACGCACTGGCGCGATCGCCGATCGCGGTCGCGTTGGCTGCCCGCGCCCGGGCATTGGAGCCGAGCGCGATCGAGTTGGGACTGTTCTCCGACACGAGCGAGCCATGTCCCACTGCGAGCGATCGACTTGAGCCTTCCTGGATCAAGGTACGGCCGTCCATGCCATCGGCAGCGCCCAGGGCGATGCTGTAGTCCGCCCCCTGAAGAATACTCGCGCCGACGCCGTACGCGGCGGATTGCGCGCTGTTCACAAGGTTCGAGATGCCCATGGCCGTGCTCGAACTGCCATAGACCGCGTTGTCCACGCCGAAGGCAGCACTGTGTTCGCCGACGGCAACGTTGAACCGCCCGAAGGCGTTGCTTCCCCATCCGTTGGCGGAATTCATGTAACCGAAGGCCGAGCTCTCCGTGCCAACCGCCTCGTTCCTGTTGCCGAACGCGCTGGCGTTCAGGGCTCTGGCGCCGTTCCTCAGGCCGAACGCGCTGCTGAGTACCTCGTCCGCCACGTTCTCTTTGCCGAACGCGACCGCGTTCGTTCCCCCGGCGAGGTTGTCCTTGCCGCAGGCGACCGCACCCGTGCCTGCCGCCACACTGCCGAGTCCCGGTTCGCAGACGTCGCCGGCCCATGCCGGCGAGGCGAGGATCAGGCCGATGGTGCCGGCCATCACGGCGCGGCGCACCGCCATCCCACAATGCTTCATTGATCGATTCCCTGGTTGAAATGTCAGTCAAGAGACCGGCTTCGGCGCGGAGTCCACGAGGGGAGACGTGGTTTGACTCGTACGCCGAGGCCGGCCGGAAAAATGCCGGACTCGCTGGTCCAACCTAGAGGCCGATGCCCACGCCCGCCGCGCCGGACCGCTCGTTGCCGCTGAAAGCGCCCGCAAGGGTGGCCGCGACGCGCGGGCTGAACGAATGCACCACGCCGACCGAAAGCGCCTGCTCGCCGCCGCTGAAGCCGACGCCGGCACCGATCCGGGTGCGGTACTCGCCCTGCACGGCCGCGGCGCTGGCAGCCATGCCGATCATCGCGCTGCCCATCGCGCCGTGCTGGGAGATCCGGCGGTCCTGGCGGTGCAGGCGACGGTCCACCCGCTCGAAGCTGTCCTCGAGCGCCGTCAGGCGGCCGCGGAAGGAATCCCCGTCGACGCCCGTCAGGTCGTGGATAGCGTCGTTGGTATAGGCATTGGCCGCGGTCAACGTGGCGGCATCGCCGGCGTCGGCATAGTCCCTGGCGGCCGCCAGCGTCTGCGCGTCGCCCACGGCCATGTCGGTGCGGATCGCCGCCTCGCGGGTGTCGGTGTAGGTGTTCGCGGCGACCAGGGTCTGCGCGTCGCCCGCGGCCATGTCGGTGCGGATCGCGGCCTCGCGGGTGTCGGTGTACGCATTGGCGTCCGCCAGCGTCTGCGCGTCGCCGGCCGCCATGTCCGTGCGGATCGCCGCCTCGCGGGTGTCGGTGTAGCCGTTCGCGACCTGGACCGCATCGCCCGCCGCGGCCGCGATGCGCTGGTCGGTGTAGCTGTTGGCGGCCTGCAGGGTCTGCGCGTCGCCGGCATCGGCGTGGCTGCGCGCATCCTGCAGCGTCTGCGCGTCGCCGGCATCGGCATAACTGCGTGCGTCCTGCAGCGTCTGCGCGTCGCCGGCGTCGGCGTAGGCGCGCGCTTCCTGCAGCGTGGCGGCGTCGCCGGCGTCGGCGTAGTCCTGGGCGTCCTGCAGCGTCCGCGCGTCGCCGGCATCGGCATAGTCCTGCGCGTCCGCCAGGATCTGCGCATCGCCTTCCGCCGCGATGTCGCGCACCTGCTGCTCGGTGACGCCGCCATTGCCGCCGCCCTGGCCTTCCAGCGCCGTCAGCCTGTCGTCCACCGCCTTCAGGGCATCGCCCACGTTGTCGTAGCTGGCGCCCTGGATCACGTAGTTCGGCTCGGTGAAGGCGCCGTTGGCGTACCCGGCGCCGCCGCCCAGCCAGCCGGCGAGGCCGGCGCCCAGCAGGTTGAGCTGGCCCACGTTCACGGCGTCGGTCAGTTCCGTGCCGGCAGCCACGTTCACCAGCTGGCGTGCGTTGCCCGCCGAGCCGATCGACACCACGTCGTCCCGGTTGGCGACCGAGTTGGCGCCGATGGCCACGCTGTTGTTGCCGGTCACCACCGCGTCGTCGCTGCCGTCGTCGGCGCCATCGGCGACGAAGTAGGGCGTCTCTCCCGCCTCGACCGCCGCGATGGCGGTCTGCAGCTGCTGAAGGTTCACCGCGTCGGTCGCCCCCGTGCCGGCGACCACGCCGGTGATGCGGCGACCGCCGACCGCGACCGTGTTCGCCTGGTTGGCGATGGTGTTCGCGCCGAGGGCCACCGAATTGGCGGCGCTGGCCACCGCATCCTGCCCCAGGGCGATGGCGCCGTTGGCGCTGGCGCGCGACTGGTAGCCGATCGCGATGGCGCCGCTGGCGGACGCGGCCACCGCCGCGTCGAAGCCGAGGGCCACCGCGTACTGCGAGTTCGCGCCCACCCGCGCGCCGGTCGCGGCGTCGGTGCCGCTGCCGAACGCGATGGAGCCGGTCGCGCCGGTGGAGATCCTGGAGTAGTGGCCGAACGCATTGGCCAGCTCGGCGCCGTTTTCGATGAAGTTGTTCGCGCCGAAGGCATTGCCTCGGAAACCGGCCACGACGTTCATATGACCGAAAGCGTTCCCCAGTTCCGCCGACACATTGTTCGACGACCCGTAGGCGTTGGCGTTTTCGCCCCAGACCACATTGCCGGAGCCGAAGGCATTGCTATTCCCAGATCCGACCGTGTTCTCTGAGCCGAAGGCATTGCTGTACCTCGCGCCGGCGAACAACTGGTTGCTCCGCCCGAAGGCATTGTTGTCGGCGCCGGCGACTTCGTTCAGGTGGCCGACCGCGACGCCGTAGGTTGCAGCCACCTGGTTCCTGTATCCGAATGCCGAGGCCGAGGCCTGGGTGACGGTGTTCTCGAAACCGACAGCTGTCGACTCCTGCCCCACGATCCTGTTGCCGTAGCCCACCGAAGTCGCCTGGCGCCCGGTCGCGACATTTCCGCTGCCTACCGCGGTGGCCTCCTGGCCGATGCTGCGGTTGCCGTGGCCGACGGCGGTGCTGCCCTGGCCGGAGGTATCGTTGTCGACGCCGACGGCCGTCGACTCCGTGCCATCGGCGATGTTCGACACGCCCAATGCCAGCGCCCAGAGCGCCTGGGCCCGGTTGTTCCAGCCCACCGCCATGGCCTGATCGGCCGAGGCGACGGAGGCATAGCCGATCGCCACGGACTGGTTCGCACTCGCCATGTTGCCGTAGCCGAAGGCGCTCGCGTTCTCTCCTCCGGCGTAGTTCTGGTTGCCGAACGCCGAGCTGCCGTGGCCGATGGCGCCGTTCTGGTAGCCGACGGCGCTGCTCGCGACGCCCTCGGCCAGGTTGTAGACGCCCATGGCCGACGCGGCCGTCTCCAGGGCGTCGTTGCCGCGGCCCACGGCCACGCTTTCCCAGCCCAGCGCCTGGTTCAATGCGCCGATCGCGACCGACGACGACAGCGCAAGGTTGGCCAGGCCCATCGCCACCGATTCGGCCGAGGCGGTGTTCGAATGGCCGATCGCGACCGCCACCAGCCCGGAGGCCGCATTGTCGGTCCCGATCGCGACCGACTCCTGTCCGTCCGCGGTGTTGCCGCGGCCGCAGGCGAAGGCCTCGTCGCCGTTCGCCGTGCTGCCCAGGCCGGGGTCGCAGACGTCGCCGGCGACGGCGGGCGCGGAGATCGCGATCCCCAGCGCGACGACGAGGGCACGAAGCCTCGGGATGTGTTGGGCATGCTCACGCTTCATCTGGATTCCTCTCGTGTTCTCGTGTGTTCGTTCTTCCCCGGCGGCACGGACGCGGCCGGGACTTCGCTGCGGATGCATGGGTCAGAAGCCGGTGGAGATGGCGAGCGAGATCGATTCCTCGGTCCCGCTCCAGGAGCCGCCGTAGGTCACCACCCAGCGCCTGCCGAAGAACATCTGCACGCCGACCGCGATCGCCCGTTCCCCGCCGGCGAAGCCGGTGCCCAGGGCGATGCGGGTGCGGTAGTGCCCCTTCACCGCCGCCGCACCGGACGCCATGCCGATCATGGCGCTGTTCATGGCGCCCATCCTCGCGATCCGGCGGTCCTGGTACTGCATGCGCTCGTCCAGCGCGTCCATGCCGAACTCCAGCGCGCCGAGCCGGGTGTTGAAGGCGTCGACGTCGATGCCGGTGAGCGTCTCGATGGCGTCGCGGGCGTAGCCGTTGGCCGACGCCAGCGTGGCCGCGTCGCCGGCGTCGGCGTGGGTCCGCGCATCGGCCAGCGCCTTGGCGTCGCCGGCGTCCATGGCCGTGCGCACCGCGGCCTCGCGGGTATCGGCGTAGGTGTGGGCGGAGGCCAGGGTGGCCGCATCGCCCGCGTCCATGTCGGCGCGCACCTGCGCCTCGCGCTGGCCGGTGTAGCCGTTCGCCGCGGCCAGGGTCTGGGCGTCGGCATCGGCCATGTCCGCGCGCACCTGCGCCTCGCGGGCGTCGGTGTAGTCGCCGGAGACCTCGCCCACCTCGTCGCGGATGTCGAGGGTGGCGACCCGGGCGTCGGTGTAGTCGCGCGCTTCCTGCAGGATACGGGCATCGCCCGCATCGGCATGGGCGTTCGCGTCCTGCAGCGCCTGCGCGTCGCCGGCGTCGGCATGGCCCGCGGCCGCCTGGCGTACCTGCGCATCGCCGGCATCGGCATGGTCCCGCGCCGCCTGCAGCGCCTGCGCATCGCCCGCGTCGGCGGCGGCGCCGGCGGCCTGCAGCGTCTGCGCATCGCGTCCGTCCGCCTGCGCGCGCGCGGCCGCGAGCGCCTGCGCGTCGCCTTCGGCGGCCAGGGTGCGCACGTCCTGCTCGCTGATGGCAATCCCGCGCATGGCGTTGTCCACCGCGGCCAGCGCGCCGCCGACCGTGGAATAGGTGTTGCCGGCGATCCGGTACTGCGGCGCGACCGGGGGGACCGTCTGGTACACGGCGCCCCCGCCCAGCCAGCTGGCGCCGACGGCGCCGACGAACAGCGCCTGGCCCAGGTTGATGGCGTCCGTATCCTCGACGCCGGCCCGCACGTGCGCCACCTGGCGCGCCATGCCCGCCGCGCCGACCGAGACCACCTGGTCGCGATCGGCCACCGAGTTCGCGCCGAGGGCGACGCTGCCGGTGCCGGACACGCGTGCGTTGTCGCTGCCGTCCCCCAGTCCGTCGGCGGCCAGGTAGGGCAGTTCCGCGCTGGCGCCCTGCACGGCGAGCGCCAGTTGCCGGTAATTGATCGCATCGCTCGTCGCCGTCGCGTCGGCGATGCCCACGATCCGGCGCTGGCCGACGGCGACCGTGGCCGCCTCGTCCGCGACCGACCCGGCGCCCAGCGCGACCGAACTGCCGGCGTTCGCCCGGGCCTGCGCGCCGACCGCGATCGCCCCGGCAATGCCGGCGACCACCTGGTGGCCGATGCCGATCGAAGCAAAGCCGCCTTCCAGCACCCGACCGTCGTGCCCGATCAGCGTGGCGTAGGATGCATTGGGTCGGATTCCATAGGCATCATTGCTGACCGCATCAATCGAACCGCTTGCGATTGCAACGGCACCAATGTTGCTTGTCCCGACTAATATGCTGGTGCCTGCAACAACGGAATGCGTGCTGGATTGTGATCCACCATATCCAATGCCAGCAAATCTGATGTTGTCACCAAATGCACTCAGGAACCGCTGGAAATTCGGACCGTTGATGTGCCTGCCAAAGAAATTCAGATCTCCTCGATTGGCGCCAACGGCAGTGGAATCCAGCAGGGAGCCAAACTGGTTTGCCCCTGAGTTTGCGTTCAGTACGCGACCAAACAGGTTGCTCGAACCAGCACCTTCCATCACATAGTTGTAGTAGCCGAACACATTGCTGCTTCCGGATTCGGCAGTGTTCCCTTGCCCCATCGCCACGCTGCCAGCGGACGCCTGCCCGAGGCGGACGACCCAGTTGCTTACCCCCACCGCCAGATCCTCCGTTCCCCCGGCGGTGTTGCTATGGCCGAGCGCGACCCCGCCCGCGCCGGCCTCGTTATGGTGGCCGACCGCCACTGCCCGCGCGCCGTCCACCCTGTTTGCGATGCCGACGGAGCTGCTTTGGCCGCCGCCTGCCGAACTGTGCGCACCGATCGCCAGCGCGTGCCCGCCGTCGGCGATGTTCAAGTACCCGAGGGCGACGTCGGCAACCTGCATGGCCCAGTTTTCGTAGCCTACGGCCGTGCCGGCTTCGCCGATGACGTCGTTCCCCACGCCGGCGGCGACGCCATCCGTGCTGGTGACCCAGTTCCGCACGCCCACCACGACCGCATGGTCGCCCTCGGCTTCATTTTGTGTGCCGGCCGCGAGCGATTCGGCGCCGTAGGCCTCGTTGGCGTAGCCGAAGGCGCTGGCCATGTCGCCCTCCACATAATTGCTCCCGCCGGCGGCAGTGGCATGTCGGCCCACCTCAATGACGTTGCCGAAGCCGATCGCCGTTCCAGCCTCGCTGCTGATGCCGTTTCCGTAGCCAAGCGTGGTCGCCTCCCTGGCACCTTGGGCCACTTCGGATGTCTGGCCCACCACGACGCTGTCTCGCGCAGACGAGTGGACCCACCTTCCCAGCACGACCGCCTGCTCGGCCTGTTCAGTAGCGAACGCGGCCAACCCGATGGCGACACTCAAGTTTCCGCGCGCCCGTGCGCCAATCCCCATTGCCACCGCGCCTTCTCCAGAGGCCTGGGCTTCGATTCCGAGCGCTACGGCGTGATCTCCGCTAGCGTCCGCGCGCCCGCAGGCGAACGCGGCGTCGCCCGTCGCCATGCTGCCCAGCACGGGTTCGCAGGTATCGCCGGCCCATGCGGGCGCCGACAGCGCCATCGCGATGGCGGCCATGAGCGGCTTGAGGGTGGCGGTGGATCTCGGGGCTGGCTTCATCGTGATGTCCTGGAATCTCGTTGTTCTTGTCTTGTCGCCCGGTCAGGCCCGCGCCGGCGCGGCTACGCGCGCTTGTCCGCCACCACCAGGGCGAACTCGGCCGGGATCCGGTAGCGGTCCACGTCCCGCCATTGCTCGATCTCGCGCAGGTACTGCTGCCGCAGCCGCTTGCGGGTCACGTAGTCGAAACGCGACCACGCCAGCGCCACCGGGCCTCCCTCGAACACCGCGTTGCACGCGTCCATCGGATCGGCGTACTCCAGGTGGGTGAACACGCGCCTTTCCTGGCGCACCACGAAGCCGGTTTCCTCGCACAGGGCCACCAGCGCGCTGCTTTCGCCGAGGCTGAAGAACAGCGGACACACCTGGCTCGCGACCTCGGCATCCACGATCGGGAACACGCTCGACCAGCCGCAGTTCTGCCGCCCGCCCCACACCGCGATCGCGACCCTTCCTTCTTCGCCGAGCACGCGTCGCATCTCGTGCATGCATTGCCTGGGGTCCGGCATGTACATCAGCCCGAGCGCGCAGATGGCGAGATCCATCCTCCCGCTCGGGATCGCCAGTGATTCGCCGTCCATTCGATGGAAAATCGCGTTGTCCACGCCGCTCCCGACGGCCTGCAACCACGCCTCCTCGAGCATCTTCCCGGAGACGTCGATGCCGATGACGCCGCCGCCACCGGGCGCTACCCGCTCGGCGGCCGCGAACGTCATCAGGCCCGTCCCGCAAGCCACGTCCAGGACGCGTTCGCCAGGGGCCGGTGCCGCCATTTCGAGCAGCTCCGCGTGTGCGCGGGACAGCTGGTGCCGCCACGACGGCTCGTACGACCCGGCCGCGCGGTCCCAACCGTATCGCTGGATCCTGCGTTGGACTTCGGCATCCATGCTTTGCGATTACTTGCGCGTGATGACGATTTCGAGGTACTCGCTGGGAACGACCAGCGAGTCCCGACGGCCGACCCCGCTCGAACTGCAATTCATCTGGTTCAGGACGCGCAGCAGATCCGCCTCGAGCTCCATCGCGCCCTCGGGCGACAGCGCCTGGAACGCCTTCTTCACCGGCCCATACCAGGTGCGGAACACGTCGATGAAATGTTCCGCCGAGCGATAGCGGAACTTGAACATCCGCGGCGTGGCCACGATCGACGTCGCGTCCTCCCCGAACAGCACCTCGAGCGTGGCCTTCGATCCCCACGCGGAGGGCGGGTTCGCGCCCGGCGGAGGCGGCAGGTGCCGCCCCAGCACCTGGAACATCCGGCCGATGAATCCATCCGGCGTCCAGTTGGCCATCGCGATCCGCCCGCCGGGACGGCATACCCGGATCATCTCGGATGCCGCCCGGGCATGATCCGGAGCGAACATGACGCCGAACGTGGAAATGACCACATCGAAACTGCCGTCGGCGAAGGGAAGCTTCTCGGCGTCGGCCTCGGTGAACTGCACCTCCAGCATTTCCGCGGACGCGCGCTGCGCGCCCATATCAAGCAGGGCCGACACGTAGTCCGTGGAGGTCACCTTGCAGCCGCGCCGGGCGGCTGCCAGCGTCGCATTGCCGTTGCCTGCCGCCACGTCGAGCACCCTCTCGTCCCAGCGCAGGTCGCAAGCCTCCGCAAGCGTCTCCCCGACGATCTGGAGCGTGGTTCCCACGACGGCATAGTTGCCACTCGACCAGGCGAGCCGCTGCTTCGATTTCAGGGCCTCGAGATCGATCTGGGAAGGGATGGGCGGCACAGCATTCATGAAAGACGGGCTCCGGCGATGTGGTCGGCACATCTTCCGGACGCGAACCGGAACAATCCTGCCGCGCCGTCCGGGATTGCTGCCCGCCCGTCCGCGGCGCCCGGGCGCCGTTCCGATTCATGGCAGACTGTCCGGAATTCCTTGCCGGGCGTCCCGACGTTGACGCACGGCACCCGCAACCTGTGAACTTCGTAGAGAATCCGCGACTTGCCTGGTCGGACTGGAGAATCAGCGGATGAGCGGAATCGATCACATCGCCAGCGTAATGTCGCGGGCAAGGAAGGTGTTCCAGCGCAGGCCGGACATCGCATTCGCGGAAGACACCACCGCGACGGCCGTCTGGTCCGGAGGTCTGAAGTCGACCGCGTCCCTCCCGGAGCGCGCGCATGTCGAGACCGACATGCCGCATGAGCTCGGCGGCGGGGGCGCCGGCGCACCCCCCGGCTGGCTGTTCCGGGCGGGCATCGCCTCGTGCGCATTGACGTCGATCGTGATGAGCGCATGCGAGAAGGGGATCGTCCTCTCCTCGATCCAGGTGAGGGTATGCAGCAAGTCGGATACGCGCGGGCTGCTGGGCATGGACGATGCTTCCGCCGTTGCCGTCTTCCCGGGCCCGCAGGAGCTGCGGATCGAAGTCGAGATCAGGGCCGACGGCGTTCCGCAGCAGGACCTGCACGCCCTCGTGCACCTCGGCCTGGAGCGCTCACCCATGCAGGCAGCCCTGCGCCAGCCGCCGCCATGCACCGTCATGGTGGATACCTCCATCGACTGATCCCGGTTCGACTATGGACGCTCTAGACGAGATCCTGAAATCCGTGCAGATATCGGGCACGTTCTTCGTCAGTGGCCGGTTCACGGCGCCGTGGTGCTACCAGTCCCCATGCGCCAGCGTCGCGGCCCCGTTCCTGGAACCGAAGGCCGAGAACGTGATCATCTTCCACCTCATCACGGAGGGCGAGTGCGTCGTCGAGATGGCAGGGCAGGAGCCCTTCGTCGCGAAGGAAGGGGAAGTGGTCATCTTCCCCAAGGGCGACGCGCATCGCATGGCTTCGGCGGCCGGGATCTGCCCGGCCAAGAGCTCCAACCTGTCGCGCCTCCTCGCGCACAAGCCGTGCCGGCTGTCGTACGGCGGCGGCGGGCCGCGCACGAGGCTGGTCTGCGGCTACCTGGCGTGCGATGCCGGCCTGGCGCGGCTGCTTCTCAGCGGCCTGCCGCCCGCGGTCCGGCTGGACATGCGGACGACGCCCGCGGGCACCTGGCTCGAATCGTCGATCAGCTATGCCTTGTCGGAAGCGAGATCGCCACGCGCGGGAGGCAGCAGCGTGATGTCGCGACTGGCCGAGGTCCTTTTCATCGAGATACTGCGCCAGTACGCGTGCACCGGCGCTGGCCGCATCGGGTGGCTTGCCGGACTTTCCGACAGGACGGTCGGCAAGGCCCTGAACGCGCTGCATGGCAATCCGTCGCGCGACTGGACGCTGGAAGAACTCGCGAGATCGATCGGATCGTCGCGCACGGTTCTGGCCGACAGGTTCCAGAAGATCATGGGCATCTCGCCCATGCTCTATCTGACGCAGTGGCGGATGCTCATCGCCGCCAACATGCTGCGGCGCACTACGGCCTCGCTGACGAACATCGCCGAAGAGGTCGGTTACCAGAACGATACCTCTTTCAGCCGCGCATTCCGGCGCGAGTACGGGGTGCCTCCCGCCGCCTGGCGCCGCTCCCTGTCGGACCGGCACAAGTCCGCCGCATAGCGGCCGGGAATGCCCGCGCGCGGCCCGCCACGCACCGGGTAAAATGCGCGCTCCACGCCCCTGCCGGACCGCGCCCATGCCTTCCTTCGACATCGTCTCCGAAGTCGACACCCACGAGCTGACCAACGCGGTCGACCAGGCCAGCCGCGAGCTGACCACCCGCTTCGACTTCAAGGGGGTGGACGCGAAGTTCGTGCGCGAGGACAGCGTCATCACCCAGTCCGCGCCCAGCGACTTCCAGCTCAAGCAGATGACCGACATCCTGCGCCAGCGCCTGACCGCGCGCGGCATCGACGCGCGCTGCCTGGAGTTCGGCGAGGTGGAGACCAACCTGGCCGGCGCGCGGCAGAAGGTCACGATCAAGCAGGGGATCGAGCGCGAGACCGCCAAGAAGATCCAGTCCGCGCTCAAGGACGCCAAGCTCAAGGTCGACAGCCAGATCGCCGGCGAGAAGCTGCGGGTCAACGGCAAGAAGCGCGACGACCTGCAGGAGGCCATCGCCCTGCTGCGCAAGGCCGACTTCGGCATCCCGCTGCAGTTCGACAACTTCCGCGACTGAGCCGCGCCGCGATGTCCGCCGACCACGACAGCCCGCTCCCCGGCGCGGACGAGGCCATTGCCGCCACCCGCCGCTGGGTGGAACGGGCGGTGATCGGCCTGAACCTGTGCCCGTTCGCCAAGGCGGTGTATGTAAAGGAGCAGGTGCGCTTCGCCTTCAGCGACGCGACCACGCCCGAACAGCTGCTCGAGCAGCTGGGCGAGGAACTGCTGCGGCTGCGCGACACCCCGGCCGAGCAGATCGACACCACGCTGCTGGTGCATCCGCACGTACTGCAGGACTTCCTCGACTACAACGATTTCCTCGACCAGGCCGACGCGCTGGTCGAGGCGCTGGAACTGGACGGCGAGCTGCAGGTGGCCAGCTTCCATCCCGATTACCAGTTCGCCGACAGCCGCCCGGATGACATCGAGAACTACAGCAACCGTGCGCCCTATCCGACCCTGCACCTGCTGCGCGAGGACAGCGTGAGCCGCGCGGTCGAGGTCTATCCGGACCCGGACTCGATCGTGGAGCGCAACTTCGCGACCCTGCGCGAGCTCGGCCACGACGGCTGGCGCCGGCTGCTCGCGGACTGAGTCGGGCGACCGGGCCGGTCGGCGCCGGCCGGCGCGGCTGCGCAGCGGGAAGGGTGCTAGGGTTGCGCGCGCCGCCTTCCCTCCCGCCAGGGGACTCCAGCATGACCGGCAAGGTTTCGCGACACGGTTCCGGCTTGGCCGCGGCACTCGTGCTGGCGGTGCTGGCCGCCTCCCCGGCCCGCGCGCAGGAGGCCTGCACGCTGCCCGCCGGCACCGAGCCGTTCGCATTCGAGTCGGGCGGCAACCGCCTGCGCGGATTCGTCGATCTTCCCGAGGGTGCGGGCCCGCATCCGGCGGTCGTGTTCGTGCACGGCGCCGGACCGACCGACGTGAGCGGGCGCGACCCCGGGTTCAATGGCTCCTACGACAGGCTGCGGGCGGTCTTCCGCCGCACCGGGATCGCCACCGTGGCCTGGACCAAGGCCGGCGACGGCTGCAGCGAGGGCGGCTATGCCGCCGACGCGGTGCTGGTGGACAGGGCCAGCGAGACGGTCGCGGCGGTGGCGGCGCTGCGGCAGCGGCAGGACATCGATCCGGAACGCATCGGCTTGTGGGCGATCAGCCAGGGTGGCTGGATCGCGCCGATGGCGGCCGTGCGCGATCCACGGATCGCGTTCCTGATCGTGGTCAGCGGCCCGGGCCGGGAGGCCGGCGCGGACACCGCGTACCACTTCTCCCAGCTGCTGCGCAGGCAGGGCGTCGGCGACGCCGAGGCGGACCAGGCCGCCGCCACGCTGCGGCGTGCCCTGGCGATCGCGGGCGCCGGCGGATCGCGCGAGGAATTCCTCGCGGCGACCGCACCGCTGGAGCGGTATCCGCTGTTCGCCCGGATGGGTATCGGCGACACGGCGGAAACGGACTGGCTCGGACCCGACCACCTCCTGCGCGCGGACACCTACCTGGCCCAGCTGCGACAGCCGACGCTGGCCATCTTCGGCGACCGCGACGTTATGGTGGACTGGCGGGCGAGCGTGGACGCCTACCGCGACGCGTTCGCCCGCGGCGGCAATCCCGCGCTGACGATCCGGGTCTTCGAGGGCGCCGACCACGGCCTGTTCCCGGCGATCGACCGGCCGCGCGATCGCGAGGAACGGGGCAGGACCGCCTACGTGGACGGCTATCCGGAACTGATGGCCGGATGGCTGCAGGAGCATGGATTTACCGGGACGACCGGGGCGACGCCCTCCCCTGTGCACGCCACCTCCCGGCCGTGAACCCGACGCGGCACAGGCCTGCGGCAATCCGCCGCCGCGCCCACGCCGGATGCACGCGCCGCGGGCGACACTGGCGCTCCCATCCATCGCCGGTTCGCCCATGACCCTCGTGCCCGCCATCGAACCGTGGAATCCGGCGCCGCTGCAGGACCGCGTGGTCCTGGTCACCGGCGGCGCGCAGGGCATCGGCCGCGGCATCGCCCAGGCAGTGCTCGGTGCCGGCGGCCGCGTGGCGATCGCCGACCTGGACGCCGACGCGGGCCGTGCCTGCCTGCGCGACTGGGCACTGCCGCAGCGCAGCCTGTTCCGGCGCACCGACGTGGCCGGCGAGCGCAGCGTCGCCGCCTTCGTCGGCGCCGCACTCGAACGCTTTGGCCGCATCGACGGCCTGGTCAACAACGCCGGCATCGCCGACCCGCACGTGCCGCCGCTGGACGCCCTGGCGTTCGCCGAGTGGAACCGGCGCCTGTCCAGCCTGCACGGCGCGTTCCTCTGCGCGAAGCACGCGTTGCCCGCACTGCGCCGGGCCAAGGGCGGCGGCGCGATCGTCAACATCGCCTCCACCCGTGCGCACCAGTCCGAACCGCACGGCGAGGCCTACGCCGCGGCCAAGGGCGGGCTGGTCGCGTTCACCCACGCACTGGCGCTGAGCGAGGGCCCGGCGGTGCGCGTGAACTGCATCAGCCCCGGCTGGATCGCCACCGAGGCCTGGCGCGGGCCGGCACGACGGCGCGCACCGAAGCTGTCGCGGCGCGACCATGCCCAGCATCCGGCCGGCCGCGTCGGCATGCCGGAGGACATCGCCGCACTGGCGGTGTACCTGCTGGCGCCGGCGCTCTCGGGCTTCGTCACCGGCCAGGAGTTCGTCGCCGACGGCGGCATGACCCGCAAGATGCAGTACGCCTGAGCAGGCGCCTTGCGTCGGGTCCGGTCAGCGCACCGTCGCGCCGCGCAGCACCGGCGCGCCATCGTGCACGTCGGTCCACACCAGCCAGGCGGCATCCCCGCTCCCCTGCAGGCGCGGCAGGCCGCTGGCGCGCCCGCGCGCGGACACCCCGGCGACCTCGATGCGCTCGCCGTGCGCCCAGTCGGTGTCGTAGCGGCCCAGCACCAGCCGCTGCGACGCCGGCGGAGCTTCCTCCAGCCACGCCGCCAGCAGCTGCTCGCCGCCGCGCGCGAGGGCCACGCGTCCCAGCACCTGCGGTCCCTTGGCCAGGGTCACCGGCGCGCCGAAACGGTCGCCGGCATCGTCCGAGCGCGCCGCGCGCAGTTCCGGCACGCCGTCGGCCTCGGTGTACCACGCGACCCAGACCCGGCTCCCGTCGGCGACCACCACCGGTCCGTTGACCGGGCAACCGGGGAAGCGCCAGCCGTCCGCGTGCACGTCGCGCGGCGCGGTCCAGGCCGCGCCGTCGAAGCGGACGAGGCGGGTGTCGCGGATCTCGTGCGCGTCGCGGCCGCGGTAGACCACCACCACGCCGCGGTCGGTCGATGCCGAGGCGGTCGTGCAGCAGTCGCAGGTCGAGGCGTCCAGCGGCCACTCGGCTTCCTGCGCGCCCTGCGGTCCGTGGACCGCGGCGCGCAGCATCATCGCCGGGCCGCCGTCCGCATGGTGGCCGTCATGCGCAGCCGCGCCGGGCGTGGCCGCGGCCTTCTGCCGGCTGTCGAGCCAGGCGATGCCCAGCCGGTCGTCGGCCTGCGCCCAGAAAGTCACGAAGCCGTGGTCGCCGCGCGTGCCCGGATGCACCGGCTGCGGCGCCGACCAGGTGTCGCCGCCATCGCCGGAGCGCACCAGCGCGATGCCGTAGTCCATCCGCGACGGGCCGGTGCTGCGCAGCCAGTGCGCCCACAGCGAGCCGTCGGGCAAGGCGTACACATGCGGCGTATCGGCCCAGTTGACGAACCAGTCGCTGCCGGCGGCCACGGTCTGCGGCTCGCCCCATGCCTGTGCGGCGCCGCCGGGCACGGTGGAGGCCAGGCGCAGGCGGTGGCCGCCGTCGGCGAGCGCCTCGATCCAGCTCAGCAGCAGGCGACCGTCCGGGGCCACGGCCAGGTCGGGCTGCGCTGCGCCCGCCGGTGCCGGCAGGATCCATTCGTCGATCTGCGCCGCGGCCGGCGACGATGGCGCGCCGGAGGCGGCGGATGGCGTGGACGCAGGACCAGGGTCGCCACCACGCGAACAGGCCGCCAGCGCGAACAGCGATGCGGCGATCCATCGATGGCGGTGCTGCTGCATTGCGGCCTCGCTGCGGAACGGCCACGCTACTTTCGCACCGGACGGAACGACAGTCCAAGAACGTCAAGCAAGGCGCCCCATCGCTTGTGGGTTGGAGAGCTGAAGCGAGGGGCAAACACTCGCGCTTCAAGTGCGCATGGAGCCCCCCTCAACCCCAACCCTCTCTCCCATCGCCATGCGATGGGGGAGAGGGAGCGTTTCACCAGGCACTCCAGGGCCGCAGGCGAACGCGGCCGCGCGCCTCAGCCGATCGCCAGCCGCGCCTCCAGCAGCCGCTGCGCAGCGGCGAGCGAATCGACGATGCGATGCCGCAGCGCGCGCACGTCGTCGTCCGGCTCGAGCATGTCCGGCACCTGGACCGGGGTCATGCCCGCGGCCAGCGCGGCGCGCACGCCGGTCGGCGAGTCCTCCAGCACCAGGCACAACGACGGCGCCACGCCCAGGGTCGCGGCGGCGAGCAGGTACACGTCCGGTGCCGGCTTGGGCCGCGCGACGTCGCTGCTGGTGCAGACCGCGTCGAAGTACCGCAGCAGCCCGGCGGCGGCGAGCTTGCGCATCGCCAGCGGCCGGCGGGTCGAGGTCGCCACCGCGCGCGGGATGCGGCGCGCGACCAGCAGTTCGAGCAGGTCGACGACGCCGGGCCGGTGGTCGATGCCGGCGTCGGCGACCGCGTCGTACATCGTCTCCACCCGCTCCAGCAGCACGACCGTCGCCGCATCGCCGATGCGTTCGGCGAGCAGGCGCCGGCACAGGCCGTCACCGCCGCCGATCATCTGCAGCCACAGCGTCTCGGGCAGATCGTGGCCCAGTTCGAGCGCGGCGCGGGCCATGCAGGCGTTGATCGCGCGCTCGCTGTCGAGCATCAGCCCGTCCATGTCGAAGATCACCGCGTCAGGCAGGAACGGCAGCGGCGGGATGGCGACGGGGCTCATGCGGTCTCCGGGTTGAACAGGCGCTCCAGGTCGGCGGCGTCCAGCGCGCGCCACCGGCCTTCGGGCAGGTCGCCCAGGTCCAGTCCGCCGACGCGCGGGCGGTGCAGCGCTTCGACGTGGTTGCCGGTGGCGGCGAACATGCGCCGCACCTGGTGGTAGCGGCCCTCATGCAGGGTCAGCCGCGCGCGGCGCGGGCCGAGCGCCTCGAGTTCCGCCGGCAGCAGCGGCGTGGTCTCCGACTCCAGCAGCAGCGTGCCGCTGGCGAACAGCGCCGCCTCGTCGCCGCGCAGGTCCTGCGCCAGCGCGGCCTCGTAGACCTTGGGCAGCCTGGACTTCGGCGAGACGATCCGGTGCAGCAGCGCGCCGTCGTCGGTCATCAGCAACAGGCCGGTGGTCTCGCGGTCCAGGCGGCCAACCGTGGACAACACCGGGTCGCGCAGGCGGAAGCGGGCGGGCAGCAGGTCGTAGACGATCCGGCCCTTGTCCTTGGTCGAGCAGGTATGGCCGGCCGGCTTGTGCAGCATCAGCGCCAATCCGGGCGGCGGATCCAGCGGCTCGCCGTCCACCCGCACGTTGTCGTGGTCGAGCGGATCGTCGGCGTAGAGCACCTCGCCGGCCGCGTCGGTGACGCGGCCCTCGCGGAACAGCCAGGCCACTTCCTTGCGGCTGCCGTAGCCGAGGTTGGCCAGGTGCTTGACCAGCTTCATCGACTTGCTCACCGCCCACCCTCCTTCACCGCCTCGATCGCCTTGAAGCCGCCCGCCTCGGCCAGCACCCGCTGCGAGGCGAAGCCGCGCGCCAGGGTCGCCTCGTACGGCAGGTGGCGGTTGGCGACCAGCAGCAGGCGTCCGCCGGGACGCAGCGCCTGCGCCGCCACCTCGATGAAGCGCTGGCCCAGCTCCGGCCGGTCACCGCGGTCGTGCGCGTGGAACGGCGGGTTGCTGACGATGAAGTCGTAGCCGTCCTGCGCCAGGCCGGCGGTCACGTCGTGCCAGTGGAAGCCGAGCGCGACGCGGTCGGCATGCGCGGCGAGATTGCCGCGCGCCAGCTCCAGTGCGCGCGCCTCGGCCTCGTACAGGTCCAGCGCCTGCACGCCTGGCGCGCGGCGCAGCAGCTCGTCGGCCAGGTAGCCCCAGCCGGCGCCGAGGTCGGCGCCGCGGCCGCGCAGGCCGGTCGGCAGCTGCGCGGCCAACAGCGCCGAAGCCGGATCGATCCGGTCCCAGGCGAACACGCCCGGGCGGCTGGTGTAGCGGCCGTCCAGGATCGGCCGCGGCGCATCGGCGCGCGACCAGCGCGCGGCCAGCGCGGTGTCATGCGTGCCTGACAGCGGTGGCGTCCAAAACACGCGGCAGTGGAACTTGGTCAGCGTGCCGTCGAGGCCGGCCAGCTGCTGCAGGTCGCGCTCGCGCGACTTGGCGCCCTCGTCGTTGGCCACCGCGACGACCACCCGCGCGCCGGGTGCGGCCAGCGCCACCGCGCGCGCCAGCAGCGCCTGCGCTTCATCGCGCTGCCGTGGCGGCAGGACCAGCACCAGCGACGCACCGCCCTCGTCTTCGAGCTCGGGCTGCACCTCCAGCCCGGCCTGGCGCAGGCCGTCGGCCAGCGGCTTGAAGCCCTGCTCGCACCGCAGCCGGTCCAGCGGATGGCGCCGCAGCGGCCAGCCGTCGCGCGCGCGCAGGAATGCGACCGGCCCCTGCGCCGGCCACGGCAGCGCGCCGCCGTCGAACGGCAGCAGCAGGGCCTTGAGCGGGTCGTCGTGGAGGGTCAAGCGGAGATGGGCGGCAATGGGCGGGCCATTATCCGCCATCGTCGCGGCACGGTGACCGGGCAGGCGCCCGCCGGGTACGCGCAGGTCGCCCGCCGTTCACGGCAGGCGCGTCCCGCGGACGGCGGTCGGTGCTGCCGCCCCGGCGCCTGACCCAGGTCAAGGCGCCGACGGCCGCCTTGCGCAATCCTGCAAGCAGCCCCATGGAAGCTGCGATGGACAGTCCCGCTCCCCCACTGGAAATCGACGGCGCGATGGTCGCGCGCGCGATCGGCCTGGAGGTGGCCGCGTTCCGGCAGTTGATGGCCGACGGCAAGATCACCGTGCTGTGCGAACGCGGCACCGGCGAGGATGCCGGTACCTGGCGCGCGTCGTTCTACTACGGCAAGCAAAGGGCGCGCTTCATCGTCGACGCGCGCGGCCATCCGCTGCCCGACTGAGCCGCACCCGGGTGCGTGCCGGCATGGCCTGCATGCACGCTGGCCGGGATCACCGGCCTGTCCGATGCTGCGGCGCCAGCTCGTCCCGCTTGACGAGCGCGAGGGCTCCGCACCAGGCGCGCCCTCCTCCTGCGACTCCGGCGCTCATCCACGCCCGCGGACGCGCCCGCCGCGCGTCCGCGGGGGAACCGGCACCCCGGTCAGCGCCACCTGCCGCGTCCGGCTCAAGGTGCCCAACGCATGGCGGTACGACCAGTCAACCAGTTCGCCCAGGTACGCGCCCGGCAGGCTGCGCACGTCGACCACCGTCACCCACCGGTGCCGGCCCAGCCAGCGCGCCGGACGGATGCCGGGAATGTCGGTCAGTTCCAGGAAGTGTTCCGGCGACGCCTTGAAGCTGAAGCGCCAGCGTTCCGGCTCGCTGGTCTTGAAATAGGCGAAGGTCTTGCCGCCGATCGCATACACCAGGATGTTCGCCGGCGCATCGAGCCGGCGTGCCTCGACGCCCGGCAGCCCGGCGCAGAACGCCTTGAGTCCCTCGGTATCCACGGCGCTATCCGCGCCGATCGTAACGGCGTGGGATCCGGTCTGGTTCACCTGCGTCCGACTGCGGCGTGAATGCGTGCCGGCAGGGCGCGGCGCTATGCTGGCCACGATGCGGCATGCGGCGCCATCCCGCGCGTCGCGCCACGACCTGCATTGCGGAGGAGCCTGGACATGGCGACTTCCCGATGGCTGCCGGCGGGCTTCACGCTCGCGGTCGGCCTGCTGTCCTGGACCACGGCCGCCGCCCAGGCCGGCGTCGAACTGCACCACGGCGCGGTCGCCGAAGCGGATTTCGGCGACGCAACCCTCAGCGCCCGCGTGGACGGCCTGCGCCTGCGCGCGCCGGAGTTCGGCCTGCTGCAGGGCCGGGCCACGCTCGGCGCCGACTATGCCTACACCCACTACGACTACACCGGCCTGCCCACCCGCAACCGCGACCTGCACCGGCTGGCGCTGCCGCTGCAATGGCGCCGCGACGGCGCCTATCTCGTGCGGTTGGTGGTGGCGCCGACCATCGCCAGTTCCTCCAACGTGTTCAAGGACCTGCCCTCGCGCGGCAGTAGCGACGACCTCGCGCTGTACGGCGGGGCCACCGTCGAGCGGGCCACGCCCGGCGGCTGGGGCTGGCGCGCCGGCGCCGGCTACGACGACCGCTTCGGCGATCCGCGGGCCTACCCGGTACTGGCCCTGCTGCACCGTGGCGCGCGCACCGACCTGGTCCTGGGCTGGCCGCGCAGCGAGGCCGGGTGGCAGCCGCATCCGCAGTGGCGCCTGCGGCTGGAAGTGGCGCCGGCGGGACAGCGCTGGCACGTGGTCAGCGACGAACGCGGCGGCGCAGAGTTCTTCTACGTCAGCGAAGCCTGGCGCGGAACGCTGGGCGCGGACTGGCACCCGAGCCGGCACTGGCGGTTGCGGCTGGAGGCCGGCTACGCGTTCGACCGCCGGCACGACCTGGTGGACGACACCGGCGCGCGCATCGAGCGCCGGGTCGCATCGGCGACGACGTACGCGCTGGCGTTGCGTTACGGGTTCTGAAGTGCCCGACCTTTCTCCGCTGTTGTAGGAGCCGGGTTCAGCCGGCGACACGACGCCGTCGGCACAGGCGACGCCCTCGTGATTCCGACGCCCGTGTCGCCGACTGAAGTCAGCTCCTACAGAAGAGCGGCCGCGCTGCGGCTGTTGTAGGAGCCGGGTTCAGCCGGCGACACGACGACGCCGGCACAGGCGACGCCCTCATGGTTCCGACGCCCGTGTCGCCGACTGAAGTCAGCTCCTACAGAAGAGCGGCCGCGCGGTGGCTGTTTGTAGGAGCCGGGTTCAGCCGGCGAAGCGACGCCGTCGGCACAGGCGACGCCCTCATGGTTCCGACGCCCGTGTCGCCGACTGAAGTCAGCTCCTACAGAAGAGCGGCCGCGCGGTGGCTGTTGTAGGAGCCGGGTTCAGCCGGCG
The DNA here is from genome assembly GCF_000972865.1 of Pseudoxanthomonas suwonensis. Taxonomy (NCBI): domain Bacteria; kingdom Pseudomonadati; phylum Pseudomonadota; class Gammaproteobacteria; order Lysobacterales; family Lysobacteraceae; genus Pseudoxanthomonas; species Pseudoxanthomonas suwonensis. Next base: position 1,508,010 of record NZ_CP011144.1, read on the forward strand.
AAGCGACGCCGGCGGCACAGGCGACGCCCTCATGGTCCCGACGCCCTTGTCGCCGGCTGAACCCGGCTCCTACAACAGCAACCACGGCGATGCGGCTGCATCGGCGATCCATCGCCTACTCCAACCGACTGCACTCACACCGGCGTCGGATTGCGGTACTTGAACCCGGCCTGGTGCCAGTACGGATACGGCTTGGCCACCGCACTGGCGGCATCCAGCCTCGCCACCTGCTCCTGCGTCAGGTTCCAGCCGACCGCGCCCAGGTTCTGCATCAACTGTTCCTCATTGCGCGCACCGACGATGACGCTGGACACGGTCGGCCGCTGCAGCAGCCAGTTCAGCGCAACTTGCGGCACCGTCTTCCCGGTCTCGGCGGCGACTTCGTCCAGCGCATCGACCACGCGGTACAGGTACTCCTCCTCCACCTGCGGCCCGGAATCGACCGCGGTCTGCGACTGCAGGCGGCTGCCCTCCGGCAGCGGCTGGCCCCGGCGCAGCTTGCCGGTCAGCCGGCCCCAGCCCAGCGGGCTCCACACCACCGCGCCCACGCCCTGGTCCTCGGCCAGCGGCATCAGCTCCCACTCGTAGTCGCGGCCGAGCAGCGAGTAGTAGGCCTGGTGCGCCACGTAGCGGGTCCAGCCGTAGCGGTCGGCGACGGCCAGCGACTTCATCAGGTGCCAGCCGGAGAAGTTGGACACGCCCAGGTAGCGGATCTTGCCCGCCTTGACCAGCGTGTCGAGCGTGGACAGCACCTCCTCCACCGGCGGCCGCGCATCGAAGCCGTGCAGCTGGAACAGGTCGATGTAGTCGGTGCCCAGCCGCCGCAGCGCGGCGTCGACCGCGTTGACCAGGTGATGGCGCGAGGAACCGACCTGGTTCTCGCCGTCGCCGAAGCGGAAGGTCGCCTTGGTGGAAATGATCAGCGAATCGCGCGGGCGGCCCTTGATCGCCTCGCCGAGGATCTCCTCGGCCGCGCCCTTGGAGTACACGTCGGCGCTGTCGAACATGTTCATGCCGGCGTCCAGGCAGATGTCGACCAGGCGCCGCGCCTGGGCCACGTCGGTGCTGCCCCAGGCGCTGAACAGCGCGCCGCTGCCGCCGAAGGTGCCGGTGCCGAAACTGAGGACGGGGACGCGGAAGCCGGAACGGCCGAGATAGCGGTATTCCATGATGGAGCCTCGGGGGAGGGAGACGATGCGCCATTTCACTCCCCGGCAACGGACCGCTCAAGGCCACCGGCGGGAAGCTGGGTTGCGCCATCCCGCGCTGCACCACCGGAGCGACGGCCGTCCCCGCGTCGTAACGGAACGATGATGGCCCCCGGCGTATGTTCGACAGCGTCCCCACCGGCCACGAACAGGAGTCCCACCATGCCGATCACACGCGCCCGTGCACAGGGCCTGTTGAACGCCACCGAGATGCGGCTGTACGACGACAGCCGCAGCAACGCGTTGCGCCAGCTGGACGCGGCCATGCTGAAGACCCGGGTCGAGCGGACCCGTCGTGCCCGCGAACGGGCACGCGACCTGGTCCAGCGGCAGAAGCTGGCCTCGCGCGCCACCACCGGCAGCAAGCGCGGACGCACCGGCCTGGCCAACCAGCGCAGCAAGGACAAGGCCGAACTGCTGGACGACATCCTCAAGCGCTTCGAGGGCGCGCTGAAGGCGGCCTCCGCCCGCAAGCCGGCGGCGAAGGTGGCAAAGGCGGCAAAGGCGACGAAGAAGCCGGCCGCAAAGAAGGCCGCGAAAAAGACCACGCGTACCACTGCGACGAAGAAGGCCGCCAAGCGCACCGCATCCCGTGCGGCGCCGCGCAAGGTCGCCGGCGATGGCGCCGCCAAGGCAGCGGCGCCGCGCAAGAAGGCCACCCGCGCGCAGACCGCCGCCCGGAAGCGGGCCAAAGCGATCGCGGCCGAGAAGCAGCTGCTGGAAGAGAAGACCGCGCGCGACCGCGAGCCCAAGCCCTGGCAGGCGCTGGACACCACCGCCGCGCCTGCGGTCGCCGCCCCCGGCTTCCAGTCGGCCAGCGCGGCGAGCAAGGCCATGCGCCTGCATGCCGGCGAGAGCCGGATGAAGCCGATCCACGGCAGCGTCAGCACCCGCGGTCGCCGCAACCAGGGCAAGCGCGACCGCAGGAACAGCGCGGGCTGAGCGTTGCCGCCGGCATCGGTGCGTCAGCGCCGGTGCCGGCCCCAGTCGCGCGCGAACCTGTCGCCGCGGCAACGGGCCGCACGGCAGTGCCGGACCGGTATCCTTGGCCGCATGCCGCTGCGCCGCCTGTCCGCCACCCGCTACGTCACCCCGCTGCGCGAGGGCGGCTCGATGCCGGCCGTGGTCGAAGCCGACGACCAGGGGCTGTACGTGCTCAAGTTCCGCGGCGCCGGCCAGGGGCCGAAGGCACTGGTGGCCGAGGCCATCGCCGGTGGACTGGCGCGGGCGCTGGACCTGCCGGTGCCGGAAATCGTGCTGATGGACCTGGATGCCGAACTGGCCCGCACCGAGGGCGACCCGGAAATCCAGGACCTGATCCGCGCCAGCGCCGGCCTCAACCTGGCGATGGACTACCTGCCCGGTGCGGTCAACTTCGACCCGGTGGCCGAGCAGCCCGACCCGGAACTGGCCTCGCGCATCGTCTGGTTCGATGCCTTCACCAGCAACGTCGACCGCACTGCGCGCAACCCGAACATGCTGGTCTGGCATCGCCGGCTGTACCTGATCGACCACGGCGCGGCGCTGTACTTCCACCACGGCTGGGACGGCGACACGTCGCAGGCCAGTAGGCCGTTCGCGCTGGTCCGCGACCACGTGCTGCTGCGCTGGGCGACGCGGCTGGCGGAAATCGACGCATCGATGGCGCAGCGGCTGCAGGGCGACGCCATTGCCGACGTCGTCGCCCAGGTGCCGGACGACTGGCTGCAGGGCCCGGACGCGTTCGCCGACCCGGCCGCCCAGCGCGCGGCCTACGTCGACTACCTCACCCGGCGCCTGGCGCAGCGCGAAGGCTTCGTGCAGGAGGCGATCCGTGCACGCGCATGACACCTACGACTACGCGGTGATCCGCGTGGTACCGCGCGTGGAGCGCGAAGAGTTCGTCAACGTCGGCGTGATCCTCTCCTGCGAGCGCGCCGGCTTCCTGGAGGCACGCATCGAGGTGGACGAGGCGCGCCTGCGCGCGCTCGATCCGGGCATCGACCTGGACCTGGTCTGCCGCCACCTGGCCGCGATCCCGGCGATCTGCCGCGGCGGCGAGGCCGCCGCGCCGATCGGGCTGCTGCCGCCGCGCGCACGCTTCCACTGGCTCACCGCCAAGCGCAGCGCGATCATCCAGACCTCGCCGGTGCACATGGGCCGCTGCGGCGGCGACCTGGCGGCCACGCTGGAACACCTGATGGACCGGATGGTGCGGCCGCCGAAGCCGGCCGGCTGAGCGTGGCCGCCTCCGAGGCACGCGACCCACGCCGCGCGCCCGGAACGGCATCGGCCGGCCGACGGACAGCCCTCGCGTCTTCAGGTCGTGTCGCGGGAAGCGGGCGACACCGCATCGCCGGGCGCCGAGCCGACCGCCAACCGGACGATGCGATATCCGGTGATGCCCAGCAGCAGGGTCAGCACCGGCGCGGTGTAGTTGAACACCGCATACGGCAGGTAGGCGAGCGTGGAGATGCCCAGCACGGCCGACATGTAGGCCCCGCAGGAATTCCACGGCACCAGCGCCGAAGTGACGATGCCGGCATCGCCCACCGCCCGCGACAGGTTCTCCGGCGCCAGTCCGCGCTTGGCGAACTCGCCGCGGTACAGCCGCGTGGGCAGCAGCAGGGCGATGTACTGGTCGCCGGCGGCGATGTTCAAGCCGACCGCCGTGCCCACGACCGAGGCGAACAGCTTGCCCATGCTCCTGGCCTTGAGCAGCAGCGGCGCGACCAGCTTGTTGAGCAGGCCGAAATCATCGACCAGGATGCCGAACGTCACCGCACCGATGATCAGCCAGATGGTCAGCAGCATGCTGTCCATGCCACCGCGCGAAAGCAGCGCGTCGACCTCGGCCATGCCGGTGCTGGCCTGGAAGCCGTTGGCCATCGCCAGCCACACGCCCTTGATGGCGACGACCGGCGCCGACTGGTCAGGCGCGGCGACGAACTGCGCCACCGCCTGCGGCTGCAGGAACGTCGCCATGATCCCGGCCAGCAGCGCCGCGCACATGATCGCCAGCGGCGCAGGTACCTTGCGTATCGACATGCCCAGCAGGAACAGCAGCGGCAGCAGGTTCCAGGGCGTGATGTGGAACAGTCCTTCGATGTGCCCCAGCTCGGCCTGGATGATCGCATCATCCAGCCCGCCCTTCTGGGTCAGGCCGAGCACGACGAACACCAGCAGCGCGAACAGTCCGGCCGGGATCGTGGTCCAGGCCTGGGCACGGATGTGCTTGAACAGCTCCACGCCGTTGAGCTGGGCGGCCAGCACCGTGGTTTCCGACAGCGGCGAGATCTTGTCGCCCACGTAGGCGCCGGAGATCACCGCGCCGGCGGTCATCGCCGGCGACACGCCGATCATGTGCGCCAGGCCCATCAGGCCCACGCCCACCGTGCCGGCCGTGGTCCACGAACTGCCGATGCTCAGCGAGATGGCCGAGCAGACGATGAAGGCCACCGGCAGGAACCAGGTCGGGTCGATCAGCTTGATGCCGTAATACACCAGCGTGGGGATGGTGCCGGACATGTTCCAGGTGCCGATCAGCGCGCCCACCGCCAGCAGGATGAAGATCGCACCGACCACCGTGGCCAGGCCCTTCTGGCCCGACTGCGCGATTTCCTCCCAGGCATGGCCGTTCTTGAGGATGACCGCCACGGCGACCATCGTGGCCAGGATCATGGCCACCTGCATCGGGCCGTTGATCGCATCCAGGCCGAACAGCGCGACCGAGGTGCCGACCAGCACCACCAGGACCACGAGCGGGACGATCGCGTCCAGGTAGGACGGCGCCTTCGCCGTCCGCGGCGTTTCGGGTGCTTCGGCCATGCGTGCCTCCCCTGGTGGTCGCGGATCGCCCGCACCACCGAGCGGATTCCATCCGCCCCTGCGCCGGGAATATGCGCCCACCCCTGGCCGGTGTCGAGCCAATGACACGCCTGCCTATCCCGCCGGAACAGACGGCCCTGCCTTTGCGTGGGCACGGCGTCCCACGGACCCATCTACCCGCCTTCCGGCATCGCCTTCCATCCGCACATGCGGTTTCTATCAGCCCTCGCCCGCTTGGAGTTGTGAATGGCTAACGCCTGAATCAAGCCGCGCCAAGATATGGCGACGGTTTGAATGAATTGTCAGGGCACGCTCGACTCACAGCGAACTCTCGACTAAGACGACCGGAACACCCGAACGGACAGTATTGTGTACCTCCGCCACCGCGTCAGTTTGCCGAAGCAGAGCCACCACTGCAGTTGGATCAGCCGGCGAAGACACGTTGGCTCGATATCGAATGTTCCTGGCCGCAAGACCAACACCCGGGAAGTCAGCCGTAGCCTCGACCTCAACCCCGGACAAGCTAATGCTCAAGCGCGCCGCTTCCCGGTAAAGATCATTGCAGTAGCAAGTCGCCAAAGCGAGGAGCAGCAACTCGCCGCCGTTCACACCGGAGCCTTGACCGGCAGCCTTGCCGGGGATGGCCAGCGCTTGAGTTGTGTTGTCGGTACGGACAGAGACGACATGTCCGGCTCCAGAGTTCTTGACGGTCGCCGAGATCTCCACTTGCGCTCTCCGTTAGTGCTTGTAGCGGGCCCCAACTGCTGAATTGAGCCGACGGGCGAAGCCCGTTGGGCTTGAATGAATTGTTAGGTGCCCCGGGGCGGTTTACGTGCCATCCTGATTGCGGGCTATCATTGCAGATGATGACCGACCTCACCACGACGCTTCGAGAGCGCCTAGGGCTTGCGGACCCTGTTCCGGTGGCGTTCCAACGAGGCGACGTCGAAGAGGCCGACGGATTCGACCGGGAACGGATCGAGTACCGGGGACTCGAAGGCGACCTCATCCCGGCTTTCCTGTTCACGCCGAGAGGGCGCGATACGCTCGGCGGAGTGGTTGTCTTTCACCAGCACAATGGGGAGTTCCATTTCGGCAAGAGTGAGGTAGCCGGCGAGGTGGGCGACGCGTTTCAAGCCTTCGGGCCGGCACTCGCTCGTAGAGGCCTCGCAGTCCTGGCCTCGGACTCCATCACTTTCGAGGATCGACGAGGAGCGGTTCAGGGAGTGGAACCGGATTATTACGATTGGCTTCAGCACTACAACGCCATGAGCTACCGGCTGCTGGATGGCGACCTGCTGATGAGGAAGTGCCTGGATGACGCCCAACGGGCCCTGAGCGTTCTGGTCCAGGCCGCCGGGATAGACGAGCGGCTCGTGGGCGTGGCAGGACACTCGTACGGTGGTTACACGGCGCTCTACCACGCGGCAGTCGATGCACGATGCAGGTTCGCATGCGTCAGCGGTGCCGTATGCAGCTTCGAGACGCGCCGCCGGGAAGACACCGGGATCACCCTTTTCGAGACCGTGCCCGGGCTCGCTCGCCAGATCGACACGCACGATGTTCTTTCAGCCATCGGACCTCGGCCGACAATGGTTGTGTCGGGTACCAAGGACAAGTATTCACGGGATGCAGACCAGGTCGTGGCCAAGGTCGCCGGCGACTTCATTACCGAGCTCCGCGTCGACCGCGGACACGCTCTCGATCAAGAGAGATTCGATGCGATCGTCGAGTGGATCGTCGACCGCGTATCCGATCAGTGAGAAGGGACGCCTAACGCTTGAGTTAAGCCGACCCGTGAAGCGGGTTCGGCTTGAATGAATTATTAGGCCTCATCATAGCTGCGCAAGAACTCTTGCTCTTGACTCTTGAGCGATATGTGAAGCAACAGGGTCCGATCGAGATCGACTGTTGGATGCGATGCGGTGTGTTTGGAGAACCAGAACACCTCAGCCAACGGTTCGTCAGAGTGCCAAGTTGTCATTACAAACTGGTCCTCAGGAATGCCAGCCAGGCCGAATGGCTTGGCGTTGGCCAGGTCCACTGAGTCGTCCCAGGAGCTGCAATCTTGACCCCAAGCCATCATGTAGAGGCAGCCCGATTGAACGAGCCAGTCGCTAACAAGCGATTGCCATTGTGGCGAGACGTCAGCCTCGACAGCTACGACAGCTTTGAATGGTCTGCTATCAAGCGGGCTCGGAGTGGCCCCGGGCTCAAGGTGCAGGTATTCGACGGAATCTGACATGAGGCCTAGCGCCTGAATTAAGCCGACCCGCGAATCGGGTTCGGCTTGAATGAATTGCTAGGCATCGCAGCGAGATCCCGACTGGACTTGGCGCGAATTGGTATTAAAACAAGAAGGGCAATATTGAGTGCTATGGCGCCAACTGGCGGCAACCCGACGAACAGCCAAACTAGTGCGGCCATTGCAAGCGAAATACTGGCTGGCAAGATAATGAACCACTTACGCAGATCATCCTTGATCCAGACCCGATATGCGCCAAAGGCATACAAGGCACCCAAAGCCATACCGATGATCGCATCAAGAAGAAGTTGAGAGCCACCAAGGAGCTGCATGGTACCCGCAGCTCCGTTGCTAAATGCTGAAAAGGCGAGAATGCCAAATGTCGCCATCATTACTTTGTAGTCGCGGCTCTCCAGCTGTCGACGACGATTGCGATAAGCAATCTCTGCCCGACGATCAGGAACTTCAATTACTACATCGGTCATTGTCCCCTCCATAATGCCTAACGCCTGAATTAAGCCGTGCCGCGAAGCGGGTGGCAGTTCCTACGAAAAAGTGGACATCCATTTTCTAGCAGCACTGTTCGAACTCGACGGGTGAGCGATATCCCAGCGCCGAATGCAGCCGCTGATGGTTGTAGAAACGGATGTAGTCACTGATCGCCATGCGCAGCGACCGGTCACTGTCGAAACTGCCGCGGTGGTACATCTCCGACTTCATCGACTTGTTCCATGACTCCATGTGCGCGTTGTCGTTCATCCGCCGCGGCCGGTTGACCGACTGCACCAGTCCAGCGCTCCCCAGTCGGCGCCTGAAGTCACTGGCCATGAACTCGATCCCCCGATCACTGTGGAACAGCGTATCGCACGCCGGCGCACGTGTCCGCAGGGCTGCCGCCAGGGCACGACGGGTCAGTGCCGCGGTGCGCTCGGCTCCCAGCGACCAGCCCAGCAGGCGCCGGGAATACCGGTCCATGACCGTGGCCAGGTAGCGCCACTGGCCACCGACCTTGAGGTAGGTCACATCGCCGACACAGACCTGGTCGGGGCGGCTGGACGGCACGTCGTGGGCGCGGCTCGGGACGCTGTCCAGGAACCGGGTCAGTCCGGACCGTCGCCGATACAGCCGCGCCGAGCACGCGCGCACGCCTTCCTCGCGCATCAGCCGCTCCACGCGCCGGCGTCCCACCTGCTCACCCTGCCGCCGCAGCGCCGCATGCACCCGGGGACTGCCATAGGTTTCCCGGCTGGCGCCATGCACTTGGCGGATCTTCTCGACCAGCGCCGCGTCCTCGATCGCACGGGCGCTGGCAGGTCGCCGCACCCAAGCGTAATAGCCGGCGGCACTGACCCCGTAGAGGCGGCACATCGTCCTCACCGGGTACGTTTCCCGGTGGTGCTCGATGAAGGCGAAGATTTGGCCTTTCGATCGGAAGTGAACGCGATCGCTTTTTTTAAAAGGTCATGTTCGAGCTTCAACTGCTCGTACTGCTTCTTGACCCGCCGCAGCTCCTTGAGCTCGGCGGCTACCGCCGGATCCACATCCACACCCTTGGCCATGATCTGTCCCTCGCGCACCAGCTTGCGCCAACGAGACAACATGAAAGGATGGATGTAAAGCGACTCGGCGACGTCACGGACGGCAACGCCCGGCAGTTGGCTCAAGCGGACAGCAGCCGCCTTGAAGGCATCGCTGTAGTGGTACGTCGTCCTGGGACCGGGCTTTGGCATGGGAACACTCCTGAGGTTAGGTCAGGGTGTCCACTGGACCGAAGGAACTACCGCGTCGGCTTGAATGAATTGTTAGGTGCCGCAGGTTAACAAGGTAAGTGCAACACCTGCGCCGCCCATGGATGGAGAGGTGAGCTGGCAGACTGGAGGGGATCACTCGGCCAAGAGACGATCCCTCATGTACAGCCAGCTCACCGAGCCGGAACGATACACCTTGGGCGTCCTGAATCGACAGGGCCTGTCACGGCGCTCGATCGCCCGGATCCTGGGAAGGAGCCCCAGCACAATCAGTCGCGAGATTCGCCGCAATGCCTGTCACGCCACCGATGGTGCCTACCGGCCCAGCAAGGCCCAGGAGCGCACCAATGGCCGCCGCCGACGGTCGCGTCGCGTGCGCCACCATGGCGAGGCCGTCTACGAAGCCATCGAGTACCTGCTCCAGCACGAGCAGTGGAGTCCCGAGCAGATCGCCCACTGGCTCGTGCTCAATGACGTGGCCCGGATCAGCCACATGACTATCTATCGGCACGTATGCCAGGACACCCGGTGCGGAGGCGTGCTGCGATCGTCCCTGCGCCAGGGAGGCAAACGACGTCGCAAACGTGCCATCGGGCCCGAGAAGCGCGGGCGGCTGCAGGGTAAGCCCATGATCGACACCCGACCAGAAGTGGTCGAGACCAGACTTGAACCCGGCCACTGGGAAGGCGACACCGTCATCGGCACCGTCGACGAACGCGACTGCCTGCTCACGCTGGTGGAGCGCAGTTCCGGAATAGCCCTGGTCGCCAAGCTCCCTCATCGCACCGTCACTGCCGTGAACCGCGCCACGCTGAAACTCATCCGCGACAGCGGCATGCCTTTCAAGACCATTACCTGGGACAACGGCACCGAGTTCCATGGCTACAAAGCACTGGAAGACGCCACCGGAGTACGCTGCTACTTCGCCTACCCGCACCGCCCATGGCAGCGTGGCAGTAACGAGAACTTCAATGGTTTGCTTCGGCAGTACTTCCCAAAACGACGCAGCCTCGCACGACTACGGCAACACCACTGCGACCTCATCGCTCACAAGCTCAATTCCCGACCGAGGAAGCGCCATGGCTACAAAACGCCCATCGAACGAATCAAAGAGCTATGCGGGTCGTTGCACTTCGAGTGTTAATTCACCTGCGCTATGGCTGACTGAAATGTGCGGCATAAAAAACACCAGCTTCCTCCCAGGAATCCTCGAATGCATCTAGAACATGGCCGAGACGTTGAATGCGATTCCAGTCATTTGAGACGACTGCATCCCGGGACATTGACTCAAATTGTGCCTTGAGTTCAGGCCAGCGCAAGGCATGCACACAGAACTGGATAAACCACTCGTCACAGGCATCGGGCGTGTCGATGCCGCGCAGGAATGCCAAAGCAAAGGCCGGCCGCTCCTCTGGATAAGCCGATATCAGCTTTAGAGCGGCTTGGCCGAAAGGGACCACATCTGGTGCGTTGAAGGTAATCGCGAGGTGTGCGGTCGCAGCCTTAGAGATTTCCTGGAACTGCTCAACGGGTGAGGACATTTAGTGAGCGCCTAACGCTTGAGTTAAGCCGCGCCACGAAGTGGCGTCGGCTTGAACGAATGGTTAGAACTCACAGCGCGGACCATAACGCTGCGAGCACTGCGACAGTGTCACGCCAAAGAAGGGCAATTGAAAGAAGACCAACGACAAGAGGCCCTGCATAGGCGAAGAGCGAGAACGGCAAGAAGAAGGCAGAAACAATTCTTCTTGCCTTATCCGCATCATTCGGATTCTTAAGGCGCTCTAGTTGCGCTGGATCAGACACGAAGTAGTCAGCCGCTTCCGCTCGCGAGACGACGAGGGCCGCATAGGCGTAGATCAGCGCAAGACCAATGAGACCGGGAATCAATCGAGAGGATTCCGGGTCAAAGGTGACGCCCAGCACCTCCAGCTTGCTCAAATCAATGTTGAGCAGCTTGGTTAGGATGCCTAGCGCGGATAAAAAAAGCACGGATCTACCGATCTCGTAGTACTTCTCAGCGAGAATGTGCTTGGTCTGCGACGAGAGCATCTTGTGAGTTCTAACGCTTGAGTTAAGCCGACCCGCGAAGCGGGTTCGGCTTGAATGAATTGTTAGGTGCCATCCTCTGCCCGGACTGAAGAGCGCGCACCAAAAAGCAAGCTAAAGATGCCACCAAGAAGAACACCAAAGCCGATCCCCATGCTGCCAATAACCCTAGAAGATGACGGCATGTCGAAGCCTCGAATTGCAGCAACGTGAATGGCAAATGGGACTGCAAGCAGCACAACTCCCAATATGCTTGCAACCATCGCAGCTTGGCGCTGCCTCAAACCCAGACATACCCAAGCGGTACCCGCACAGAAGGCCGCTGCACAAATCGCTAACCATAACCACTGGATGCTGGACATGGCACCTAACTCTAAGTAGATCCCGTTTCCGGGGATATGCCCCGGATGTTCAGATGGTGCCGTAGACGTGTCAAGAAGGGACGCCACTGCCCTATCAATGGCTTGGCACTCCCATCGGCCGAACCGGTATCACCGGGTTCATCGAACCGGTATCACCGGGTTCATCGGCATTTATTCCACTTGGGAGGGGATATCTTTTATGACCCCGGGAACGAGGCGATATCCGGATATTCCCGCAACTCAGCCGCGGTACTGCAGCGCCACCCGCTTCACCCCGCACAGCAGGCGATAGGCGCTGGTCTGGCTGTGCGCCACGGCCTGGGCGGCGGGTACCTGGTCGCCCCACAGTTCCACGCGGCTGCCGACGCCGGCCTGCGGGTGGTCGGTGAGGTCGATGGTGAGCATGTCCATCGACACGCGGCCGATGAGGCGGCCGGGGTGGCCGTCGATGGCCACGGGCGTGCCGTTGACGGCGAATTGCGGGTAGCCGTCGGCATAGCCGAGGGCGACGACGCCGACGCGGGTGGGACGCTCGGCGACGAAGCGGGCGCCGTAGCCGACCGGTTCGCCGGCGGGCAGGTCGCGCACCGCGATCACCTTCGACTCCAGGGTCATCACCGGCCGCAGCTGCGCGGTGACGTCGTGCGCCTGCGGGAATGGCGAGACGCCGTACAGCATCAGGCCCGGGCGCGCCCAGTCGGCACGGGCCTGCGGCCAACCAAGCAGCGCCGGCGAGTTGCACAGGCTGCTTTCGCCGGGCAGGCCGGCAGTGGCGGCGGCGAAGGTGTCGAGCTGTTCGGCGGTGCGCGGGCAGTCGAGCTCATCGGCGCGGGCGAAGTGGCTCATCTTCACGATGTCGCCCACGTGCGGCAGCGCGCGCAGGCGCTGCCAGGCGTCGCGATAGGCGGGCGCGTCGATGCCGACGCGGTGCATGCCCGAGTCCAGCTTCAGCCAGACCTGCACTGGGCTGGGCAGCGGCGTGCGCTCCAGCGCTTCGACCTGCCAGGGCGCGTGGACCACGGTCCACAGGTCGTGCTGCACGATGAGCGCCAGTTCGTCGGCGTCGAAGAAGCCTTCCAGCAGCAGGACCGGCTTGCGGATGCCGGCTTCGCGCAACGCCAGCGCTTCTTCGATGCAGGCTACGGCGAAGCCGTCGGCCTCGTCCTGCAGCGCGGCGGCGCAGCGCACGGCACCGTGGCCGTAGGCGTCGGCCTTGACCACCGCCAGAGCGCGGCCGCCGCCGAGCCCGCGCGCCAGTCGGTAGTTGTGGCGCAGGGCGTCGAGGTCGATCAGGGCGCGGGCGGGACGCATGGAGTGGCGGGAAATCCGGTCAGGCGTGGCGGGTATACGTGCTTGGGCGTCCGACGGCGCCGCGGAAAGTCGCTGGGTCCCCGCCTGCGCGGGGATGACGTTGGTTGGTTGATTGTCGTCGCTGCGGCGGTGGGTTGCCGCCGCAGCGGTCAGCCGATTGTCGCCGGAATCGCCTCGCCGGCGCCGTCCTCGGCGGGGCCGCGGCCATAGCGCGAGATGTCCAGGCCGTCGCGGCTGATCTGGGTCGGGCGGTGGGCGATGACGTCGGCCAGGTAGCGGCCCGAGCCGCAGGCCATGGTCCAGCCCAGGGTGCCGTGGCCGGTGTTGAGGAACAGGTTGCGCAGTGCGGTGGCGCCGACCACCGGGGTGCCGTCCGGGGTGGCCGGGCGCAGGCCGGTCCAGAATTCGGCGCGGGCCAGGTCGCCGCCCTTCGGGTACAGGTCGCCGACCACCTTCTCCAGGGTGGCGCGGCGGCGCGGGTCCAGCGACAGGTCGAACCCGGACACCTCGGCCATGCCGCCGACGCGGATGCGGCGGTCGAAGCGGGTGATGGCGATCTTGTAGGTCTCGTCCAGCACGGTGGACGCCGGCGCCATCGAGGCGTCGATGATCGGGATGGTCAGCGAGTAGCCCTTGAGCGGGTACACCGGCAGGCGGATGCCCAGCGGCTTGAGCAGCGTCGGCGACCAGCTGCCCAGCGCCAGCACGTAGCGGTCGGCGGTTTCGAGCCTGCCGTCGATGCGCACGCCGGTGACGCGCTCACCGTCGGACTCGATCGCCTCGATCCGGGCGCCATAGCGGAACTCCACCCCGCGCATCTTCGCCAGCGCGGCCAGGCGCTCGCAGAACAGCTGGCAGTCGCCGGTCTGGTCGCCGGGCAGGCGCAGTCCGCCGACCAGCTTGTCGGCGGCGGCGGCCAGCGCCGGTTCGACCCGGGCCACGCCGGCGCGGTCGAGCACCTCGTAGGGCACGCCGGCCTCGTCCAGCACGGCGATGTCGCGCGCGGCGGCGTCGAGCTGGGCCTGGGTGCGGAACAGCTGGGTGGTGCCCAGGCGCCGGCCTTCGTAGGTCAGGCCGGTGTCGGCTCGCAGTTCGTCCAGGCAGTCGCGGCTGTACTCGGCCAGGCGGACCATGCGCTCCTTGTTCACCGCGTAGCGCCCGGCGGTGCAGTTGCGCAGCATCTGCGCCAGCCACAGGTACTGGTCCGGATCGAGCGTGGGCTTGATCGCCAGCGGCGCGTGCTTCTGGAACAGCCACTTGATCGCCTTCAGCGGCACGCCCGGGGCGGCCCACGGCGAGGCGTAGCCCGGCGAGATCTGGCCGGCGTTGGCATAGCTGGTCGCCCGCGCCGGACCCGGCTCGCGGTCGACCACGGTCACCTCGAACCCGGCCTGCGCCAGGTACCACGCGCTGGTCACCCCGATCACGCCACCGCCCAGAACCAGAACCCGCTGCATCGCCCGAACCCTCGATTTAGGTGCTTCCACTGCCTGAACAGGGAAGATGCCGACAAGGCGCGCAGTATATTGACGAATATCCGGTTGTTTTTTCTGATTTATTGGCGTGTTAAGGTGGAATCGCCTTAACAATCAGGCTCCGACGGAGGTTTTTTTCATGGCCGACCGCCCCGCCCGTTCCCGGACCGAGCGCAACCGCGACCTGGACCGGATCGACCGTCACATCCTGCGGATCCTCCAGCAGGAAGGCCGGATCTCCTTCACCGAACTGGGCGAGCGCGTCGGCCTGTCGACCACGCCCTGCACCGAGCGCGTGCGCCGGCTGGAGCGCGACGGGGTGATCGAGGGCTACCACGCGCAGCTCAATCCGCAGGCGCTCAAGGCCGGGTTGCTGGTGTTCGTGCAGATCAGCCTGTCGTACAAGTCCGGCGACATCTTCGAGGAGTTCCGCCGCGCGGCGCTGAGGCTGCCCAACGTGCTGGAGTGCCACCTGATGTCGGGCGACTTCGACTACCTGATCAAGGCGCGCATCTCGGAGATGGCGTCCTACCGCAAGCTGCTGGGCAGCAGCCTGCTGACCCTGCCGCACGTGCGCGAGTCCAAGAGCTACATCGTGATGGAAGAGGTGAAGGAGACGCTGGCGCTGGCGATTCCGGATTGACCGCGCCGCGGCGGTTTGTAGGAGCTGACTTCAGTCGGCGACAGGGGCGTCGGAACCATGAAGGCGTCGCCTGTGCCGACGGCGTCGTGTCGCCGACTGAAGTCAGCTCCTACAGAAAGCAAAAAAAGCAAGAAAGCAGGGAAGCAGGCGCGGGGGCGGGGGCGGAGTGCGAAAAATGCATCGGCGGCCGAAGCCGCCTATGCCCTTCCTTGCGGATCCCCGCTTTTCCTCAATCGGCCCAGCGCACCGCCGAGGCCGTCTTCGGCAGGACCTGCGCCGACATCGGCCGGTCCTGCTCGAGCAGGTCGATGGCGTTGGCCAGGATCGCGGCGGCCTCGCGCTGCAGCGGGTCCGGGCGCTTCTCGGCGGCCTTCTCGCGCGCGGCGTCCTTGATCACGTCGCGCTCGTTGGCGGTCAGGCCGTCGTCGGTCTCTTCGGCCAGCGGGTCCAGGTCCAGGCCCTTGTCCCTGCGGATCGCCTGGCGCTCCTTGCGCTGGGTTTCCTGGCGGTCGCGCTCGGCGCGGCGCTCGGCCTCGTTGAGCGAGAGGTACTTCTTGGCCGCCTCGGCGCGGTAGTGGGTGACGTCCTCGCTCCACCACTGGAACTCGAGGTCGTCGGCGATGCGCGCGGCGTGCATCTGCTGCAGGTGCGGCAGCAGCGGCGCGAAGTTGCCGTAGCGCGCGTGCGGCACGGCCGCGATCCGGGTCCACGGCAGCGCGTTGTCGTAGGTGCTCTCGCCGAACTCGTTGGCGTCCACGCTCAGCGGATAGGCGATGTCCGGCACCACGCCCTTGTGCTGGGTGCTGCCGCCGTCGGCGCGGAAGAACTGGGCGATGGTCAGCTTGACCTGGCCGTAGCGCGGGCCCTCGCCCGCCGCCGGCCAGCGGTCCAGGTCGAGCAGGTTCTGCACCGTGCCCTTGCCGAAGGTGGTCTCGCCGATGATCAGCGCGCGGCCGTAGTCCTGCATCGCGCCGGCGAAGATCTCCGAGGCCGAGGCCGAGCCGCGGTTGACCAGCACCGCCAGCGGGCCGTCCCAGGCCACGCCCGGGTTGCGGTCGCTGTAGACCTGCACGCGGCCGCCGGATTCGCGCTGCTGCACCACCGGTCCCTGGTCGATGAACAGGCCGGTCAGCTGCACCGCCTCGTCCAGCGAGCCGCCGCCGTTGCTGCGCAGGTCCAGGACCACGCCGTCCACGCCCTTGTCCTTGAACTCGGCCAGCAGGCGGGCCACGTCGCGGGTGGCCGAGGTGTAGTCGCTGCCGTTGCGGCGGCGGCCCTCGAAGTCCTGGTAGAAGGTCGGCAGTTCGATCACGCCGACCAGCCGCGCCGGCATGTCGCCGTGCGCCGGGATCGTGTAGGTCTTGCTCTTGGCCGCCTGCTCGGCCAGCTGCACGCGCTGGCGGGTCAGGGTCACGGTCTGGTGCTCGCCGTCGATGCCGCTCTCGGCCGGGATGTACTCCAGCTTGACCTGGGTGCCCTTGGTGCCGCGGATCTTGCCGACCACGTCGTCGATGCGCCAGCCGATCACGTCCTCGATCGGGCCGGTCTTGCCCTGGCCGACGCCGACGATGCGGTCGCCCGCCTTCAGCGTGCCGTCCAGCGACGCCGGGCCGCCGGGGATGATCTCGCGGATCACGATCACGTCGTCCTGGCGCTGCAGCTGCGCGCCGATGCCTTCCAGCGACAGCGACATCTGCTGGTTGAAGTTCTCGGCGCTGCGCGGGGTCAGGTAGTCGGTGTGCGGGTCGACCGAGGCGGTGTAGGCGTTGAGGAACAGCGAGAACACGTCCTCGCTCTTGAGCTGGCCCACCGAACGGACGATCTGCCCGTAGCGCTTGTCCAGGGTCTTGCGGATCTCGGCCGGCTCCTTGCCGGCGATCTTGAGCCGCAGCCAGTCGTTCATCACCGACTTGCGCCACAGCGCGTCCAGTTCGGCCTCGTCGGCCGGCCACGGCGCCTTCTCGCGGTCGTACTCCCAGCGCTCGTCGCCGGTGAAGTCGAAGTCCTGCTTGAGCAGCTTGCGCGCGTAGGCCACGCGCTGCTCCACCCGCTCGCGGTAGACGCCGAACATGGCGAAGGCCGCCGACGGGTCGCCCTGGCGCACGGCGTCGCCCATCGTGCCGCGGTACGGCTCGAAGCGGGCGATGTCGGCGGCGGTGAAGAACTGGCGGTTGCCGTCCAGCGATTCGACGTAGCGGCGGAAGATGTCCTCCGACAGGGCCTGGTCGGCCGGCCGCGGGCGGTAGGCCAGGCGGCTGTCGGACAGCGCGCCGTAGACCATCTTCGAGATCGTGGCCTGGTCGGCGGTGGGCGCGACCGTCACCTGGTCGGTGCCGGTGCGCGCTAGCAGCGCGAGCGGGGCGACCAGCAGGAAAGCGAACAGTGGGGCGGCGAATCTGCGGTTCATTCAGGGACTCTTGGCCGGCGGAAGGCCGGTCGGATCAGGCTGGACCAGCGCTGTGACCGTCTACCAGTGCCGGAAGTTGCAGGACGCGGGGACGGACGGTTCAGGCGCGTACCGAACGGTCCACCGCAGGCTAGCCGCTGCGGCGTAGGAAAAGGTGAATGGGCCGCGACAGGCGGGCATGGCGAAAACGGGGCGGCATCCGCCCGGCGGCACCGGCTTTTGCCGGCGCGGCGCTCAGGCCGCGACCCCGGCGCCGGCCGCCTGGCGGTCGGCGTGGTAGGACGAACGGACCATCGGGCCGGAGGCCACGTGGCTGAAGCCCAGGCCGTAGCCGTAGACCTCCAGCGCCTTGTACTCGTCCGGGGTCCAGTAGCGCATCACCGGGTGGTGGTGGGCGGTCGGCTGCAGGTACTGGCCGATGGTGACCATGTCCACGTCGTGGGCGCGCAGGTCGCGCAGGGTCGCCTGCACCTGCTCCATGGTCTCGCCCAGGCCGAGCATGATCCCGGACTTGGTCGGGATCGACGGGTGCTGGGCCTTGAACTTCTGCAGCAGGGTCAGCGACCACTGGTAGTCGGCGCCCGGGCGCACGTTCGGGTACAGGTCCGGGACCGTCTCGATGTTGTGGTTGAACACGTCCGGCGGGTTGGCCGCCAGGATCTCCAGCGCCCGGTCCATGCGGCCCTTGCCGCGGAAGTCCGGGGTCAGGATCTCGATCCGGGTGCCCGGGGCGCGCTCGCGGATGGAAGCAATACAGTCGACGAAGTGCTGGGCGCCGCCGTCGCGCAGGTCGTCGCGGTCGACGCTGGTGACCACCACGTACTTCAGGCCCATGTCGGCCACGGTGTTGCCCAGGCTCACCGGCTCGTTCGGGTCCGGCGGCTTGGGCCGGCCGTGGGCGACGTCGCAGAACGAGCAGCGCCGGGTGCAGACCTCGCCCAGGATCATGAAGGTGGCGGTGCCGTGGCCGAAGCACTCGTGGATGTTCGGGCAGCTGGCCTCCTCGCACACGGTGACCAGGCGGTTCTCGCGCAGCTTGGCCTTGAGGTTGGCCACGGCATTCCCCGAGGGGATGCGCACCCGGATCCACGAGGGCTTGCGCAGCACCGGCGCGTCGGCGAACTGCACCGGCGAGCGGCCGATCTTGTCGCCGCCCAGCTGCTTCGCGCCGGTCTGGAGCGGGCCGGCTTGCAGCGGCGCCTGCGGCGTGGCCGGTTCGGACAGGACCTGGAGCGGGATGGTGCGGGGGGTGGAGGACGTCATGGCGGCTATTGTAGGCCCCGGGCGGACTGCTTGCCCGGTGCGGCGGGTGCCGGCGCCGCAACAGTCGGGCCGGCGAATGGAACGGGGGCAACGGCACGAAAGCCGGACCGACGCGCGGCGACTGTTGTAGGAGCGGGCATGACCGCGACCCGACGCCGCTGGGCGCAGGCGACGCCCCCACTTCCTCGACGCCCCTGTCGCGGTCATGCCCGCTCCTACAAGGACGCCACCAGCAGGCTAGAGCTCCGGCAGGCCATCCTGCGGCCGCAACTCCAGGCCGAACTGGCGGGCGACGTGCTCCAGCAGTACCGGCTTGACTGCCTCCATCCCGGACGGGCCGCCCAGGTCCCGCACCGAGGTCACCTGCAGCCCCTGGTAACCGCAGGGATTGATCCGGTGGAACGGCTCCAGGTCCATGCCGATGTTGAACGCCAGCCCATGGAAGCTGCAGCCGCGGCGCACGCGGATGCCCAGCGCGGCGACCTTGGCCCCGGCCACGTACACGCCGGGCGCGCCCTCGCGGCGCTCGGCGCCGATGTTCCACTCGTCCAGGGTGTCGATGATCGCCTGCTCGATCCGGCACACGTATTCGCGCACGCCGACCTTGAGCCGGCGCAGGTCCAGCAGCGGGTACAGCACGATCTGGCCGGGGCCGTGATACGTGACCTGGCCACCGCGGTCCACGTGCAGCACCGGGATCTCGCCGGGCGCGAGCACGTGCTCGGGCCGGCCGGCCTGGCCGAGGGTGAACACCGGCTCGTGCTCGACCAGCCACAGCTCGTCGATGGTGTCGTCGCCGCGCGCGTCGGTGAAGCGCTGCATCGCGCGCCACACCGGCTCGTAGGGCTGGCGGCCGAGGTCGAACAGCTTCGCCGGCTGCAGCGCACGCCCCGGTGCTGCCGCCTCGCCCGCGCAGGCCGGCGCGGGCGACGGCGTGCCGCTCACAGCGTCCACTTCACTTCCGGGTGGTCGCGCAGGGCCTGGTGGGCGGCCTCGTACTGCTCGCGGCTGTCGGCGCGGAAGCCGATCCGCACCGACACGTATTTGCCGTTGGTGGAGTGCTTCCACTGGATGCTCTCCTCCAGCACTTCGATGCCGGCGTCGGACAGCAGTTTCGGCAGTTCGGTCTCCAGGCCCTTGTCGGCCGCGCCCATGGCGCTGAGCTCGAAGGTGCCGGGGAACTGGAAGCCGTGCTCGGGGTTGTCGGACTTGATCTCCATGCCGGCATTATCGGGGCGCGGGAGCGGTATCCCAAGTGACGGCAGACGGGGACAGACGGGGCAGTCGCAGCCATCGTGGAGACCGGCTCAACCGCCCTGCGGGTCGCAGCGCCGGTCTGCCGGTTCGGCAGGAACCCCACCACTCGTCGTCCCCGCGCAGGCGGGGACCCAGTGACTTGGCTTTTGCCTTCCGGCTGCGCATGCGACCTGATCCGGCGCGAAAAGTCGCTGGGTCCCCGCCTGCGCGGGGACGACGGGGATTGTGGGGACGCGGGAGCTGATGGAGGGGTACGTGAATCGAGCTCCCGGGTCCTCCGCGCCGCCAATCAGCGCGCCTCGTCCGCCTTGCGCCGGTAATAGTCGCGCAGGACCAGCGCCGCCTGCTTCGGCACGCCCTTCTCCGACAGCACGCCCTTGCGGTTGTAGTCGTCCTGGACGCCCGGCAGGACCCGCCGCGGCGAGCGGAAGTCGGCCAGGATCCACGGCGAGGTGCCGACGTAGCCGTCGATCCGGTCGAGCATCGCCAGGGTCCGGCGGTACAGGTCCGCCTGGTACTCCTCGGTCCAGATCGCACCGGGATCGGCGTGCAGGCCCTGGCCGGCATCGGCGCCGAACTCGCTGACGAATACCGGCTTGTCGTACGGGATCTGCCAGCGCACCCGGTCGATCTTGTCCAGCGATCCGTCGTACCAGCCGATGTACTGGTTGAAGCTGACCAGGTCGACCAGCTCGGCCAGCGGATCCTCCACCACCGCCACGTCCGGATCGTCCTCGCGGTAATGCTTCTCCATCGCCGCGCTGAGCAGGCGGCTGCCGTCCAGCGCGCGGGCCCGGGCCGCCAGCCGCGACAGGAAGCGGTTGCGCGGCTCCGACACCGGCGTCTCGTTGGCCAGCGACCAGACCACCACCGAGGCGCGGTTGATGTCGCGGCCGATCATCGCCTCCAGCTGCGCCTGCGCGTTGCGGTAGGTGCCTTCGTCGTTCCAGTCGATGGTCCAGTAGACCGGGATCTCCGACCAGACCAGCAGGCCCAGCTCGTCGGCCAGGCGCACCATGTGCTCGTTATGCGGGTAGTGCGCCAGGCGCACGAAGTTGGCGTCCAGCTGCCGGGCCCAGAGCAGCAGCTGCTTCGCCTCTTCCGCGTTGCGCACGCGCCCGCCGCCGTCGGCCGAATACTCCTCGTGGACCGAGATGCCGCGCAGGAACAGCGGCTCGCCGTTCAGCAACAGCTGCTTGCCGCGGGTGGCGATGGTGCGCAGGCCGACGCGGTCGGCCAGGGTGTCGTCGGTGGTGGCGATCTCCAGCCGGTACAGGCGCGGGTCCGTCGGCGACCACAGCTGCGCGTCGGGCACCCGGAAGCGGAAATCGGCGCGGCCTTCCGCGGTCGCGGCGGCGGTCTCGCGGATACCCAGTTCCGGCAGCGACAGCGTGACCTTCTCCCCGCCGCGGGCGCCGTCGAGCTGCACGCTGGCGGCCACCTCGCGGTCCTCCAGCGACTCCAGCGCGATCCGGTAGTCGCGCACGAACACCGCCGGCACCACCGCCAGTTCCACCGAACGGGTGATGCCGCCGTAGTTCCACCAGTCGGTGTTGAGGGTGGGCACGCCGTCGGCGCGGCGCTTGTTGTCCACCTTCACCACCAGCGAGTTGTCGCGGTCCTGCAGCCGGTCGCCGACCTCGAAGCGGAACGGGGTGAAGCCGCCCTCGTGCACGCCGAGCTTGCGGCCGTTGAGGTAGACGTCGGCGCGGTAGTTGGCCGCGCCGAATTCGAGGAAGACGCGGTCGGAAGGCCGGCGCGCCGGCGCGTCGAAGCGCTTGCGGTACCAGACGGTGCCCTCGTAGTAGTAGAGCTTCGGGTCCTGCGTGTTCCAGTCGCCGGGCACCTGCAGCGACATGGCCTGGTCGAAGTCGTACTCGATCAGCTCCGTGGGCGAGGCCGGCTTGGCGTCCATGAAGTAGGCGCCGCGCGGCGGCTCGGCGCGCTGGTCGAAGGGCTGGTAGCGGTAGTCGTAGTAGCCGTTCTCGTAGGGATCGACGATGGCTTTCCACTCGCGGTCGAGCGTGTGCGTGGCGCGGGTGTAGACCTGCATCGGCGCTTCGGTGGCGAAGGCGGGGACGCATGCGCTCCACAGCAGCAGGAGCGGGCACAGACCGGTCAGGCGGACTCTCACGGCAGGCTCCCCCAGTGGATCAATGGATCGATGGACGGGATGCGGACAGCCGGCCGGAGGATACCCCACACCGCATCGGACGCAGTGCGCCGCAGCGAAGCGGCCTTTGTAGGAGCCGGGTTCAGCCGGCGACACGGGCGTCGGGATCATGAGGGCGTCGCCTGTGTCGACGGCGTCGTGTCGCCGGCTGAAGCCAGCTC
The DNA here is from genome assembly GCF_000972865.1 of Pseudoxanthomonas suwonensis. Taxonomy (NCBI): domain Bacteria; kingdom Pseudomonadati; phylum Pseudomonadota; class Gammaproteobacteria; order Lysobacterales; family Lysobacteraceae; genus Pseudoxanthomonas; species Pseudoxanthomonas suwonensis. Next base: position 1,530,119 of record NZ_CP011144.1, read on the forward strand.
CTACAACAGCAACAGCGCCGCCGCTTTGTGTAGGAGCCGGGTTCAGCCGGCGACCAGGGCGTCGGGATCATGAGGGCGTCGCCTGTGTCGACGTCGTCGTGTCGCCGGCTGAAGCCAGCTCCTACAACAGCAACAGCGCCGCCGCTTTGTGTAGGAGCCGGGTTCAGCCGGCGACCAGGGCGTCGGGATCACGAGGGCGTCGCCTGCGCCGACGGCGTCGTGTCGCCGGCTGAAGCCAGCTTCTACAACAGCAACAGCGCCGCCGCTTTGTGTAGGAGCCGGGTTCAGCCGGCGACCAGGGCGTCGTGGTCATGAGGGCGTCGCCTGTGTCGACGGCGTCGTGTCGCCGGCTGAAGCCAGCTCCTACAACAGCAACAGCGCCGCCGCTTTGTGTAGGAGCCGGGTTCAGCCGGCGACCAGGGCGTCGGGATCACGAGGAAGTCGCCTGTGCCGACGGCGTCGTGTCGCCGGCTGAAGCCAGCTCCTACAACAGCAGCGCCAGCAGCGTTGCAGAGGGCACGGACGTCGGAAACATGGTGCACTCGCCCACAAACGAAGCGCGGCCCCGAAGGGCCGCGCGCGTGTCATCGACGGACCGGCATGCCGGGTCTCAATCCGACTCCCACCACATCCAGAACGCGTCCCACAGCCGCTTGAAGAAGCCGGCCTCCTCCACCGTGTTGATCGCCACCAGCGGCGCCTGCGCCACGACCTGGTCGTCCAGGCTCACCTTCACCGTGCCGATCTCCTGCCCGGCCGCGATCGGCGCCACCAGCGACTTGGGCACCTCCATCACCGGCTTCAGCTCGCCGTAGCGGCCGCGCGGCACGCTGACCAGCAGCGGCTCGGCCACGCCCAGCTGCACCTGGTCGGCCTTGCCCTTCCACACCTTCAGCTGCGCCACCGGCTTGCCCGGCTCGTACAGCTTGTGGGTCTCGTAGAAGCGGAAGCCCCAGTTGAGCAGGGCCAGGCTGTCGTCGGCGCGCTGGCGCTCGGAATTGGAACCCATCACCACCGCGATCAGGCGCTGGTCGCCGCGCTTGGCCGAGCTCATCAGGCAGTAGCCGGCGCCGGAATGGTGGCCGGTCTTGATCCCGTCCACGCTCGGGTCGCGCCACAGCAGCAGGTTGCGGTTGGGCTGGGTGATGCCGTTGACCGTGAACTCCTTGATGCTGTTGAACGCGTACGCCTCCGGGTAGTCGCGGATGAAGGCCCGGCCCAGCAGCGCCAGGTCGTGCGCGGTGCTGTAGTGCTCCGGCGACGACAGGCCGTGGGCGTTGACGAAGCGGGTGTTCTTCATCCCGATCCGGGCCGCGTAACTGTTCATCAGGTCGGCGAACGCCTCCTGGGTGCCAGCCACGTGCTCGGCCAGGGCGATGGCGGCATCGTTCCCCGACTGCACGGCCATGCCCTTTTCCATGTCCAGCAGCGACGCGCGCTGGTTCACGGGGAAGCCGCTGAAGCTGCCGTCGGTGCGGGCGCCGCCCTCGCGCCAGGCGCGCTCGGACATCAGCACCTGGTCGTCGGGGCCGACCTTGCCGGCGGCGGTCTCGGCGGCGACCACATAGGCGGTCATCACCTTGGTGATGCTGGCCGGCTCCACCCGCGCGTCGATGTTCTCGCCGGCCAGCACTTGGCCGGTGGCGTAGTCCATCACCAGCCAGGCGGTGGACTGGGCCGGCCTGGGTGCGTCGGGGATGGCGACCGCGGCCGGCGCCGCGGCGGCCGGTTGCGGTGCCGGCGCGGGTGCCTGGGCCAGGGCCAGGCCGATCGAGAACGTCGCGGCCAGGGCGGCGGCGAACACGCCGACGGGCGCGCCGGTGGCGGAACGGAACTTCATGCGGATGCGGACTCCTGCATTGGCCGGCGCGGCGGCCGGCGGGACTGACGGATCGCGGCGGCCGGGAACGGCGCCGGGAACGGGACGGGAATTGTACGGGCCACGGCCGCGGGCCGCCGGTTCATTCGCGGACCAGCTGCGGCGTCCCGAATCCGAGACCGGCGATGCGGCCGGCAAGTTCCGTCGCATCGGCGCCGCCGGGTGCCACCCGCAGGCGCCAGAAGGTGCGGCCGCCGGTGACCACGTCGTCCAGCCGCGCCCCGGGGATGCCCGCAGCCAGCAGCCGGTCCAGCGCGCGGCGGGCGTTGTCCAGGCTGGAGAAGCTGGCCACCTGCAGCACCGGCGCGGCCGCCGCCGGCGGCGGGTTGCCGGCCGGAGCGTAGCTGCCGGACTGCGGTACCGGCAGCGGTCCGGCCGGGGCGGTCGCATCGGCGACGGTGCCCGTCGCAGCGGTCGGAACCATCGCCACGCCCGGCGCGGGCGCCGCCGGCCCGGTGCTGGACGGCAGCGCCTGCACCAAATGGTCCAGCCCGGTCGCCGGGGTGGCCGCCGCGGTGGTCGCGGCCACCGGCGCGGGCCGGGCCGGCTCGCGCTTCGGCGCGGCCCCGGCCTGCCGCGGCAGGTCGGGGTCACCCGGGGCCAGCGCGCGCACCTCCACCCGGCCGGTGCCGCGGGCGATGATGCCCAGCTTGACCGCCGCGGCATAGCTGAGGTCGACCACCCGGCCCTCGTGGAAGGGACCGCGGTCGTTGACCCGCACCACCACCGACTGGCCGTTGTCCAGGTTGGTGACCCGGGCGAAGCTGGGCAGTGGCAGGGTCTTGTGCGCGGCGGTGAAGGCGTACATGTCGTACACCTCCTGGTTGGAGGTGCGGCGGCCGTGGAACTTGGCGCCGTAGTAGGACGCCGTGCCCTGCTCGACATAGCCCTTGGGCCGGTCCATCACGTAGTACTGCTTGCCCAGCACCGTGTACGGCGAGCGGTTGCCGACCGGCGAGCGCGGCTCGTCGGTCACGATCGGCTCGGGGATGCAGGCCACGTTGGGCACGTACTCCGGGGTGGTGTCGCGGACCCCCGGCTTGTACAGGCCGCCGGCGACATAGTCGCCGCGGGTGGACGGGTCCTCCTGCGCCGGCGCGTAGGGCGACACGCCGCTGCAATCGGCCGGGACGCCTGCCACAGCTTTGCCCGCCTTCGCGCCAGCGACCGGCTTGCCCGGTGCGCCGGCCGTCGGCTTCTTCGGCACACTGCCGCACGCCGCCAGCGCCAACACCGCCAGCGCCAGCACCGCCAACCGCGGGACCGCGCGCGGCCGCCAGCCGTTCATGCCGGCGGGATCTCGCGCCCGGCGATCGCCTGCGACAGCTGGTACACGGCCATCGCGTACATCTTGGAGATGTTGTAGCGGGTGATCGCGTAGTAGTTCTGGAAGCCGAGCCAGTACTGCGGGCCGGCGCTGCCTTCCAGCGACACCGGGGTCGCGGCGATGCCGGCCGGCACCGGCTGCTGCGGCGTGTAGCCGCGCGCGGCCAGGTCGGCGAGCGCGTAGGTCGGCGTCCAGTCCTCGGGGTTGAACGGCTCGCGTCCCGGCGCCAGCGTGGCCGGCACCGCGACCGGGCCGCCGGCGACCCAGCCGCCCTTCTTCACGAAGTAGTTGGCGATCGAGGCGAACACGTCGTCCAGGCTGCCGAACAGGTCGCGGCGGCCGTCGCCGTCGCCGTCCACCGCGAAGTCGCGGTAGCTGGACGGCATGAACTGGCCCATGCCCATCGCCCCGGCGTAGCTGCCCTTGAGCGTGGCGATGTCCAGGTTCTCCTCGCGCGCCAGCGCGAACAGCTGCGCCAGCTCGTCGCGGAAGAACAGTTCGCGGCGCACCTCGCGTTCGAGCCGGGCCGGATCGCCGCTGCGCGGGTAACGGAACGCCAGCGTGTACAGCGCGTCGAGCACCGAGTAGCGGCCGGTGTTGCCGCCGTAGCTGGTCTCCACGCCGATGATCGCCACGATCAGCTCGGCCGGCACCCCGGTGCGCGCCTGCACCTTCTCCAGCGCCTCGCGATGCTGGGCCAGGAACCGGCGCCCGCCGTCGATCCGGGCCTGGCTGATGAACATCGGCCGGTACTCGTGCCACGGCTTGACCCGCTCGGCCGGGCGCGACATCGCGTTGACCACGCTGTCGAGGAAGTTGGCGCGGGCCAGGGTCGCCTCGATCTCGGCGGCGGGGATGCCGTAGCGCGCGGAGGTGTCGCGGACGAAGTTGGCGCGCGCGGTCTCGAACGGCACCGGGGTCAGGTCCACCGCCGGCGCGGCCGCCTTCTCCGGCACGGCCTCGGCCGGCACCGGTGCGGCCGGGTTCGCGGCGGGGACGGCGGGCGGCGGAGAGGCCACCTGCGCCTCCTTCGGCACGCAGCCGAGGAGGACGAGGGCGAGCAGACCGGTCAATGCAGGCTTCGTCATCGACGGCAGATTAGCACCGCGGGCAAACGCGCGGAACCGGCGGGATTTTCCACGTTGCGGCCAAGCAACCGATGAACGACTTCGCCCGTTCGCCCGTCATTCCCGCGTCGGCGGGAAATGCTTCGGTGGGCCGCTGCCCTGAACCGCGACCTTCGATGGGCTCCTTGTAGGAGCGGGCATGACCGCGACACCGACGACGTCGGGATCACGGGGGAGTCGCCTGTGCCGATGGCGTCGGTGTCGCGGTCATGCCCGCTCCTACAAAATCCGCCCGGGTCGAGCGAAGCGATGGACTGCACGGTCACCGAAAGCCGCGACGATCGGCGCTCCTGCCGTTGCCGTTGCCCCCAGTGTCGGCTACCCCTCTGCATCCAGATGGGCGGAACCTGTTCTCTAGCGGTACCCGTGCACCGGCCGGTGCGCACGCACCGCCATCACCAGCCCCAGTCCGGCCAGCAGCGACACCGCCGAGGTGCCACCGTAGCTGAGCAGCGGCATCGGCACGCCGACCACCGGCAGCAGGCCGGAGACCATGCCGCCGTTGACCAGCACGTAGACGAAGAAGGCCAGGCCCAGCGCGCCGGCGAGCAGGCGCGAATAGGTGTCGCGCGCCTCCATCGCGATCCACAGGCAGCGCCCGACCACGAACAGGTACAGCGCCAGCGCCGTGGCCACGCCGATCCAGCCGAACTCCTCGCTGAGCACGGCGAACACGAAGTCGGTGGTCTGCTCGGGGATGAAGTTCAGGTGCGACTGGCTGCCCTCGCCCCAACCCTTGCCGGTCAGCCCGCCCGAGCCGATCGCGATCTTGGACTGGATGATGTTCCAGCCGGTGCCCAGCGGGTCGCGCTCCGGCTCGAGGAAAGTCAGGATGCGGTCCTTCTGGTAGGGCCGCAGCAGCCAGAACCAGGCCGCCGGCGCGACCGCGGCCAGGCCGCCGATCGCCACGCCCACCCACCACCACGGCAGCCCGGCCAGCAGCAGCGCGAACACGCCGCTGGCGCCGATCAGCATCGCCGTGCCGAAGTCCGGCTGCAGCAGGATCAGCGCGGTCGGCACGGCGATCAGCACGCCGGTGGCCAGCACCGTGTCGATCCGCGGCGGCAGCGGCCGCTTGTGCAGGTACCACGCCACCACCATCGGCAGGGTGATCTTCAGCAGTTCCGACGGCTGCAGGTAGAACACGCCCAGGTCGAGCCAGTGCCGGCCATGCTTGCCGGTGCCCACCAGCAGCACCGCCACCAGCGGCAGCAGCGACAGCACGTACACCCCCGGCGACCAAGCGCGCAGCCGGATCACCGAGACCCGCGACAGCGCCCACATCGCCACCAGGCCGACCACGAAGCGCGCGCCCTGGGCCTTCATCAGCGCCGGCCCGCTGCTGGCGCCGCCGGCGCTGTACAGCACCGCCAGGCCGAATCCCATCAGCGCCACCAGCGCCAGCAGCAGCGGCCAGTCCAGGGTGCGCGTGGCGCGTCCGGCCAGGTCCAGCAGCCAGCGCAGGAAATCCTTCACCGGTCGACCTCGCGTTCGTCTTCTTCGTCGCCGACGCCGCTCCCGTCGCGTGCCGGTGCCGGTGCATCGTCGCGGCGGACGGCCTCGGTCGCGGGCGTGGTGGCCGGCGCGGGAGGCGGTGCAGGATCGACAGGCGCGCTGCCAGGCGTGGCCGGGGAAGCGGGACGGTCGACCAGGACGCGCACGTCCGCCCCGGGTGCGGCGGTGGCTGGCCGTGTCGCGACGGCGGCCGCCGCTTCGATGCAGGCGGCATCGCCGGCCACGCATGGCGCCGCCGGTTTCGGCCCGTCGATCGGTTCCAGGCCGTCGGGCAGCTTGCCCAGCAGCCAGGCATCGAAGATCTTGCGCGCGATCGGCGCGGCGGTGCTGCCGCCGTAGCCGCCGCCTTCCACCGCCACCGCCACCGCGATCTGTGGATCCTCGGCCGGGGCGTAGCCGATGAACAGCGCGCGGTGGCGCAGGTGCATCGGCAGGCTGCGCGGGTCCACCGCGGCGGTGCCGCGGCGGCTGACCACCTGCGCGGTGCCGGTCTTGCCGGCCATGCGGTAGGGCGCGCCGACGCTCATCGCGCGCGCGGTGCCGCCGGGGCCGTGCACCGTCATGGTCATGCCCTCGCGCACCACCTGCAGGTTGGCCGGGTTGTCGCTGATCGCGGTCGGTGCCGGCTGCGGCAGCGGCGTCCACGGCGCGTCGAAGCGGTCGCGCCGGGCCTGCACCAGGTGCGGCCGGCGCAGGTGGCCGTCGGCCAGCGCACCGGTGCCGCGCACCATCTGCAGCGGCGTCACCCGCCAGTCGCCCTGGCCGATGCTCATGTTGACCGTGTCGCCCGGATACCAGCGCTCCTTGCGGTTCTTCAGCTTCCACGCCGGGTTGGGCAGGATGCCGGTGTTCTCGCCGGCCAGGTCGACCCCGCTGGGCTGGCCGAACCCGTAGCGGGCCAGGTACTGGTCGACCCGGGCGATGCCCATGTCCACGGCGAGCTTGTAGTAATAGGTGTTGACCGAATCGGCGATCGACTTGCGCGCGTCGGTCCAGCCGTGGCCGCCGCGGTGCGAGTCGCCCCAGCCGCGGCTGGTGCCCGGCAGGTAGAACATGCCGGTGGACAGGGTGCGGTCCTCGGGCCGGCGGATGCCACTGTCCAGCCCGGCCAGCGCCAGGAACGGCTTGAGCGTGGAGCCCGGCGCCACCCCGCCGAGCACGGCGCGGTTGAACTGCGGGCGCGAGGGGTTGTCGCTCAGCGCGCGGTAGTCGGCATGCGAGATGCCGTGGACGAACAGGTTGGCGTCGTACGAGGGCAGGCTGACCATGGCCAGGATCTCGCCGGTGCGCGGATCCATCGCCACCGCGGTGCCTTCCAGCTCGCCGAACGCGGCCACGGTGGCGCGCTGCAGTTCGGCGTCGATCGACAGGCGCAGGTCGGCGCCGGGCCGCGCCGGGACCCGGCCGATCGTGCGCAGCGCGCGGCCCTGCACGTTGGTCTCGATCTGCTCGTAGCCGACCTGGCCGCGCAGCACTTCCTCGTAGGCGCGCTCCACCCCGGTCTTGCCGATGTGGCTGAGCGCCGCCCCGCCCTCGCCGAGCTTGGCCAGGTCGTCCTCGTCGATGCGGCCGACGTAGCCGACCACGTGCGCGAGCAGGTCGCCGTAGGGATAGTGCCGGGTCAGGTAGGGCTGCAGCTCCACCCCGGGGAAGCGCCAGCGGTTGACCGCGAAGGCGGCCATCTCCTCGTCGCTCAGGCGCAGCTTCAGGGTGATCGGCAGGAAGCTGCGGCCGGCCTTGCGCTCCTTGCGGAAGTGCGCGATCTCGTCCTCGCTCAGCGCGATCACCTGGCCCAGTTCGGCCAGCAGCCTGTCCAGGTCGCCGGCCTTGTCGGGGGTGACGTCGAGGCGGAACGCCGGCAGGTTCTCGGCCAGCAGCCGGCCGTGGCGGTCGTAGATCATGCCGCGCGCCGGCACGACGGGCTTTGGCCGGATCCGGTTGGCCTCCGAGCGGGTGGCGTAGTCGGCGTGCTCGAGCACCTGCAGCTTGAAGTACCACGCGCCCAGGCCCAGCAGTGCCAGCGCCACGGCGATGAAGCCGAGCACGGCGCGGCGGCGGAACTGCTCGGCTTCCGCGTGCGGGTTCTTAAGCGGGCGACGGCTGTTCATCGATCAGTCGCCGCGGCGCCCCAGGCGCAGCGCGTCCAGCAGCAGGAACAGCGGCGGCCACAGCAGCATGCCCAGCAGCGGCGCCCACCAGTAGTGCCAGGGCAGGGTCGGCTGGCCCAGCGCCAGGTGGATGGCGGCGTCGACGATGCGGTCGTTGAGCAGCAGCGCGCCGATCGCCAGCGCCTGCTGCGACAGCGGGAAGAAGCGCAGCCGCGCGCGGAAGCGCTGCAGGATGAAGGCCATGATCACCAGCCGCAGCGCCTGCTCGCCGAGCAGGCCGCCGTAAACGAGGTCGGCGGCCAGGCCGACGCAGAACGCCAGGCCCAGGCCGGCGCGCGAAGGCGCCTCGATCACCCAGTACGCCAGCACCAGCGCCAGCCAGTAGGGACGCAGCGGCTGCAGCGGCTCCGGCAGCGGCAGCAGGCCCAACAGCAGGGCCACGAACAGGCTCGCCGGCAGGATCCAGCCGCCATCGCGCAGGCGGCTCATCGCGGCGTCTCCGGGCGTGGCGGGGTCGACGACGGCGGGGTGCGCGGCGAAGCGTCGGCTGGCGCCTGGGCAGGCGTCGACGACGGCGTGGACGCGGGCGAGGTGCCGCGGCGCGGCGCGGCGGTCGCGCTGCCGCCCGCTGCGGTCGGCGATGGCGCGGCGTCGGCCGCGGCGCCTGCCGGCGGTACGTCCGTGGCCGGATCGGCCGTACCGGGCGGCAGCGGCGAGCCGGGACGCAGCAGCAGCACGTCGCGGCCGCGGTCCAGCTGCGCGGCCGGGGCCAGCTCGCCGACCAGGAAGGCCTGGCTCTCGTCCGTGCGCAGCGCGGTGATCGTGGCCACCGGGAAACCGGGCGGGAAGCGCCCGCCCAGGCCGGAGGTGACCAGCACGTCGCCGACCTGCACGTCGCGGTTGAGCGGCACGTCGCGCAGTTCCAGCCGGTCGCCGCCGCCGTAGGCGATCAGGCGCACGCCATTGCGCGAGATCATCACCGGCACCGCGTGGTCCGGGTCGGTCAGCAGCAGCACGGTGGCGTGCAGCGGGGTGACCTCGACCACCTGGCCGAGCAGGCCGCCGGCGTCGATCACCGCCTGGCCCAGCTGCACGCCCTCGCGGCTGCCGGCGGCCAGCACCAGCCGCTGCCGCGACCGCGCCAGGTCGATGTCCAGGATCGGCACCAGCTGCACGTCCAGGCCGCTGCGCTCGGCCACGCCAAGCAGGTCGCGCAACTGGGCGTTGTCGATGGCGGCGTTGCGCAGCCGGGTCAGGCGCGCGTTGGCCAGCAGCAGGTCGTTGCGCAGCTGCCGGTTCTCCTCCAGCAGCAGTTCGCGCGAAGCCAGCGAATCGCGCAGGCCGCCGCCGAGCCGCCCCGGCAGGCCGGCCAGCGCCCACACCGGCTGCGCCAGCAGGCTGGCCTGGACGCGCACCTGGCGCAGCCAGCCGCCGCGGTGGTCGAGCACCAGCAGGGTGATGGCCAGCGCGAGGTAGGCCAGCAGCCGCAGCGTGCCGGCGGTGTCACCGGGTCGGGCGGCGGCGGGAGGTCCGGAAAAGGACGACACGGAAGGCGGTCAGGGGCGCGGCGACGGGAAGGGCAGTATGGCGGCTGGAACGGGCGTGCGCCCGGCGCCGCGCCGCGGCGGCGCCGGCCGGGCCTGCGCTCAGTCCGGCGCGAAGAACTCGTTGCCGTGCATGTCGACCAGCTCCAGCGCGCGGCCGCCGCCGCGGGCCACGCAGGTCAGCGGGTCGTCGGCGACCTGCACGTGCAGGCCGGTCTCCTCGCCGATCAGCTTGTCCAGGTCGCGCAGCAGGGCGCCGCCGCCGGTCAGGACGATGCCGCGCTCGGCCACGTCGGCGCACAGCTCCGGCGGGGTCTGCTCCAGCGCCAGGCGCACGGCGGAGACGATGCCGGCCAGCGGCTCGTGCAGCGCCTCGAGCACCTCGTTGGAGTTGATCTTGATCATCTTCGGCACGCCCTCGGCGAGGTTGCGGCCGGAGATCTCCATCTCGTGGACCACCGTCTGCGGGTAGGCGCAGCCCAGCTCGACCTTGATCCGCTCGGCGGTGGCCTCGCCGATCAGCATGCCGTGGTTGCGGCGCACGTAGTTGGTGATCGCCTCGTCGAAGCGGTCGCCGCCGATGCGCACCGAGGCCGAGTAGACGATGCCGTTGAGCGAGATCACCGCCACCTCGGTGGTGCCGCCGCCGATGTCGATCACCATCGAGCCGCGCGCCTCGGACACGGGCATGCCGGCGCCGATCGCCGCGGCCATCGGTTCCTCGATCAGGTAGACGTCGCGGGCGCCAGCCTCCTCGGCCGACTCCTTGATCGCGCGGCGCTCGACCTGGGTCGAGCCGGCCGGCACGCACACCAGCACGCGCGGGCTCGGGCGCAGGAAGCGCGACTTGTGCACCTTCTTGATGAAGTGCTTGAGCATGGCCTCGGTGTAGGTGAAGTCGGCGATCACGCCGTCCTTCATCGGCCGGATGGTGGTGATATTGCCCGGGGTGCGGCCGAGCATCTGCTTGGCCTCCGCGCCCACCGCCGCCACCGAGCGGGTGCCGCCGATCGCCCGGTCCTGGCGCACCGCCACCACCGACGGCTCGTTCAGCACGATGCCCTGCCCGCGCACGTAGATCAGGGTGTTGGCCGTGCCCAGGTCGATGGACAGGTCGTTGGAGAACATGCCGCGGAGCTTCTTGAACATCGGGGGAGGCGGTCCTGGGGGGTCTGGCGGGGGACGGGGTGGCGGAGACGGCCCGGCGAGCCGGCGCCCGGGGGTGGCGCCGCTGGCGAAATTTTGGGCAGAAAGCGAGGCCGGCTAGCCTAGCAACGGGGCCGGGCGCGGGCAAGGAAATCCCACGGCAAAACCGTGGCTTTCGCCGCGGTCTTCATGCCCCGGACGGGAACCGGCCGCGCCGCCCGGGCTGGCCGCGCCCGGACGCAGCCGGTAACCTTTGCGCCGCGGCGCCGGGGGCGCGCCGTGTTCCGTGTGCCCGCCGCCCGCAATCCTCGCCCGCCAGCGGGCCTCCCGAGCAGCCAGACGATGTCCACCCTGATCTGTGGTTCCCTCGCCTACGACACCATCATGGTGTTCCCGGACCAGTTCAAGAACCACATCCTGCCGGACAAGGTCCACATCCTGAACGTGTCGTTCCTGGTGCCGCGGATGCGCCGCGAGTTCGGCGGCTGCGCCGGCAACATCGCCTACAACCTCAAGCTGCTGGGCGGGGAACCCGTCCCGATGGCCACCGTCGGCCAGGACTTCGGCCCGTACCGCGAGCACTTCGAGCAGCAGGGCATCCGCCTGGACCAGGTCAAGGTGATCGACGAGCTGTTCACCCCGCAGGCGTTCATCACCACCGACCACGACAACAACCAGATCACCGCCTTCCACCCGGGTGCGATGATGCGCAGCTACGAGAACCACGTGAAGGACGTGGCCGGCGTCGGCTTCGGCATCGTCAGCCCGGACGGGCGCGAGGGCATGCTGCAGAACGCGAAGGAGTTCGCCGAGGCCGGGATCCCGTTCATCTTCGACCCCGGCCAGGCGATGCCGCTGTTCAACGGCCAGGAGCTGCGCGACTTCATCGAGCTGGCCGACTACGTCACGGTCAACGACTACGAGTCCAACCTGCTGCAGGAGCGCACCGGCTGGACCGAGAAGGAAATCGTGTCGCGGGTGAAGGCCTACATCGCCACCCAGGGCCCGAAGGGCGCGCTGGTGCACACCCCGGAAAAGACCTACGACATCCCGCCGGCGCACGAGCGCCGGGTCACCGACCCGACCGGCTGCGGCGACGCCTTCCGCGCCGGCCTGATCTTCGGCATCCAGCGCGGCTACGACTGGCTGACCATCGGCCGCATGGGCAACCTGATGGGTGCCCTGAAGGTGGAACACCCGGGCACCCAGAACCAGCGCTTCGACTTCGACGGGTTCAACGAGCAGTTCAAGCAGCAGTTCGGGTATTCGCTGTAGCGACCAGAAGCTTACGGTAAAGCAATGGATCCTGCGCTAGAAGCAAGAGCATATACCCCCTCACGGGCTCATGAGCCAAACGGGCACTTCTCCCGCGCAGCAAACATCAGGCTAGCTTTCCCGAGTATTCGTCGGCGCGTAATCCGTTCACGGGGTCACAGGAATCGGCGGATCCTGATACGGAACCTCCGCAGCTGAGACGCGAAAGTAGATTCGATAAGCACCATCCCCCTTTACGTCCAAAGTGTAGTTGTACTTGATTCCCTTCGGTCCGGTCTTGAGCTTGGCGACAAACTCTTCCTGGGATAGTGCTGCGAGCTTCTTAAGATCACTGACGTTAATCTCGCAACTACTATAGCCAACCGCATCATCCTCAACTAGGGAAGCGATCCCGAAGGAAAGCACCTCGATGAAGAGCTGGAACTCGGGAGACCCTAGAATTCCAGCCGACTCCGTGCCGGCATCAAGCGCATTTCCAATTGCCTGGCTTATTTGCTTTGCCTTCTCCCGCAGATATCCCTCTATTTCTTTCGCGACCTTATCGGGATCCCCCGAGTCCTCCTCATACGCGAATATAGCGACTTTGATCCCTGTTCCACCAATCAGCATCCCGTTCTTCCATACCGTCCTTGTGTCTGCAAAGACATAACCTCTTTTGTGATCCTCCCCAGGGACCTTAATAAACTGCGAAGCAACGAGCTTGTCGGCGTTCTCGTCATCACCGAATTCTGGCGCCAGCGTCACCACCGACATAACCATGTAGGGCTCGTCATATGTTTCATTTGTTTCAACTATCTCAAGCCCAACGAACTGAACGATAATTCTGAACGCCACCTTCGGCGTGGCCTTAAATTCACGCACTTCGATCCCACCGAGATCCGTAGTAAGGAAATATCCGTATTCGGTGGGGGCTATCGGGCCACTTGCCGCCCCGAGCAGGCCGAACTCGTTATAGTGTTTGCGATGACACTCTCTAGCCACGACTGAAGCCAACAGCGCGCGTGCGCTGTCAACGCCATGGACGTTGGCTTGGCCTTGCAATCCCTGGCTTACAACCAACGGGGCCAAGCTTCTGATGGATAGTGCTGTCATGGATTTCTTCTCGCATCTGTTGGCACTATGCAATCGACTGGAAGACTCCTTTCGCTTGCTTGCTGTAAGCATAGAGTCCAAGTCAACCGGCATTGCCGAGTGAGGGCGCCAAGAGTGATTCCGGTGGCGAATGGATCAAATGGTTCCTTCCACTGCTTTTCCGTGAGAGATGGGGACCCAATATGATCCGGACTTTCCTGAAACGGTCGCTGCCGATGAAGGACCGATACAAAGCCATAGCGTGACTTGCATACCCAGATGCTTCCCCTCGATCACAGTACGACTATCAGTGACGATTAGATCGCCAATCGTTCCGTCTTTCGGCAGCTGCCGGCTTTGCTGAAGGGTAGCGAGGTTAATTCGGGCGTTGCGAATGCTGACTCCACCCGTGTAATCCCCATTAAAGTTCACAACCAAGCGATCACCATTGGCATGCACCAGTGCCCTGCGATGGCTTCCTTTCGCGCCTCCACGACGCTGCTTGGAGTCAAGATGTAGATCGGCACCGTTTACTTTCAGTGCACTGGCATCGATAGATACCCAACTCTTGTCGGGACCATCATCCAGGCGGACATCGGTATTCATTTCTATCTCCTTGCAGTTGTGTTGTGATCCATCTATCCGGATCGGTGCGTTCAACCGCTACTGGCTATGCGCCGTCAGAAGCGGTAGCGCAGGCCGACGTCGAGGTTGTGGCCGGAGGTCTCCCGGCTGATCCGCTCGCCGCGCATGTCCACGGTCTCGGCGTCGGCGGCCTCGAACCAGCGGTAGCGCACGGTCAGCGCCAGCTTCGGGTTGAAGTCGTAGGCGATGCCGGCGATGAGCTGGTAGGCCAGCACCGTGTCGTCACCGTCGATCATCTTCATCGGCGGCACGGTCGGCGGCGCGGGGGCCGGGCGGCCGAAGGCGTAGAGGGTGACGTCGGCCCAGCCGGCGCCGAAACCGAGGTGCGGGTTCCAGCGGTTGTCGGCCAGGTCCAGGTGGGTGTTGACCATGTAGCGGGTGACGTCGAACCGGCCTTCCTGCGGGCGGGTGACCTGGACCGGCGAGACCGTCGTGTAGCTGTCGCCGTCGTTGCGGGTGGTGCCGACCTCGGCCTCCACCCGGAACCGCCCGGACCGGTAGCCGAAGGCCAGCAGCCCGCCCCAGCCGTCGTCGACGCTGTTGACCAGGTGCAGGGTGGTGGGCGGCACACCCGGGAACGCGGCGTTGGCCACGGTGCCGGCCGAATCCTTGGGCATCGACCAGGTCAGCGCGCCCTCCACGTACCAGCCGTCCGTCCGCTCCTGCGCCTGCGCGGCACCGGCCGCCAGCATCGCCAGTCCGCCCAGCGCGATCGCGCGGACACCGGATTCCAGGTAAGCGTTCATCGTTTCGTCTCCTTGGCAGGTCGGGACGCGCAACGTGCGCATCCACCACGCCGATCCTTGGCGCGCGGGCGCGGCGCGGAAACACGCCCGACCTGATGGATCACTGATGGTTGGCTGACATGTCGGGCATCGGCGGCGCCGGGCGACGCCGCAGCCTCCCGCCGGCCGCATGGCACCGTCGCATCGTCGGTGATACCGTCTGCCGCCCAGGGAAACCACGGAAGCCGGGGAGCCATCGATGGCGAAGCCGTCCGACGCGTCCGCCGAACCGGTCGTGCTGGCCCGCGTCCCCGCGTTCCGCCTCGGCGCGGTCCAGGTCGATCCGCCGCTGCTGCAGGCGGTGTGCGGCGACCGCAGCGAGACCCTGGAACCGCGGGTGATGCAGGTGCTGGTCGCCCTGGCCGAGGCCCGCGGCCGGATCGTCACCCGCGATGAACTGATCGCCCGCTGCTGGGACGGCCGCGTGGTCGGCGAAGGCGCCATCCACCGGGTGACCTCGCGGATCCGCCACCTGGCCGCCGATCTGGGCGGCGGGTCGTTCCAGCTCGAGAACATTCCCCGGGTCGGCTATCGCCTCCTCGAGGACGGACGTCCGCTTCCGCCGGCGGACCGTGCAGCGGACGTCGACACGCCGGCGGCCGGGACGGCGCAGGCCGGTGCAGCGGATCCCGCGGCGCCTGGGCCTGCGGCGGACGCCGGGACCCCGCGGCGCCCGCGCCGGATCCCGGTGCTGGCCGTGCTGGCCACGGTGCTGGCCCTGCTGGCCACCGCGGTGTGGTGGCCGCATCCGCCGGCGCAGTCGCTGCCGGACGCCCGGCCGATGCCCGCGCTGGCGGTGCTGCCGTTCCGCACGCTGGCTCCCGGCGCGCGCGACGAGCTGCTGGAACAGGGCATGGCCGAGACCCTGATCGCGCAGCTGTCCGCCTCCGACGCGATCCGCGTGCACGCGCTCGGATCGGCGCAGCGGCTGGCCATGCAGAACCCCGATCCGCTGCGGGTCGCGCAGGCGCTGCAGGCCGACTACGTGGTCGACGGCACCGTCCAGGCCCGCCAGGACCGGGTCCGGGTCAACGTGCGCCTGCTGTCGATGCCGCAGGGCACCGTGGCCTGGAGCGACACCTTCGACGCCGACGCCGGTGCGGTATTCGGCCTGCAGGATGACATTGCCGGCGCCGTCTCGCAGGCACTGGCGCTGAAGCTGCCCGCGCCGTCGCTGGCGCACCGCAGTCCCTGCGACGGCGGCGACGCCGCGCTCTACCGGCAGTACCTGGGCGCGCGCCACCTGCTGCACGCGCCGACGCCCGAGCGCCTGCACCGCGCGATCGCCATGTTCCGCCAGATCCTGGAACGCGACCCGCTGTGCGCGCGCGCCTGGGCCGGCCAGGCCTTCGCCTGGCGCACGCTGGCCATCATCGGCGAGAACCCGCCCGCGCAGAGTTTCCCGCTCGCCGAGGCGGCGATCGAGCATGCGCTGGCGCTGGATCCAAACCTGGTCGAGGCGCACGCCGAGATCGGCTTCAAGCGGTTCTGGTTCGACTGGGACTGGGCCGGTGCCGAACAGGCACTGCAGCGCGCCATCGCGCTCAACCCCAGCTCCGTCGACGCGCGGCGCGCCTATGCGCACCTGCTCAGCAACCTCGGCGAGGGCGAGCGCGCCCTGGAGCAGATGGAACTGGCGCGGCGGCTCGATCCGATGTCGCCGCTGAACAACGCCCTGTACGGCCAGTTCATGGCCGCGGCCGGGCGCGCCGACCAGGCCCGGCACCAGCTCGACCACACCTTGCAGCTGGCGCCGGACTTCTGGATCGCGTTGCTGCACCTGGGCGGCATGGAAATGCAGCGCGGCGATTTCGAGGCCGCCATCGCCAGCCTGACCCGCGCCACCGAGCACTCGGGTCGCAATGCCGTGGCGCTGAGCGCGCTGGCCAGCGCCCATGCGAAGGCCGGGCAGCGCGACCGTGCCGAGGCGATCCTGCGCGAACTCGAGCAGCGCGCGGCCACCAGCTACGTGCGGCCGTCGCGCCTGGCGGCGGTGGAGGTGGCGCTGGGCCGGCACGAACGCGCGCTGGACCTGCTGGAACAGGCCTACAGGGAACGCGACCTGGGACTGACCTTCCTGCGCGTCGACTCGGGCTGGAACCCGCTGCGCCAGGAACCGCGCTTCATCGCGCTGTCGGAGCGCATGGGGCTGTATGCCGAGCATGCGGTGGGCTGGTGAATGCCTCCGGCGCGGTCCGCTGCATTTCGACGGGCCGTCCAGGCGGCAGTCCGGTCATTCGCTGCAGGAGCCGGGTTCGGCCGGCGACCGGGCGCCGTCGGCACAGGCGACGCCCTCGTGGTTCCGACGCCCGTGTCGCCGACTGAAGTCAGCTCCTACAGAGAGCGACCACGACGCAGCTGTTGTAGGAGCCGGGTTCAGCCGGCGACGCGGCGCCGCCGGCACAGGCGACGCCCTCATGGTTCCGACGCCCGTGTCGCCGACTGAAGTCGGCTCCTACAGAGAGCGGTCGCGACGCAGCTGTTGTAGGAGCCGGGTTCAGCCGGCGACGCGGCGCCGCCGGCACAGGCGACGCCCTCATGGTTCCGACGCCCGTGTCGCCGACTGAAGTCAGCTCCTACAGAAGAGCGGCCGCGCCGCGGCTGTTGCAGGAGCCGGGTTCAGCCGGCGACACGACGCCGTCGGCACAGGCGACGCCCTCATGGTTCCGACGCCCGCGTCGCCGACTGAAGTCAGCTCCTACAGAGAGCGACCACGACGCAGCTGTTGTAGGAGCCGGGTTCAGCCGGCGACACGACGCCGCCGGCACAGGCGACGCCCTCATGGTCCCGACGCCCGTGTCGCCGACTGAAGTCAGCTCCTACAGAGAGCGGCCACGACGCAGCTGTTGTAGGAGCCTGGTTCAGCCGGCGACGCGACGCCGTCGGCACAGGCGACGCCCTCATGGTCCCGACACCCGTGTCGCCGACTGAAGTCAGCTCCTACAGAGAGCGACCACGACGCAGCTGTTGTAGGAGCCGGGTTCAGCCGGCGACGCGGCGCCGCCGGCACAGGCGACGCCCTCATGGTTCCGACGCCCGTGTCGCCGACTGAAGTCAGCTCCTACAGAGAGCGGCCGCGCCGCGGCTGTTGCAGGAGCCGGGTTCAGCCGGCGACACGACGACGCCGGCACAGGCGACGCCCTCGTGATTCCGACGCCCGTGTCGATCAAGACGGCGACAGGGAAGCGGTGCGGCCCGCCGTTTCCGCATCGGCCCGATAGCCGGCCGCTTCCCGTTCCAGCCAGGCCGGCAGGTCCCGACGCCGTACCCGCTCGCGCCTGGACTGGGCCAGCCGCTCCAGCATCCACGCCCGCTTGCCGGAATCCTCGCCGGCCAGCGACAGCGCCAGGTCGCGGTCCATCCAGCGCCGGACCAGCAGGTACAGCACCACGTGCAGGGCGAGCGCCGGCACGGTGACCGCGGCCACGATCAGGTAGTCGATGTTCACGACGGCTCGCCGCGGCGCGGCTCAATCCCAGCCCGGCATCTGGCTGCCGTCCAGGCCACCGACCTCGAACGTGGCGGTGCGGGTGCCGCCGGCCTTCACCGGGAACTCGACCTGCAACCGCTGCGCCTGGCGCATCTGCCTCCACAGGCCGCGGTAGTCTTCGATGAACATGGCGATGGCCTCGTCGGTCTTCGGCCGCCACGCGGACATCGACTTCGGCGCCGCGTCGTCGAACGTCACCCGGACCTTGCAGCCGCCGTAGCAATTGAAGTCCCCGCCCTGCAGCACCAGGTAGGCGCTGCGCTTCCACTCGGGATGGTCGCGGATCACCAGCTGCACCGTGGCCGGCGCGCTGCCGCCGGTATCGACCGGCTCGGCGCTGAGGATCGCCGCCGTACGCTGCTCGCCCTTGCCGGCAGCCACCCGCGCGTAGTTCCAAAGCGCGGCCAGCCGGCGCTGCTCGCGCGCGGCCTCGGCCCGGGCGGCGACCTCGGCCAGCGCGGGCTCGACCTCCGCCGCGGCCGGCGTGCCGGGGTACTGCGCCAGCAGCGCGGCGCCGTGTACGCGGGCCAGTTCCCAGTTGTTGGCGGCCACCGCCGCGTCGTACTCACGCTGCAGCTGCGCGGCGGCCTGCTCCTTCGCCTGTGCCTCGGCCGCCAGCTGCGCCTGGCGCTGGGCCTCGCGGTCGGTGCAGGCGGTGGCGGCGAGCGCGGCGGCCGCCAGCAGCATGGCACGAGCCAAGCGGGACGTGGTCGGGGTCATGGCCGTGCTCCTGTACGGAAGGTCGCGATGCAGTTCGATTCCCGTCATCCCCGCGGAGGCGGGGATCCAGTGACTTCAAGCTTCGCTGGCTAAAGTCACCGGGTTCCCGCCTGCGCGGGAACGACGGCATTGCAATAAGCGTTGCTACGGTTGCCCGGACTGTTCCGGAGTTTCAGCAGCGGCCCGGCCCGGCAAGACAGCACCGGCCCTGGCCAGCACCGCCTCGACCGAGGCGGTGGTGATCGGGTGGTAGCCCGGACGGGCGCGCTCGAATGCCTCGCGGGCGAAGGCCAGGCCGTCCGGCGTCTTCGCCAGTTCCTCGTAGATCGGCAGGATCAGCTTGCGCCGGCCGACGCGCTCGATGAACTCGCCCGCTGCCGGGCGCGCCTCCAGGTAGCCGCTGCGCAGCGCCAGCGGGTACCAGCGCATGGCGATCTCGCCATTCGGCGTGCCGCTGAATCCGTAGGCAGCGTCGAGCTGGGCCAGCTGTTCCGGCTTGAGCGTGTTGCCCATGCCTTCCAGGAAGTGCACCCAGGCCTGGGTGCCCCAGTCGACGGTGATCTGCGGGTTGGGCAGCTGGGCGCTGCCGCGCCAGGCGATGCGCGCGGTGTCGACGTTGGAGAACATGCGCGACCTGGCCGGGGGGGCGAATGCCGGGATGCCCGGCTGGTTGAGCCAGGCATCCAGTTCTTCCGGGAGCACCGCGTTGGGATTCTTCGGCAGCAGGTTCTGCTTCAGGTACGCGACGAACTGGTCGGTGTCTGCGCTCTGGAAGGCGTGGTCGTCGAACCAGCCGCGCAGGAACGGATCGAACACCTCGCGGCCGAAGCGCTGCTCCAGGAACTGCAGGAACCAGGCGCCCTTGACGTAGGCCACCTCGCTCAGCGCCTCGTCCGGGTCACGCTCGGCCAGCGGCGGCAGGGCCAAGGCCTGGTCGGCCGGGCTCATGCCGGCCAGGTCCTTCTTCAGCCCGGCCTGGTCGATCTGGCGCTCCATCTCGGCCATCTCCTCGCCGTACAGCGCCTCGGTGATGCGGCCCTGCACGTAGGTGGTGAAGCCTTCGTTGAGCCAGATGTCCTTCCAGGTGGCGTTGGTCACCAGGTTGCCGGACCAGCTGTGCGCCAGTTCATGGGCAATCAGCGAGACCAGCGACTTGTCGCCGACGATGACGGTCGGGGTGATGAAGCTCAGGCGCGGGTTCTCCATGCCGCCGAACGGGAACGACGGCGGCAGCACCAGCATGTCGTAACGCTCCCAGCGGTACGGGCCATACAGCTTCTCGGTGGCGGCGATCATCTGCTCGGTATCGGCGAACTCGGCGGTGGCGCGCTCGACCATCGCCGGCTCGGCCCACACGCCGCTGCGCGCGGAGATCGGCTTGAACACCAGGTCGCCGGCGGCGATCGCCAGCAGGTACGACGGGATCGGCTGCGGCATCGAGAACACGTACTCGCCGTCACGCACCGCGGCCGGGTCGTTGTCGGCGCTCATCAGCACCATCACGTCGGGCCGGGTGTTGACCCTGGCGCTGTAGGTGAAGCGCACGCTCGGGGTGTCCTGCAGCGGCACCCAGCTGCGCGCGTGGATCGCCTGCGACTGGCTGAACATGAAGGGCAACTCCTTGCCCTCGGTCATCGACGGCTCCAGCCACTGCAGGCCCGAGGCGGTCGGCGCGGTGTGGTAGCTGACGCGGATGCGCGGGTTGCGCTGCGGCGCCTCGATGGTCAGCTTGCTGCCGAACACCGGATCGGCGTCAGCCAGCGTGAACGGCAGCGGTGCCCAGGCGCCGTCGGCCTCGCCGTCGACCTGCCGGATGGTCAGCTCGCGGGTGTCGAGCACCAGCGCGGTGGCCTTGGGATCGGTCCAGTCCAAGGTGTAGGTGGCGGTGCCGGCCAGCTGCTTCTGGTCGAAGTCCAGGTTCAGGTCCAGGGCCAGGTCGGTGATCCGGACCTTGCCGGGCTCGGCGTAGGAGCTTTCGTCGTGGCGGCGCGCGGAAGCGGGGGCTTCCCTGGCGGGCTTGGCGGCGGGCTGGGCGTCGGCCGGACCGGCCTTGTCGCCGGAGCAGCCGCTGGTGGCGGCGATCATGGCAAGGGAGAACAGGAGGGGAAAGCGCATGCGGACATGGAGCCTGGATCGGGGAAGCGGGCAGTTTACCTTGCACGCCCTGTCCGGCCGTTGACGCCCTGCCCGACCCGCGTCGCACTTTCTGCAGGAGCCGGGCTTGCGCGACGCCGTCGACACAGGCGACATCCTCATGGTCCCGACGCCCGTGTCGCCGACTGAAGTCAGCTCCTACAGAAGAGCGGCCGCACCGGTGCTGTTGCAGGAGCCGGGTTCAGCCGGCGACCCGACGCCGTCGGCCCAGGCGACTCCCTCGTGGTCCCGACGCCCGTGTCGCCAGCAAGCTGGGCTCCAAGGACAGGACCGACCGCGCGTCGCGCGGCACTTCAGACCCTGTAGCCGGTATGCACCGCGACGATGCCGCCGCTGAGGTTGACGTAGCCGCAGCGCGACAGCCCCGCCGCTTCCATCATCGCCTGCAACTGCTCCTGCGGCGGATGCTGGCGGATGCTCTCGGCCAGGTACTGGTAGCTGCCGGCGTCGCCGGCGAACAGCTGGCCCAGCTTCGGCAGCACCTTGAACGAATGGAAGTCGTACAGCGGCTTGAACCAGTCCGCGCGCACTTCCGAGAACTCCAGCACGCGCGCCTGCCCACCCACCCGCAGCACCCGCGCGATCTCGCGCAGCGCCGCGTCCTTGTCGGTGACGTTGCGCAGGCCGAAGGCCATGGTCACCAGGTCGAAGCTGGCGTCCGGGAACGGCAGCTTCTCGGCGTTGCACTGCACGTACTCCAGCCCGGCGACCAGGCCGCGGTCGGTCAGCCGGTCGCGGCCGACCGAGAGCATGCCGGCGTTGATGTCGCCAAGAACGATAGAGCCGGCCTCGCCCACGCGCGGCTTGAGCAGCGCGGCGATGTCGCCGGTGCCGCCGGCCAGGTCGAGCACGCGGTCACCCGGCTTGGCCTGGCAGGTGGCGACGAAGTAGCGCTTCCACACCCGATGGATGCCCAGGCTCATCAGGTCGTTCATCAGGTCGTACTTGCCCGCGACCGAAGTGAAGACCTCGCCGACCAGCTTCTGCTTCTCGCCGGCCGGCACGTCCCTGAAGCCGAAATGGGTGGTGCCGCGCTCGTAGGGGGATTCGTTCATGCGCCGATTATGGCACCGGACGCCGACCACACGGGTGCAACGGGCCGCTCGACGCGGCAGACTGGCGGCCCGTTCCGCCTGTGCCGCCATGACCACGCCCGACTACCGCGCCATGCTCGCCGTCGCCGTCGCCGAAGCCCGCCAGGGCCTGGCCGAGGGCGGCATCCCGATCGGCGCGGCGCTGTTCGCCCGCGACGGCACCCTGCTCGGCAGCGGCCACAACCGTCGCATCCAGGAAGGCGACCCGTCGGTGCACGGCGAGACCGACGCCTTCCGCAAGGCCGGCCGCCAGCGCTCCTACCGCGACACGATCATGGTCACCACCCTGTCGCCGTGCTGGTACTGCAGCGGCCTGGTGCGCCAGTTCGGCATCGGCACCGTAGTGATGGGCGAATCGGTCAATTTCCACGGCGGCCACGACTGGCTGCGAGAGCATGGTGTGGACGTGGTCGACCTGGCCGACCCGGAATGCATCGCCATGCTGGGCAACTGGATCGCCGCCCATCCGGAGGTGTGGCACGAGGACATCGGCGAGGACGACGACTGCGGCGGCCATTGAGCGCCGCCGCGCCGTCCCGCGGCGACGCGGGTCAGAGGATGTAGCGGCTCAGGTCCGGGTCCTGCACCAGTTCGCCCAGGTGCGCATCGACGTAGCCACGGTCGACAGTGACCGCCTGGCCGTCGCGGTCGGGTGCCTCGTAGCTGAGCGTGTCGAGCAGGCGCTCGAGCACGGTGTGCAGGCGGCGCGCGCCGATGTTCTCCTGGCGCTCGTTGACCTGCGCGGCGATCTCGGCGAGGCGGTCGACGGCGTCGGCGGTGAACGCCAGCTTCACCCCTTCGGTGGCCATCAGTTCCACGTACTGGCGGGTCAGCGCGGCCCTGGGCTCGGTGAGGATGCGGACGAAATCGTCCTTGCTCAGCGCCGACAGCTCGACCCGGATCGGGAAGCGGCCCTGCAGTTCCGGGATCAGGTCGGACGGCTTGGCCAGGTGGAACGCGCCGCTGGCAATGAACAGGATGTGGTCGGTCTTGACCGTGCCGTACTTGGTGGAGACGTTGGAGCCCTCGACCAGCGGCAGCAGGTCGCGCTGCACGCCCTCGCGGCTGACATCGCCGCCGCCGACGTTCTCGCCGCGCTTGGCGACCTTGTCGATCTCGTCGATGAAGACGATGCCGTGCTGCTCGCAGGCCTCGACCGCCTGGGCGCGGATCTCGTCCTCGTTGACCAGCCTGCCCGCCTCTTCCTCGATCAGGTGCGGGCGCGCGGCCTTGATCGTCACCGTGCGCTTCTGCGACTTGCCGCCGCCGAGGTTGGCGAACATCTGCCGCAGCTGCTGGCCCATCTCCTCCATGCCCGGCGGGGTCATGATGTCCACGCCGGCATTGGCCGCCAGCTCCAGCTCGATTTCGCGCTCGTCCAGTTCGCCGGCACGCAGCATCCTGCGGAACTTGGCGCGGGTGGAGTCCTCGGGGCCGGAGACCTGCACTTCGGCACGCGCCTCCGGATCGAAACCCATCGCCGGCGCACGCCGCGGCAACAGCGCATCGAGGATGCGGTCCTCGGCGCGCTCCTCGGCCTGCAGGCGCACCCGGGTCTTGGCCTGCTCGCGGTACATCTTCACCGCGGTGTCGGCCAGGTCGCGCACGATCTGCTCCACGTCCTTGCCGACGTAGCCGACCTCGGTGAAACGGGTGGCCTCGACCTTGACGAACGGGGCGTTGGCCAGCGTCGCCAGCCGCCGCGCGATCTCGGTCTTGCCCACGCCGGTGGGGCCGATCATCAGGATGTTCTTGGGCATGACCTCGTTGCGCAGCTCCGGCTCGAGCTGCATGCGCCGCCAGCGGTTGCGCAGGGCGATAGCCACCGCGCGCTTGGCCGACTGCTGGCCGATGATGTGGCGGTCCAGTTCCTGCACGATCTCGCGCGGGGTCATGGTGGTGTTGGTGTCGGGCATGGGATTCGTTTCTGTAGGGAGCGGCGTGGGCCGCGACAGACGGAACGGGGGCGGAAACGGAGATCGCGGCTCGCGCCGCTCCTACAGTTCCTCGACCACCACGTTGCGGTTGGTGTAGATGCAGATGTCGCCGGCGATGTTCAGCGCTTCGACCGCGATGGACTTCGCGTCCAGCGCGGTGTGCGCCAGCAGCGCGCGCGCGGCCGACAGCGCGTAGCTGCCGCCGGAGCCGATGGCGATGAGCCCGTCCTCCGGCTCGATCACGTCGCCGGTGCCGCTGATGATCAGCGAAGTGTCCTGGTCGGCCACCGCCAGCAGCGCCTCGAGCTTTCCGTAGCGGCGATCGGTGCGCCAGTCCTTGGCCAGTTCCACCGCGGCGCGCTGCAGCTGGCCGTGCTTTTCGAGCTTGGCCTCGAACAGTTCGAACAGGGTAAAGGCGTCGGCAGCCGCGCCGGCGAAGCCCGCCAGCACCTGGCCGTCGCGGCCCAGGCGGCGCACCTTGCGCGCATTGCCCTTCATCACCGTGTGGCCGAGGGTGACCTGGCCGTCGCCGGCCACGGCGACCTTGCCGTCACGGCGCACGGAAATGATGGTGGTGGCGTGGAACACGTGGGGGTTCTGGCTGGGGTCCATGCGGCCTCCGGGAAGCTGTCCCGGTGACTTGGGGGCGGTCCGGCGGGCGATCAAGCCCGGCAGGGCATGGCATCGGCCGGTCATACCTCCCCATCCCCGTCGTCCCGGCGTAGGCCGGGATCCAGTGACTTGTCCGCGTGGGTGCAGAAGCAAAGGCGCTGGGTCCCGGCCTACGCCGGGACGACGGGGCCTGAGGGGCGACGCTCCCGTCCTGGTTTCCTTTTTCTGTTTCCCGTTTCGCATCGCGCCCGACGAGCGGTCGCGATGCCCGTTACGCGCCCGCCTTCTTCCGCTTGGCGCGCGGATGCGCCGCGTCGTAGACCTTGGCCAGGTGCTGGAAGTCGAGGTGGGTGTAGATCTGGGTGGTGGCGATGTCGGCGTGGCCGAGCAGTTCCTGCACGCCGCGCAGGTCGCCGGAGGATTCCAGCACGTGGCTGGCGAAGCTGTGCCGCAGCATGTGCGGGTGCACGTGCTTGAACAGGCCCTGGCGTGCGGCCAGCTGGCGGATGCGGATCTGCACCGCGCGCTGGCTGATCGGCCCGGCGCCACGGCCGGGAAAGACGAAGGCGTCGGCCCCGGCGCCGGTGGAGGCGCGCCATTCCTCCAGCGCGCGCCGCGCATGCGAGCCGACCGGCACGCTGCGCTGCTTGGCGCCCTTGCCCAGCACCGTGACCAGGCCGACATCCAGTTGCAGGTCGCTCCAGCGCAGCGCGCACAGCTCGCTCAGGCGCAGGCCGGAGGAATAGAACAGTTCCAGCAGCGCGCGGTCGCGCAGGCCCAGCGGCGCGTCGGTCGGCACCTCGACCAGGCGCACCGCTTCGTCCACGTCCAGCACCTGCGGCAGCCGGCGCGGCGCCTTGGGCGCGCGCAGGCCGGCGGCGGGACTGGCGGGGATCGCGCCGTTCTTCAGCAGCCAGGCGTAGTAGCTGCGGCAGGCCGACAGGCGCCGCTGCAGGCTCTTGGGCGACAGCCCGCGGCGGTGTTCGGTGGCGACGAACTCGCGCAGGTGGGCACTGTCCAGACCCGCCGGTTCACCGGCGCCGTGTGCCTGCGCCCAGCCGGCCAGCGCGTCGAGGTCGCGGCGGTAGGCATCGAGCGTATGCGCCGACATTGCCCGTTCCACGCGCAGGTGATCGAGGAAATCGTCGATGCCGTTCATCCGGGAAGGGAGCCGCCGCGCATGCGCGCATGATGCGCGCAAACCGCGGTGGGCGCGAACGTGCCTGCCTTGCACCGCTCGTCCTTCTGTATGCCCGCGACGCGACGACGCCGGCACGGGCGACGCCCTCGTGATCCCGACGCCCGTGTCGCCGACTGAAGTCGGCTCCTACAGAGAGCGGTCGCGCCGCAGCTGTTGTAGGAGCCGGGTTCAGCCGGCGACCCGACGCCGTCGGCACAAGCGACGCCCTCATGGTCCCGACGCCCGTGTCGCCAGCAAGCTGGGCTCCTGCAGACGGTATGCAGGCCGAGCCATGCGGATGCGGCTCCCCGGCGACCGCAAGGATCGCCGCCGCGCGGTCAGTCGCCGAACCGCTCCAGCGCCACCACCAGGGACTCGCCCATCATCCGCAGGAACAGCGTGCCCATGCCCGGGTAGAAGCGGTTGGGGTCGTGGCTGCCGACCGCGACCAGGCCCACGCCAGTCAGCGCCAACAGCGCGCTGGACTGCACGTCCTCCTGGCGCAGGCCGTACAGGATCGCGTTCTTCTCCGCCTGCAGGCGCCCGCACAGCGGCTCGCCGTCGCGCAGCGCGTCGCGGAACGGGGCCAGCTCCGGCTCGCCTTCGCCGCGCACCTGCAGCCACTCGGCGTCCTCCATCCCGGCCACCGGGCGGAACGAGACGATCCGCACCAGGTCGCCGTTGAAGTCCTCGGCCAGCGAGGCGGCCATCGCGCGCAGGGTGTCGGCGTAGTTGTCCTGGCGCATCAGCGACAGGGTCAACTGGTGGGTGCGCACCGCCAGCCGCTCGTTGTCCTGGGCGTTGGCCGACAGTTCGGCCAGCCGCCGCGATAACTCGCGGTTCTTGTCGCGCAGCACTTCCAGCTGGTAGCTGGCCAGCGAGGCGGTGCGGCCGTCGTCGCGCGGCACCACCAGGCTCAGGGCCAGGTCCGGGAACTGCTTGAGGAAGCCCGGGTGCCGGCGCAGCCACGCCGCGACCTCGTGCGCGCCCAGCTTGTCCTGTGTCTCGCTCATGCCTGCCATTCCCCTTCGAATACGAACGCCGCCGGTCCGGCCATGATGACCTGCGCATCATCGGCCGGCCAGCGGATGTGCAGGTCGCCGCCGGGCAGCGACACGGTGGCCTCGCGCGCCAGGCGCCCGCGCCGCACCAGCGAAGCCACCGCCGCGCAGGCGCCGCTGCCGCAGGCCAGGGTCTCGCCGACGCCGCGCTCGTACACGCGCAGGCGGATGCGGTCCGGCGCCAGCACCTGGGCGAAGCCGACGTTGCAGGACTGCGGGAAGGCGGCTGAACGCTGCAGCTCCGGTCCGAGCCGGGCCACATCGGCGGCGACCGCGTCGGCGACTTCGATCACCACGTGCGGGTTGCCCATCGAGACCGCGCCGAACGCCACGCGGGTGCCGTTCAGGTCCAGCGCGTATTCGGCCTGCTCCGCGGCGAAGCCGGCCAGCGGCACGTCGGCCGGAGCGAAGCGCGGCACGCCCATGGCGATGGCGTAGCGGTCGCCGCCCAGGTTCTCCACCTCGTGCGCCGCCACCGGGCTGTCCACGGTGAAGCGTGGGCCGGCGGCGGTGCCGTCGCGCACCAGCCATGCCGCCACGCAGCGCGCGCCGTTGCCGCACTGGCCCGAGGCGCTGCCGTCGGCGTTCCAGATGCCGTAGGCGGCCACCGCGCCGGGACTGCGCGGCGGCTCGATGGTCAGGATCTGGTCGCAGCCCACGCCGGTGTGGCGGTCGGCCAGCCGCGCCGCCAGCGCGGCATCGGGTGGCGGTGCACCGTCGCGCAGGTCGATGACGACGAAGTCGTTGCCGGCGCCGTGCATCTTGCTGAAGCGCAATGGCTCAGCCATCCGCGTCGGCGCCCGGATCGTCCGCCGCGTCCGCGTCGGTCGGGTCCTGCAGGGCGGGATCCGTGGCCGGCTCGGCGGCCGGGGGCGGCACCGGCACCTCCTGCTCGGCGGGTACCGGCTCCTGCGGCATCACCAGCGGACCCTTGTTGCCGCAGGCGGCCAGCGCCAGCGCGACGGCAGCGGCGGAGAGAACTGTCTTGGTGTTCATGCGCCCGAAGTATAGCGAGGCGATGGCAAGGCGCCGTATGCGGCGCCCGCCTTTGTAGGAGCACAGCTTGCTGGCGACACGGGCGTCGGAAACGCGGGGGCGTCGCCTGGGCCGACGGCGTCGGGTCGCCGGCTGAACCCGGCTCCTACAACAGCACCGGCGCGGCCACTCTCCTGTAGGAGCTGACTTCAGTCGGCGACACGGGCGTCGGGATCATGAGGCCGTCGCCTGTGCCGACGGCGTCACGTCGCGGGCAAACCCGGCTCCTACAAAGGCGAGTCCGGGCCGGCCGGGGGTGGTTCGGGGCGCAGCCACAACCAGGTGCCGACCACGGTCATGCAGCCGATCGGCAGGAACACCATCCAGGCCCGGTGCGAAGGCACTGCGACCATCACCAGCAGCAACAGCACCGCGCAGGCCAGCATGGTCCAGGTCGCCGCCCATTTCGCCCGCCGCGGCACCGCACGGTGCTCGCGCCAGGCCAGGATCATCGGGCCGAAGGTCGGGTGCGCCAGCAGCCGCTGTTCCAGGCGCTTGGATCCACGCGCCGCGGCCCAGGCCGCGATGATCACGAATACCGTGGTCGGCAGCCCCGGCACGAAGATGCCGACGATGCCCACGCCCAGGCTGGCGTAGGCCAGCAGCCACCATGCCCAGCGGAAGCGTCGGCGCTCGTTCATCGGCGCACATCATAGGCGCCCGGGCTTGGTTCTTCCGCAGCAGCCCGGCTTGCTGGCGACACGGGCGCGGAACCACGCCATGAGGCGACATGCCTGCCAGGGGTGAGGAACGCGCCGCCGCGCGCGACGCAGGCGAAACGCTCGGGTCTTGCCTTGGTCGGTTGTGTCGACAGCGTCGGGTCGCCGATGAATCGGCTCCTACCACGACACGGGCGTTGGAATCACGGGGCCATCGCCCGTGCCGGCGGCACGGGCGACGCCGGCATCAGGGTGTGTCGGCCACGCCCAGCTGGTCGAGCATGAAGGCGTACATCTCGGCCTGTTCGCGGAAGCGGCGGAAACGTCCCGACTTGCCGCCGTGACCGGCCTCCATGTTGGTGCGGAACACCACCGGACGCTCGCCGGTGTTGAGGTCGCGCAGGCGCGCGATGTACTTGGCCGGCTCCCAGTACTGCACCTGCGAATCCCACAGGCCGGTGCCGACGAACATCGCCGGGTAGGCCTTGGCCTCGAGGTTGTCGTACGGCGAGTAGCGGACGATGTAGTCGTAGAACTCCTTCTGCTCCGGGTTGCCCCACTCGTCGTACTCGTTGGTGGTCAGCGGGATGCTCGGGTCGAGCATGGTCGTGGCCACGTCGACGAACGGCACCTGTGACAGGATCACGTCGTACTTCTCCGGCGCCATGTTCGCCACCGCGCCCACCAGCAGGCCGCCGGCGCTGCCGCCGTAGGCCGCCACCCGGTCCGGCGCCGCATAGCCTTCCTTCACCAGGAAATCGGTGACGTCGATGAAGTCGGTGAAGGTGTTGACCTTGTTGAGCAGCTTGCCGTCCTCGTACCACTTGCGGCCCATTTCCTGGCCGCCGCGGATGTGGGCGATGGCGTAGACCACGCCGCGGTCGAGCAGGCTGACGCTGGTCGCGCTGAAGCCCGGGTCCATCGACATGCCGTAGCTGCCATACCCGTACTGCAGCAGCGGCGCGGTGCCGTCCTTCTGGAAGCCCTTGCGGTAGACCAGGGTCACCGGGATCCGGGTGCTGCCGTCGCGCGCCGGTGCCCAGACGCGCTCGGTGACGTACTGCGACGGGTCGTAGCCCGGCACCGGCTGCTGCTTGAGCTGGCGGCGCTCGCCGGTCTTGACGTTGAGCTCGTAGGTGGTGGCCGGCGTGGTCAGCGAGGTGTAGCCGTAGCGCAGCCAGTCGCTGTCGCTTTCCGGGTTGGCCGACAGGCCCATCGAGTACGCCGGCTCGTCGGCCTTCACGTATTCCTCGCTGCCGTCGGCCCCGCTGTCGTCGAACTTGCGCAGGCGGATCCGCTCGAGCGCGTCGGAGCGCTCGGACACCGCCAGGAAGCCGTCGAACAGGGCGAAGTCCTCGATGAATACCGCTTCGTCGTGCGCGACCAGGTCCTGCCAGTCCGCGCGCGAGGTCGAGCCGGTCGGCGCGGTGACCAGCTTGAAGTTGGTGGCGCCATCGGCATTGGTGCGGATCACCCAGCGGTCGCCGAGGTGGTCGGCGTCGTATTCCACGTCGCGCTCGCGCGGGGCCAGCACGGTGAACTCGCGCGGGTCGGCCGCCGGCGCGCAGCGCATTTCGTTGGACACGGTGCTGTCCACGACGATGCAGATGAAGCGGTCGTCGCGGGTACGGCCCACGCCC
This sequence comes from Pseudoxanthomonas suwonensis, assembly GCF_000972865.1. NCBI lineage: Bacteria > Pseudomonadati > Pseudomonadota > Gammaproteobacteria > Lysobacterales > Lysobacteraceae > Pseudoxanthomonas > Pseudoxanthomonas suwonensis. Next base: position 1,560,123 of record NZ_CP011144.1, read on the forward strand.
ATGTAGAAGCTGTCGTCCTGCTCCTCGTAGACCTGCGCGTCGGCGCCGGCGGGGGTGCCCAGCACATGCTTCTTCACGCGCTTGGTCAGCAGCGTGTCCGGGTCGTTCTCGACGTAGAACAGGGTCTTGTTGTCGTCGGCCCAGACCAGGTTCGGCGACACGCCCGCGACCGCGTCGGGCAGCGTCTGGCCGGTTTCCAGGTCAATGAAGCGGACGGTGTACTGGCGGCGGCCGTTGAGGTCCTCAGCGTAGGCGAGCAGGCGGTTGTCCTGGCTCACCTCCCAGGCGCCGACCTGGTAGTAGTCCTTGCCCTCGGCCAGCCGGTTGACGTCGAGCAGCACCTGCTCCCCGGCGAAATCGCCGGCGTCGTTGGCCTGCTGGATCGACAGCGCGTCAACGCCGTCGCCGTCCTGGCGGCGCGCATGGATGGGATAGTCCTTGCCCGACTCGAAGCGCGAGTAGTACCACCAGCCGCGCTCGCGGTACGGCACGCTGCTGTCGTCCTGCTTGATGCGCCCGACGATCTCGTCGTACAGCCTGTCCTGGACGCCCTTGAGCGGGGCCAGCACCGAGTCGGCGTAGGCGTTCTCGGCCTGGAGGTAGGCCAGCACGTCCGGGTTCTCGCGCTTGTCGTCGCGCAGCCAGTAGTACCCGTCGTCGCGTTCGGCGCCGTGCGGCGCGGTGACCGCGTGCGGACGCAGTTCGGCATCGGGCGGCGTGGCCGCGGCGGCGACGGCACGGGGCTCGGCGCGGTGCTGGGCGTTGGCCGGGGCGTCATGGCCGGAATTGCAGGCGGACAGGGTGGTCATCAGCAGGGAACCTGCGAACAGGAGGGGGATCGGTTTCATGGATGGGGCCTGGATGGCGGGATGCAATGCCGGTAGGGGCCGGAAATGCCCTGCCCCGCTTTCGCGGGGCAGGGGTCCGGGACTCACTTCTTGCTCAAGCGCTCCCACAGGAAGCTGTAGGCCAGCGCCGACATGTGCGCGGCCTGGGCGTTGTTGGCCGCGCCGCCGTGGCCGCCTTCGATGTTCTCGTAGTAGGTCACGTCCTTGCCGGCCTCGATCATCTTCGCCGCCATCTTGCGCGCGTGGCCCGGGTGGACGCGGTCGTCGCGGGTGGAGGTGGTGAAGATCACCGGCGGGTAGTCCCTGGCCGGATCGAACAGGTGGTACGGCGAGAAGCCCTGGATGAACTCCCAGTCGGCGGTATCCGGATTGCCGTACTCGGCCATCCACGAGGCGCCGGCCAGCAGCTTGTTGTAGCGCTTCATGTCCAGCAGCGGCACCTGCACCACCACCGCACCGAGCAGCTCCGGGTACTGGGTGAGCATGTTGCCGGTGAGCAGGCCGCCGTTGCTGCCGCCCTGCACGCCCAGGTGCTGCGGCGAGGTGATGCCGCGCGCGATCAGGTCCTGGGCGACCGCGGCGAAGTCCTCGTAGGCCTTGTGCCGGTTGCCCTTCAGCGCGGCCTGGTGCCAGCGCGGGCCATACTCGCCACCGCCGCGGATGTTGGCCACCGCATAGACACCGCCGCGGTCGATCCACGAGCGGCCCAGGCCGCCGGAGTAACCCGGAGTCAGCGCGATCTCGAAGCCGCCATAGCCGTACAGCAGGGTCGGGTTGGCGCCGTCGAACTTCAGGCCCTTCGGCCGCACTAGGAAGTACGGCACGCGGGTGCCGTCCTTGCTGGTGGCGAAGTGCTGCTCGATCACGTCGTCGGAGCCGTCGAAGAACGACGGCATCGCCTTCAGCTGCTCGGGCTGCTGGCCGATCTGCGCCAGCGACAGCGTGGTCGGAGTCAGGTAGTCGGTGGCGGTCAGCCACACCGCGTCGGACTCGTCGTTGTCCACCGCCGACACGCCCAGCGTGCCGAACGTCGGCGCGCCGGTGAATTCGCTGCGCTTCCAGCCCTGCGCGGTCGGGGTCAGCACGCTGAGCCGGTTCTTGACGTCGTCCAGCACGTTCAGCACCAGGTGGTTCCTGGTCCAGGCGAAGCTGGCCAGCGAGGTGCTGTCGGTCGGCTCGAACAGCACGTCGAACTCGCGCTTGCCGGCCATGAAGTCGTCGAACTTCGCCGCCAGCAGCGAGCCGGCCGCGTAGGTCCTGCCGCCCACGGTCCATGGCTCGCGCAGCTCCAGGGTCAGCCACTCGCGCTTGACGCCCTTGTTGGCCGAGTTGGGCGCGTCGACCTTGGCCAGCTTGTCGCCGGCGCCGATCAGGTACAGCTCGTCGTTGTAGAAGGCCAGCGTGCGGCTGACGAAATCGCGCGCGAAGCCGGGCGTATCGTCGTGGTAGGCGGCGATGTACATGTCGTCGGGCTTGCCCTCGTACACCACCTTGGCCGATTCCAGCGGGGTGCCGCGCTTCCAGCGCTTGGCCACCCGCGGGTAGCCGGACTCGGTCATCGTGCCGGGACCGAAGTCGGTGTAGACGTAGACCGTGTCCCGGTCGATCCACTGCAGCCCGCCCTTGGCCTCGGGACGGAAGAAGCCGCCCTCGACCCAGGACTTGCCCGCCAGGTCGAACTCGCGGGTGACATTGGCGTCGGCGCCGCCGCGCGACAGCGCGACCAGGCAGCGGGTGTAGTCCGGGCGCAGGCAGTCGGCGCCATGCCAGACCCAGTTCTCGCCCTCGGCCTTGTTCAGCGCGTCCAGGTCGATGATGGTTTCCCAGGCCGGGTTCGGCTTGCGGTATTCCTCCAGCGTGGTCCGGCGCCAGATGCCGCGCTCGTGGTTCCTGTCCTTCCAGAAGTTGTAGTACCAGTCGCCGATCTTCTGCACGCCGGGGATCTTGGCGTCGGAGTCCAGCACCTCGCGGATACCCGCCTCCATGGCCTTGAAGGCCGGGGTGGACGCCAGCGCGGCATCGGTCTTCGCGTTCTGGGCGCGGACCCAGTCCAGCGCCTTGTCGCCGGTCACGTCCTCCAGCCACTGGTAGGGGTCGTCGGCCACGGCGGGCTCCTGGGCATGGGCCGCACCGGCGGCGATGAGGCCGGCGACAAGGCAGGCCTGGGCAAAACGGGACATCAAGCGACTCCGGGATCCGGTCGAATGGACCGCGGACGCTAGCACAGGCCGGACTTCAATCCCCCGTGCCGATGGTCAGGCCAGCCCGCTGCCGGGCCGCCGCCGGGCTGTTGGGGCGACTGCCGGCTGGCCGCCCTTGGCGGCGGGTTCTGCCACCGATGCTCAGGCCGCCCGCCGATCGGCGGACGCTGACTGCACGGGCCGCCGCCGCGCCTGGCCACCCCGGCGCCGGCGGCGGGATCCGACCGCGGCCAGGCGCCCCGGCAGCCGCAGCGGGAAGCGATGCAGGGCCCACCAGGCCACGGCCGGCATGGCCACCAGCCACAGCGGCCACCAGCCCAGCCACGGACTGGAACCGCGCAGCGCCGGAACCAGGGCCACCGCCAGCAGGCCGAGAGCCAGCCAGCGCCGCAGCAGCGCCTCGAGCCGCGGATCGGGCCGGGTCCCGGCCAGGTGGAGGGCGAAGACGGCGGGCGTGGGCGACCAGGTCGGCATGGCGGCGGCTCCTTCGGTTGGGAGCCGCAGGGTGCGCGGGGGGCATCTCAGGGGCTGCGACGTGGCAACTGGAGTGCGAAGTGCAGGCCTTGGCCCCGGAGGCGGACGACCGCCCCGGATGCGGGTCATGGACTCGATCGATGCAGGAACCAGGACGGCCCTTCACCTTCCGCCGTTTGCCGTTTGCCGTTTGCCGTTTGCCGTTTGCCGTTTGCCGTTTGCCGTTTGCCGTTTGCCGTTTGCCGTTTGCCGTTTGCCGTTTGCCGTTTGCCGTTTGCCGTTTGCCGTTTGCCGTTTGTAGGAGCTGACTTCAGTCGGCGACACGACGCTTTGGGCACAGGCGACGTACTCATGGTTCCGACGCCCGTGTCGCCGACTGAAGTCAGCTCCTACAAACGGCAAGGCGCCGGCTCAGCCCGGGCAGGAGCCACTGTCGCCGGGCGGGAATGAAACCTTCCGGCGCCCGCCGAAGGCCGCCGCCGCCCGGCAGGCGCCATTGCCGGAAGCAGCAGCGCCTCAGCGGTCGTATTGCGACAGCGCCAGCGACAGCAGTGACTTGGCCTGCTCGCGCAGCATCGCCGGCTCGAGGATCTCGGCGTCGGCACCGTAGTGCAGCACGTCCATCAGCAGCTCGCGCGACACGCTGTAGGGCAGCTTCAGCTCATAGCGGCCGTCGGCCAGGAACCGTCCCTGCTGCTTGGAATGCCAGTGCTCGTCGGCAACCCAGCGCGCGACCTTGGCGCTGAACACGATCGTCGCCCAGCCCTTGGGCTCGCCGGAGAAGATGCCGTAGCTGGAAGCCAGGTGCTGGTCCAGCACCTCTTCCTCCAGGTCGCGCGCGGTTTCCTCCAGTTGCCGCGCCTGGCTGATCCGGTCCACGGCGAAGCTGCGCAGCGCCTCGCGCTCGTGGTCCCAGGCGTCGAGATACCAGTTGTCGCGGTAGTGGGTGATCCGTTGCGGCGAGACCTGGCGGCGGGTGGTCTCGTTGGTGGAGCGGGCGCGGTATTCGAACGCCAGCCGGCGGCGCTCGAGCACCGCCGAGGCGACGGTGCGGAAGCTGGCCTCGTCCAGCCGGCGGCCGCGGTGCGCGATCACCCGCACCCGCTCGACCGGCCACTGGCTGACCCCGGCCTGGGCGGCGAGCAACCCCTCGATCCGCTGCTGCAACGGCGCCAGTACGGTCGACAGCACGCCGCCGCCGGTGCGGCGCAGCAACTGCTGCGAGGCCAGCAGCGCGTACAGTTCCTCGGAACTGAGCCACAGCCCGGGCAGCTCGAAGCGATCGCTCTCGGCGGCGGCGTAGCGGAAGCCGGCCTCGCCGTCGCCCTCGACCGGGGCCATCAGCGCGTCGCGCAGGAACGCCAGGTCGCGGTAGACGGTGGCGCGCGAGCAACCCAGCTCTTCCTGCAGCCGCGGCACCGTGACCGGGTAGCGCGCGGCCTTGAGGATGCGGTGCAGCGCGTTGATGCGTTCGTAGCGGTCCATGCCCCGGATTATGGCGTGATGTGGCGTGCGGTGGTGGCCGGCCGCGCGACCGGCGTGGCCGGATTGCCGACCGGCGCCCCGGACCGGCGCCGGCGGCGATGGCAGAATCCGGCGGGCAGGGGACGAATTTGGCGACGCACGGCGGCCCGGCCGCCCATTGGGGGAAACGCATGGAATCCAGTCTTGGCGGTGGACGTGGTCCGGCCATTGCGGAGGCGGCACCGCCGGCGCCGACGGTCCTGCGCGCCGGCCTGTCGGCGCTGGCCGGCGCCGGTTGCGGGCTGGTGCTGTGGCTGGCGCTCAGCGGCGCGTTGCTGGCCCGCGGCACCGGCACGACGCGCTATCTGGTCGATCTGCAGCTCTGGGGCCTGGGCCTGGGCGTGCTGCTGGCCGCGGCCGGACTGGGCCTGCTGTGGCCACGTCCCGCGGTACCCGGCCGCTGGTGGCTGCGTGGCGCGGTGGCATGGATCGTGGTGCTCGCCAGCGGCATCGCCCTGGCGCTGTTGCAGCTGCGTACGCAACCGGATCCGACCGCGCAGGCGCTGCTGGCGGTGCTCGCCTGCAGTGGCGCGCTGGCCACGATCGCCGCGCTGGTGCTGCTCGAAACCGGACAGGCCGGCATGCGGCTTCCGGCCCGGCTGGCGCTGGCGCTGCTGGGTGGCGCGACACTGCTGTTCGCGCTGATCGCGCTGCGCTGGCCGGGGCCGATCCTGGCCGCCGGCCCGGTGCCGTCGCTGGTGCTGCTGGTGGCGGTGACGGCCGGGCTGCTGGCGGCTGCGTGGCAAGGACAGGGCGGCCTGCGGCCGTGGGCGCAGCGGCGCGGACGCTGGCTGGCGCTGTTGCTGCTGGCGGCGCTGCCGCTGTTGCTGGCCGCGCTGCTGTACCTGCAGCCGGACTGGGCGCGCGCGCTGTGGCCCCTGGTGGCGCTGTCGGTGCTGGCCGGCACGCTGGTGGAGCGCCTGGAGTCGCGCTGAGCCGCGGCGAGCACGGCGATGTCGGCGGACCGCGATGCGCGCGCGCCCGACCGACCAACTCGTGCTTCGCGCTTTTCGTAGGAGCCGGGCTTGCCCGCGACCTGACGCTGTCGGCACGGGCGACGTCCTCGTGGTATCGACGCCCGTGTCGCCGACTGAAGTCAGCTCCTACAGAAGAGCACCGCGCCGCGGCGGTTGTAGGAGCCGGGTTCAGCCGGCGACACGACGCCATCGGCCCAGGCGACGCCCTCGTGATTCCGACGCCCGTGTCGCCGACTGAAGTCAGCTCCTACAGAAGAGCGGCCGCGCTGCGGCTGCTGTAGGAGCCGGGTTCAGCCGGCGACACGACGCCGTCGGCACAGGCGACGCCCTCGTGATTCCGACGCCCGTGTCGCCGACTGAAGTCAGCTCCTACAGAAGAGCGGCCGCGCCGCAGCGGTTGTAGGAGCCGAGTTCAGCCGGCGACACGACGCCATCGGCCCAGGCGACGTCCTCGTGATTCCGACGCCCGTGTCGCCGACTGAACTCGGCTCCTACAGAAGAGCGGCCGCGCCGCAGCGGTTGTAGGAGCCGAGTTCAGCCGGCGACACGACGCCGTCGGCACGGGCGGCGCCCTCGTGGTCGACGCGCCCGCGTCGCCAGCATGCAGGACTGCATGGCGGGGCCGAAGGACGGCGCTGCGCGATGCCCGATCGGCGTCCCGATCAGTCCAGGAAGCGCGCCGCGCCGCGCGCGAGCAGGTCGCCGGCCACCGCCCGGCCCAGCGCCTGCGGCTGGCCGGCATCGCCCTCGCCCTGCGCCTGCACGCCGCTGCCGTCGCTGGCCGAGCCGACCCAGGCGCGCAGCCGCAGGCGCGCGCCGTCCAGTTCCGCGTAGGCGGCCACCGGCACGTGGCAGCTGCCGTGCAGGGCGAGGTTGAGCGCGCGCTCGGCCTCGATCCGGATGCGCGTGGGCGCGTGTTCCAGCACCGAAACCAGCGCCCGGATGCGCGCGTCGCCGGCTCGCGTCTCCACCGCGACCACCGCCTGCGCCGGCGCCGGCAGCCATTCCGGCGGCGCCAGCCGGGCACGGATGCGCGCGTCCAGTCCCAGCCGCTGCAGCCCGGCGCACGCCAGGACTATGGCGTCGTACTCGCCGGCGTCGAGCTTGGCCAGGCGCGTGTTGACGTTGCCGCGCAGGTCGCGCAGCTGCAGGTCCGGCCGCCGCGCGCGCAGCTGCGCCTGCCGGCGCAGCGAGGAGGTGCCGACCACCGCGCCCTGCGGCAACGAGGCGATGCCGTTGAAGGCGTTGCTGACGAAGGCATCGGCCGGATCGGCGCGCTCGAGCACCGCCGGCAGTTCGAAGCCCGGCTCCAGCTCCATCGGTACGTCCTTGAGCGAATGCACCGCGCAATCGGCCTCGCCGCGCTGCATGGCCAGTTCAAGTTCCTTCAAGAAGAGGCCCTTGCCGCCGATCGCCGCCAGCGAACGGTCCAGCTGCTCGTCGCCGCGGGTGCTCATCGGCACCAGCACCACCTCCAGCCCGGGATGGGCCGCGCGCAGGCGCGCGGCGACGTGTTCGCTCTGCCACAGGGCGAGCGGGCTCTTGCGGGTGGCGATGCGCAGGCTGTCCATGCGCGCATTATCCGGGATCGGTGGGGCAGAAGCGTCGGCTTCGGAAGGGGTCCGCCGTGCCCTGGGGGTCTGGCGTCCCCAAGGCGAACGGAGCCACGACCTGGAAGCTCCCGAAGGCGTGGCAGGCCGGGTGTGTTGCGGCAGCGGCCATGGATGGCCGCGTGGCGAGTTCGGCACAGGGACGTGCCGCGAGCCACCGCAACACACCCGGCCTGCCACGGCTCCCTCCGAAGCCGATGAGCCCAAACGCTGTCGCTGTTGCTGTTCTGCCGTGCCGGTGCCGCCGACCGTATCGAACCCGTCAAGAACCTACAGGTGCCGCAGCGTCTGCCGCAGCTGCGGCACGCAGCGGCGGCTGACCTCCAGCGGCGCGCCGCCGCTGCGCAGCACCGCCTGGACGTGGCCGTCGGCGCCGCGGCGCAGCTCGACCAGTTCCTGGCGCGCGACCAGGCAGTTGCGGTGGATGCGGACGAAGCGGTCGGCGAACTCGTCCTCCAGCGACTTGAGCGATTCCTCGATCAGGTCCTCGCCGCGGGCGTGGTGCACGACCACGTACTTCTCCTCGGCCTGCAGGTAGCGCACCTCCTCCAGCGGGATCAGCCGCAAGCTGCCGCGCAGGCGCGCGCACAGGTGGGTGCGCTTGCCGTTGCCGGTCGCCGGCCGCCCGGCCAGGAAGGTGCGCACGCGTTCCAGCGCGGCGGCCAGCCGTTCCGGGCGCACCGGCTTGACCAGGTAGTCGAGCGCGGCGGCCTCGAACGCGGACAGCGCGTGCGCGTCGTAGGCGGTGCAGAACACCACCGCGGTCGACGGGCTGGCCTCGGCCAGCAGGCGCGCGGTCTCCAGGCCGTCGATGCCGGGCATGGCGATGTCCAGCAGCACCACGTGCGGCTGGTGCGCGGCGCAGGCGTCGAGCACCTGCTGGCCGTCGCCGGCCTCGGCCACCACCTCCACCGCGGCCTCGTCGGCGAGCAGCATCCGCAGGCGCTCGCGCGCCAGCGGCTCGTCGTCGGCGATCACCAGCTTCAGGCTAGGCATTAGGCATCAGGCAAGTGGCAGCATGACCTCGCAGGCATAGTAGCCGTCGGCCCAGCCGGCCGTCACCCGCGCCTGCGGACCGAAGCGCCAGGCCAGGCGGTGGGCGATGCTGCGCTGGGCGTGGCCGGCGCCGCGGTGCAACGACGCCAGCGACGGGTCCTGCGGCGCCGGCGCCGGGTTGCGCACGCGCACGTGCAGGCCGGCCGCGTCGCTCCACAGCGCGATCGACACGGTGCCGCCCTCCGGCAGGCGCGAGATGCCATGCAGCACCGCGTTCTCCACCAGCGGCTGCAGCACCAGGCGCGGCAACGGCAACTCCCACGGCAGCGGTTCGCGCTTGTCCCACTCCACCCGCAGGCGCTCGCCCAGGCGCAGCTGCTCGATCGACAGGTATTGCGCGGCCAGCTCGCACTCGGCGGCCAGGGTCGATTCGCCCTCGCCGGCGCCCAGTGCGGCGCGGAACAGGTCCGACAGGTCCAGCACCGCGCGCTCGGCCACCGCCGGGTCGCGGCGCAGCAGGCTTGCGATCAGGTTCATGCTGTTGAACAGGAAGTGGGGCCGGATCCGCGCCTGCAGTGCGTCGGCCTCGGCACGGGCGTTGGCCTCGATCTGCACGGCCCAGCGGTCGCTGACGTAGAAGTGGCGCAGCGCCAGCGCCACGATCAGCGCGGCCACCGCCGCGCTGCCGCCGGCAAAGCGCCCGAAGTCCACGCCCAGCGGCTCGGCACCCAGGGCGCTGTAAAGCGCGTGGATCACCCCGGCGCCGACGAAGGCGACCAACGCCGCCAGCGCCACCGCCGCCGCCGCGCCGACCCGCTGCGGCAGCCGCGAGATCGGCGCGCGCAGCTTGCACAGCAGCACCGCTACCGCCAGCGCCAGCCACAGCGCCAGGCCGCTGGCGGACAGGAAGCGCGCCAGCGTCCAGGTGCGCGCGTCGTCGGGCGCCAGCACCAGCACCACCACCACCAGCTCGGCCAGGCCCAGCAGCGCCGCCAGCCGCGGCAGCCGGCACAGGTCCGGCAGCCAGGGCGCTTGGCGGCGCGGGTCGCGCACCGGTCAGGCCGCCAGCCGCCGGTCCAGCCAGTCGCCCAGGTCGGCGATCTCCTGCGCGCAGACCTGGTGCGCCATCGGGTAGCGGTGCCATTCGACCTCGAAGCCCACGCGTTCGAGCATCTGCGCGCTGGCCTGGCCGTACTGCACCGGGATCACCGGGTCGCTGTCGCCATGGGCGAAGAACACCGGCTGGGCGACGGCGTTGGGATGGCGCTGCGCGGCCACCGCCGCACCGCCGGGCAGGTAGGTCGACAGCGCGACCAGGCCGGCCAGCGGCTCGCGCCGGCGCAGGCCCGCAGCCAGCGCGATCGCCCCGCCCTGCGAGAAGCCCGCCAGCAGGATGCGCGACGGCGGGGTGCCGCGCTCGGCCTCGCGCGCGAGCAGCGCCTCGACCTGCCGCACCGATTCCTCGACGCCCTCGGCCTCGGCGCGGGTGGCGAAGTCCATGCCGACGATGTCGTACCAGGCGCGCATGCGCATGCCGCCGTTGATCGTCACCGGGCGCACCGGCGCATGCGGAAACACGAAGCGCAGCGCCGGCCAGTGCCGGCGCACCAGTTCGGGCACGATCGGGGCGAAGTCATTGCCGTCGGCGCCCAGGCCGTGCAGCCACAGCACCGTCCACGCCGGCGCCGGGCCGGTCTCCTGCTCGACGCATTCCAGCAGCATGGTCTGGCTTCTTCCTTCCCCGGGAACAGCCGGCATTATGCCTGCGGCCGTGCGGCCTCCGCGCGCAGCTCCGCGGCCCGGCGCAGCACCGGCAGCGGCTCCAGTTCCTCGGGGATGCACAGGATCCGGCGCCGGCGCAGCCAGCGGCCCGGCGTACGCGCCGAGGTCAGCCACACGGTCGGGATCGCCAGCACCATGCCCGCCATCACCGGCGACATCCACAGCGCCAGGCCCGGCGACACCGCCCAGGCCAGCGCGCCCATGAACGCGCCGAACAGGCTCAGGCCCGCATAGCTGCGCACCAGGCTGGAGAACGGCACGCTGCCATCGTCGCGGCGCTGCGCTTCCCAGCCCGAGTCGCGGCCGGCCAGCACCTCGGCCACGCCGCGCGACTGCCGGTACATCACGATCGGCGCCATCAGCGCAGCCAGCAGGCTCTCGATCAGCACGCCGGCCAGGGCGCGCCCGGCGCCGCCGGCACCGCGCCGCGCGTCCGCGTCGACCAGGGTGGCCACGTAGCCGAACACCTTCGGCGCGAACAGCACGCCCATGGTCGCGGCGAACAGCCAGGCCACCCGCTCGGCGTCGCGCGCGGCCCAGTAGCGCAGCGGCGAGAAGCCGGGCAGCTGGAAGCCGTCCCAGACCAAGTCGGCGCGGTACAGCGGGATCGCCAGGCCGACCAGCATCAGCATCGCCCACATCGGTGCGGTGAAATAGTGGCCGATGCCGACCAGCATGTGCGTGCGGCTGACCCAGTGCAGTCCCGCGCTGCCGACCACCTTGCCGTGCTGCAGGTTGCCCTGGCACCAGCGACGGTCGCGCACCAGCAGGTCGGTCAGCGAGGGCGGGCCTTCCTCGTAGCTGCCGTCCAGGTCCGGGACCAGGTGGATGGCCCAGCCGCCGCGGCGCATCAGCGCCGCCTCGACGAAGTCGTGGCTGAGCACGTGGCCGCCGAACGGCTTGCGCCCGGGCAGTTCCGGAAGGCCGGCGTGGGCGGCGAAGGCACGGGTGCGCAGCATCGCGTTGTGGCCCCAGTAGTTGCCCTCGCTGCCATGCCACCAGGTCACACCGCGCGCGATCACCGGACCGTACACGTGGCCGCCGAACTGCTGCATGCGCGCGAACAGGGTCTGGCCGTTGACCACCCGCGGCAGGGTCTGCACCAGGCCCACGCCCGGGTTGTGCTCCACCGCCGCGGCCAGCCGCACCAGGGTGGCGCCGCTCATCACGCTGTCGGCGTCCAGGATCAGCATCTGCGGGTAGGCGCCGCCGTAACGCTGCACCCAGTCGGCGATGTTGCCGGCCTTGCGCCCGTTGTTGTCGCCGCGGCGCCGGTAGAACAGGCGGCCGTGGCCGCCGGTGCGTTGCAGCAGCGCGCGGAACTGCTCGACCTCGGCCGCGGCCACCTCCTCGCGGCGACTGTCGCTGAGCACGAAGAAGTCGAAGGCCTCGAGCTGGCCGGTGGCGGCCACCGACTCGTACACCGCCTGCAGGCCGGCCAGGATCCGCGCCGGGTCCTCGTGGTAGGTCGGCATCAGCAGCGCGGTGCGCGAGCGCAGCACCGGCAGCGGGCCGTCGCGGTCGATGCCCAGCGCGTTGCCGCGGCCGGCAACAAGGGTCAGCACGAAGCCGGCGGCGGCGCTGACCGCGGACAGGGCGATCCAGGCGAACAGCGCCACGAACAGCACCAGCAGCACCCCGTCGAGCACGCTCAGGCCGCCGACGCGCAGCACCTGCAGCATGCCCATCGTGGCCAGCGCGGTCAGCGCGGCGGTGCCGCCCACCACCAGCAGGCGGCGCCCGCCGATGCCGGACGGCGAAGTAGCCGGGCGCGCAGGCGCCAGCCGGCCCTCGCGCAGCGACTGGCCCGGCATCGGCAGCGGCGACTCCGCCGCCGGAAGCCAGGACGGCCCCGTGGCGGCAGGCGCGGCGGCCGCGACCGGTGCGGTCATCGCCGCACCCGGCTGGTACTTGGGGAAGGATCGGAAGCTGGGACCACGCACGCGCTCTCCGGGGTCGCGACCGCCGTGCCCCCTGGCAGCGGCACCGGTCGCGGGTCGGTTATTGTGCAGTGCATCACCCGCCATGCCACAGGCGCGTGAACACGCCGTTCCGCGCCGGTTTATGCCGTAACCGCTTTCAGGTGAATGGCACGCGTGATGCGCGCGGCATGCTCAGTCGGCTTCTTCCGGCGGCGGCACGACCCCGTCCGGATCCACCGCCAGGCGCCCGGCCATCAGCACGGCCTGGGTGCGGTTGTTGACGCCCAGCTTGCGCAGCACGGCGGTCACGTGCGCCTTGATGGTCGCCTCGGACACGCCCAGATCCCAGGCGATCTGCTTGTTGAGCCGGCCCTCGCCGAGCATCTGCAATACGCGGAACTGCTGCGGGGTCAGTTCGCGCAGGCGCTGGGCCACGGCCTGCTCGTCGCGGTCCATCGCCGGCGCGGCGGCGGCGGCCGCCGGCGCCCAGCGTTCGCCGTCGAGTACCTGTCCGACCGCGGTGCCGATCGTGTCCGAATCGGCCGACTTGGGAATGAAGCCCAGGGCGCCATGGTCCAGCGCGCGACGCATCACGCTGGGTTCCTCGCGCGCCGACACCACCACCACTGGCAACTGCGGATGCAACGCGCGCAGGTGCACCAGCGCGCTGAAGCCGTGCGCGCCGGGCATGTTCAGGTCCATCAGCAACAGGTCGGCGTCCGGATGCGCCTCGACCAGGCCGTACAGCGCGTCGACGCTGTCGGCCTCGTGCAGGCTCGCGCCGGGCAGGATCCGCTGCACCGCGCCGCGCAAAGCCTCGCGGAACAGCGGATGGTCGTCGGCGATCAGGATGGTGGACATGTGCTCCTGCTCTTACCTGACCTTGCGCTCGTTGACCAGCGACTCCACCACCGACGGATCGGCCAGCGTGGAGGTGTCGCCCAGCTGGTCCGGCGCGTTCTCGGCGATCTTGCGCAGGATCCGGCGCATGATCTTGCCCGAGCGGGTCTTGGGCAGGCCCGGCGCCCACTGCAGATGGTCGGGAGTCGCAATGGGGCCGATCTCCTTGCGCACCCAGGCCACCAGTTCCTTGAGCAGCTCGTCGCTCGAAGCTTCGCCGGCCTTGAGGGTGACGTAGGCGTAGATGCCCTGGCCCTTGATGTCGTGCGGGAAACCGACCACCGCCGCCTCGGCCACCTTCGGGTGCGCCACCAGCGCGCTCTCCACCTCGGCGGTGCCGATGCGGTGGCCGGAGACGTTGATCACGTCGTCGACGCGGCCGGTGATCCAGTAGTAGCCATCGGCGTCGCGGCGGCAGCCGTCGCCGGTGAAGTAGGTGCCCGGGTAGGCGCGGAAGTAGGTGTCGATGAAGCGCTGGTGGTCGCCGTAGACCGTGCGCATCTGCCCCGGCCAGGAATCGAGCAGCACCAGGTTGCCCTCGGCGGCACCCTCCAGCAGCTCGCCGCCGGCGTCGACCAGCGCCGGCCGCACGCCGAAGAACGGCAGCGTGGCCGAGCCGGGCTTGAGGTCGGTGGCGCCCGGCAGCGGCGAGATGAGGATGCCGCCGGTTTCGGTCTGCCACCAGGTGTCCACGATCGGACTGCGGCCGTCACCGACCACGTCGTAGTACCAGCGCCAGGCCTCCGGGTTGATCGGCTCGCCGACGCTGCCGAGCAGGCGCAGGCTGCTGCGCGAGGCCTTGCGCACCGGCTCCTCGCCCTCGCGCATCAGCGCGCGGATCGCGGTCGGGGCGGTGTAGAAGATGGTGACCTGGTGCTTGTCGATCACCTCCCAGAAGCGCGACACGCTGGGGTAGTTGGGCACGCCCTCGAACACCAGCGAGGTGGCGCCGTTGGCCAGCGGCCCGTAGACGATGTAGCTGTGGCCGGTGACCCAGCCCACGTCGGCGGTGCACCAGTAGACGTCGTCCTCGCGCAGGTCGAACACCGCCTCGTGGGTGTAGGACGCGTACAGCAGGTAGCCGCCGGTGGTATGCAGCACGCCCTTGGGCTTGCCGGTGGAACCGGAGGTGTAGAGGATGAACAGCGGATCCTCGGCGTTCATCCGCTCCGGCTCGCATTCGGCCGGCTGGCCGTCGACCACGTCGTGGAACCAGCGGTCGCGCGGGGCCTGCATGGCCACCGCGCCGCCGGTGTGGCGCACCACCAGCACCGTTTCCACCGTGTTGGTGCCGGGCAGCTTCAGCGCCGCATCGACATTGGCCTTGAGCGGGATCTTCTTGGACCCGCGCAGGCCCTCGTCGGCGGTGATCACCAGCTTGCTGCCGCAGTCGGACACGCGGTCGGCGATCGAGTTCGGCGCGAAGCCGCCGAACACCACCGAGTGGATCGCGCCGATGCGCGCGCAGGCCAGCATCGCCACCACCGCGTCGGGGATCATCGGCAGGTAGATGGTGACCCGGTCGCCCTTGACCACGCCCAGGTTGCGCAGCGCGTTGCCGAGCCGGCACACGCGCTCGTACAACTCGCGGTAGCTGACCTTCTGCGCCGGCTGGTCCGGGTCGTCCGGCTCGAACAGCAGCGCGGTCTTTTCGCCGCGCGTGGCCAGCTGCCGGTCCAGGCAGTTGACGCTGGCGTTGATCTCGCCGTCGGCGAACCAGCGGATGCGGAAATCGTCCAGCGCGTAGCTGACATCCTTGACCCGGGTGGGCTCGCGGAACCAGTCCAGGCGCCCGGCGGCCCTGCGCCAGAAGCCGTCCGGGTCCTCGACCGACTCGCGGTACAGGCGCTGGTAGTCGTCCTTGCCGATGCGCGCGCGCGCGGCGAATTCCGGCTTGACGGGGTACAGGTCGGACATCGCTACTCCCTCCTCAAGATGCCTGCTGGCCGCTGCGCGTCGCGCACTGGCCGGACCGACAGTGTGACCCAAGGATCGTGACGCATTGCAACAGCCGGGCTAAGACCTTGGTCGAACCCGGCGTGGCCGGACGCGGAAACGACCACGCAACGGCGGGCTTCGCCACCGCCGCCGGGCCCGGCTTCGACCAATGGCGAATAGGCGCTCCGTACCCGCCATGCGCAGTCTGCGGGCAACGACCGCGGGCGCAGCGCGGCCGATCGCCGTACGCAACGACCGTCACCACTCACGAGGGAGAGAGGGGCAAATGAGCAAGCATCCATCCAGACTGGTGCGCCGCCCGCTGGCCGCGGCGCTGCTGGTCGCGCTGGTGGCGCCGGGCGCGGCGTTCGCGCAGACCGCACGCGAGCAGGCGCTCGAGGCGCGCGTGGCGGAACTGGAACGCCAGGTGCAGCTGCTGCTGACGACCCAGCAGCAACAGCAGTCGCAGATCGCCACCACCCAGGAGCAGGTCGGCCTGGTGCAGTCGGCGCAGGCTGCGGCGCCAGCACCTGCCCTGCCGGCCGGCAAGCAGCCAATCCAGGCGACCACCATCGTGACCGCGGCCAACCCCGGCACCACCTTCTCCTACGGCGGTTTCGTCAAGCTCGACGCGATGGTCACCGACACCAGCGACGGGCGCATCGCCGACGGCTCGTCCGGCCGCCTGTTCTACGTGCCCGGCACCATCCCGGTGGGCGGCGCGGGCGCTGACGGCGGCGACCCCTACACCGACCTCCACGCCCAGTTCTCGCGCTTCTGGCTCAGCGCCGACCACGTGACCGACTCGGGCGACAAGTTCAAGGCCCTCGTGGAGATGGACTTCTTCGGCGGCGGCAGCAACGCGCTGGCCGGCAACGAGGTCGCCACCAACACCTACGCGGTGACCCTGCGCCAGGCCTACGTGAGCTGGAACAAGTGGCTGGCCGGCCAGACCTGGTCCAACTTCCAGGACGTGGCCGCCCTGCCCGACGCGGTGGACTTCGTCGGCGTCACCGACGGCACCATCTTCGTGCGCCAGGCGCAGGTGCGCTACACCAGCGGGCCGTGGTCGTTCGCGCTGGAGAACCCCAACACCACCGTGCAGGCCTACGCGCCTTATGCGGCGGCCGCCGGCGCGCGCACCACCACCGGCGACAACAACCTGCCGGACCTGACCGGGCGCTACAACATCAAGGGCGACTGGGGCCACTTCTCGGTCGCGGCGATGCTGCGCCAGTTCAAGTCCGGCGAGCACACCGACTCCGGCGGTGCGGTCAGCGTCTCGGGCAGGTTCAACCTCGGCGCCAGCGACGACATCCGCTACATGGCCAATGCCGGCAGCGGCATCGGCCGCTACATGGCCTTCGGCCTGGGCAGCGACGTCGTCCAGACTAATGTCGGCGGCGACATCGAGGCGCTGACCGGCTATGGCGGATTCGTCGCCTGGCGGCACGTGTTCAGCCCGAAGCTGCGCAGCAACCTGATGTATTCGGCGGCGCATTTCGACAACGACGCGGCCCTGATCGGCTGGGGCGTGACCGAGCGCTCGCAGTCCTACCACGCCAACCTGATCTATTCCCCGTTCCCGAAGCTGGACATCGGCGCGGAGATCGGCTGGGGCCAGCGCTCGCTGGAAGATGACCGCGCCGGCGACCTGAGGCGCTTCCACACGACCGTCAAATACAGCTTCTGAGGGAGAGGATCCACATGAGCGCCACCACCATCACGCAACCCGCGCCCAAGGGCGAGCTGACCCAGGGCCACAAGAAGGTCATCTTCGCCTCGAGCCTGGGCACGGTCTTCGAGTGGTACGACTTCTACCTGTACGGTTCGCTGGCGGTGATCATCGCCAGGCAGTTCTTCAGCGGCGTCAACGAGACCACGGGCATGATCTTCGCCCTGCTGGCCTTCGCCGCCGGCTTCTTCGTGCGCCCGTTCGGTGCGGCCTTCTTCGGCAGCCTCGGTGACCGCATCGGTCGCAAGTACACGTTCCTGGTCACGATCCTGATCATGGGCATCTCCACCTTCCTGGTCGGCATCCTGCCCAACTACGCGACGATCGGCTTCGCCGCGCCGGTGATCCTGATCGTGCTGCGCCTGGCCCAGGGCCTGGCGATGGGCGGCGAGTACGGCGGCGCGGCCACCTACGTGGCCGAGCATGCGCCACCGGGCAGGCGCGGCCTGTACACCAGCTTCATCCAGACCACCGCCACGCTGGGCCTGTTCCTGTCGCTGGCGGTGATCCTGACCTGCCGCCTGACCCTGGGCGACGAGGCGTTCGAGGCCTGGGGCTGGCGCATCCCGTTCCTGGGCTCGATCGTGCTGCTGGGCATCTCGGTGTGGATCCGCCTGCAGCTGAGCGAGTCGCCGCTGTTCCAGCAGATGAAGGCCGAGGGCAAGGGTTCCAAGCAGCCGTTCCGCGACTCGCTCAAGGGCGGCAACATGAAGCTGATGCTGCTGGTGCTGTTTGGCGCCACCGCCGGCCAGGCCGTGGTCTGGTACGCCGGCCAGTTCTACGCGCTGTTCTACCTGCAGAGCATGCTCAAGGTCGACCCGACCGTGTCCTACCTGCTGATCGCCGCCTCGCTGCTGCTGGCCACGCCGTTCTTCCTGTTCTTCGGCTGGCTGTCGGACAAGATCGGGCGCAAGAAGATCATCATGGCCGGCTGCCTGCTGGCGGCGTTGACCTACTTCCCGATCTTCAAGGGCATCACCCACTTCGCCAACCCGGGCGTGGAGGAGGCCAGCCGCAACTCGCCGGCGGTGGTCGTGGCCGATCCGGCCACCTGCAGCTTCCAGTTCGATCCTGTGGGCATCCGCAAGTTCACCAGCTCCTGCGACGTGGCCACCGCCGCGCTGACCCGCGCCGGCGTGCCCTACAGCGTGGAAAAGGCGCCGGCCGGCTCGCTCGCGCAGATCCGGTTCGGGAACAACACCGCCATCGACTCGTTCGAGGCCGAAGGCCTGGCCGGCGACGCGCTCAAGACCCGGCAGGGCGAGTTCGCCGCCGCGCTGAAGGAGGCGTTCGCCACCGCCGGCTATCCGGCCAAGGCCGACACCGCCCGCATCAACATCCCGATGACGATCCTGCTGCTGTGGATCCTGGTGCTGTACGTGACCATGGTCTATGGCCCGATCGCCGCCTACCTGGTGGAGCTGTTCCCGACCCGGATCCGCTACACCTCCATGTCGCTGCCGTACCACATCGGCAACGGCTGGTTCGGCGGGTTCCTGCCGGCAATCTCCTTCGCCCTGGTCGCGGGCACCGGCAACCTGTACTTCGGCCTGTGGTACCCGATCGGCATCGCCGTGATGACCCTGGTGATCGGCACGCTGTTCCTGCACGAGACCAAGAACGTGGACATCACCAAGTAGCCCCCCCCTCCCTCCCCCGGCCGGCGGCCACGCCGGCTCCCCCGGGCGCCGGCTCCCACGTGGAGCCGGCGCTTTCTTTTGGTTCTTGGCCCGTTTGAGGGGGGACGGGTCATGAGGCAACTGCAACTGCAACTGCAACCGCAAGAGCGCCGGGGGTGGTGGGCTTCGGGCTGAGCCGCGGCAGTGCGGGTGTGTTGCGGTCGGCTCGACGGCACATCCGTGTGCCGACTCGCCGACGCGGCCATCCATGGCCGCTGCCGCAACATACCCGCACTGCCACGTCTTCGGGGACGTCGGGGTCGTGGTTCCGTTCCGGCGTCCAGAAGCAACAGTCGTCGTTGCGTCGCCCGCGCCGTTCTGTAGGAGCCGGGTTTGACCGCGACGCGATGCCGCCGGCACAGGCGACGCCCTCATGGTTCCGACGCCTGTGTCGCCGACTGAAGTCAGCTCCTACAGAAGAGCGGCCGCGCCGTGGCGGTTGTAGGAGCCGGGTTCAGCCGGCGACACGACGCCCTCGGCACGGGCGACGCCCTGGGATTTCCGATGCCCGGGTCGCCAGCAAGCTGGGCTCCTACAGGAAGCCCGGAACCATCAGGTCGCGGTGTTTTCTCGCCAGGTCATGGAAGCCACGACCGCCACGCCACCCGAGGACGTCGTCCTGCCGGGGTATGGCGCAAGTGGCACAGGGAGGTGCCACGGCCCCGAGTTGAGGGCAGGATGCCCGACCGAGGGGTAAGCCATACCCCGGCAGGACGGCGGCCCGGCCGAAGCCAGCGCTCTTGCTCCTAGGCCATAGCGACGGCAGCCCGCCGAAACCGACGCCAGTGGTTCGCGACGACGCCTGCTGCTGACTCAGGATCCGGGCGGCCTTCGCCGGAGTTGGGAGAAGACCCTTTCTGCCGGGCGGCTCAGCGGCTGCGATCGCGCCAGTGGGCCTCGCGCAGCGCCAGGCCCAGCAGCACGCCGCAGACGGCGGCATAGACGCTGGTGGTGGTCTGGTGGGCGAAGATCGACTGGGTCAGGCCGGCGAGCATGAACATCGCCACCACCATCGCCCCGGCGGAGGCCGCGCCGCGCAGCCGCCCGGTGGCCGCGCCGCGGCGCAGGTGCAGGAACAACCACAGCGGGATGCCGTAGAGCATCGCCAGCGCGGCCACGCCCGGTATGCCCATGGTCGCGGCCCACTCGGCCAGGTCGTTGTGCGCGTGATCGAGGTGGCAGCGCTCGGGCTGATTGCCGGCGTCACCGCGGCAGGCCGGCAGCCGCTGCATTGCCCGGTCGAACTCGCCGAATCCGACCCCGGTCCAGGGCGCGTCGGCGAACGCGCCGGCGGCCACCCGCAGCCGCTCCAGGCGCGCGCCGGCGGAGGAGTTGTGGTCGCCGCGGTCCAGCCGCGCGAGGTCCTGGCGCAGTTCGGCCAGCCGCATCTGCTGGTGCAGCGCCGGCACCGAGGCCAGCAGCACGATGCCGGCGGCCACCATCGCGCCGAGCACCAGGCCGCGGCTGCGCCGGCTGCGCCAGCCGCTGCCCAGCACCAGCACCAGCAGCATCAGCAGCAGCCCCGGCCAGGCGCCACGGGTGCCGCTGAGCAGGATCGCCAGCACGCCCAGCGCCAGTCCGATCACCGACCAGTGCCAGCTGCGCGGCGGGCGGCAGAACACCGCCAGCACCATCAGCACCAGCACTACGTCGGCGAAGACGATCTCGTTGAGCCAGCCGCCAGCGCGGACCGCGCCGGCCAGCACCTGGGTCAGGGCCAACGCGGCGGCGGCCAGCAGTCCCGCCAGCGCGCCGCGCCAGAGCATCGTCCGCGGCGGGTCCAGGGCCCAGGCCCAGGCCATTGCCCACGGCAGCACCAGCCAGCGGTCGCGGCCGTCGATGCCCTCACTGGACCCGGTCAGGCGGATCGAGACCAGCGCCACCAGCAACGGCACGATCCCGGCCAGCGCCACCAGCAGCCACGGCCAGCCGATCTGGCGGGTGGCGCGGGCCACGCGCAACGGCACCAGCAGGGTCGAGGCCAACAGCAGCAGGCCGAAGGGCAGCAGTCCCTTGGGGATGGACAGGGTCAGCGCCGGCAGGCACCACAGGCCCAGCGCCGCGCAGGCCTGCGCCCAGCGCAGCCGCCAGTCGCCCGTATTGTCGGATCGCACGTCTTCCATCCACACCCCCGCACCGGCTGCGGCGCATGTTCCGGCCCGTTCCCGGAACACGCGCTGAGCCGGCGCAGCGTCCTAGTCGGTATCGTGTTCCTGGACGGCCTCGGCCCGTGCCCGTTCCTCGCCCGTGGCCACGCACTCCCCGGCCACTGCGCCGGGCGGTACCAGCCACCAACGGCGGCGGTTGGAAATGCCGGCCAGTTCGATCCGCTGCCGGTCGATGCAGGCCTCCAGCGCCTGCTCCCGCACCAGCAGCCAGCGCCCGGGCACCTGCGCCTGCCAGGCCACCGCGCGCCGCAGTTGCTCGTCCCACGGCACCTGGAAGCCGAATTCCGCCACCGCGCGGTCGGCCATCAGCAGGTTCTGCTCCTTCCAGGCCACCAGGCCCAGTTCCGCCTCCGGCCCGATCCGGCGCCCGGCATCGGTCATGACCCCGCGCGCGGAACTGGCGTCGTTGAGGACCTGGTGGCCGACCAGGCCGAAGGCCACCCACAGCCCGGCCAGGGTGCCGAACAGCGCCGCCGCCGTGCGGCGGCGGAACGCCAGCACGCAGCCCAGCCCCCAGGTGCCGATCGCCAGCAGCATCCAGCCGCCGGCGCGGATCCCGGCCGGATCCAGCCCGCGCTGCAACTCCAGCCGCAGCGCCAGCGACCCGCTCCCGCCCAGCAGCACCAGCCCACCTGCCAGGAACAGCAGCGCCAGCGCCGCCGCCAGCGCCAGCAGCAGCGCCCTCGCCCAGCGACGGCGCAACAGCCCCGGCAGCAGCGGCGCCAGCGCCAGGCACATCATCGGCAGCGCCGGCATCACGTACACGTCGCGCTTGCCGGCGGGGATCGAGAAGAACACCACCACCAGCGCCCACCATGCCAGTGGCAGCAGGTAACGCGCGTCACGGCGCCGCAGCCGCCGCCACCAGGCCGGCAGCGCCCACGGCAGCGCCAGCGCCGGCGGGATCCACATCGTCAGCATCACCCCGAGGTGATACCAGGGCGGCTGGTGGTGGTCCCAGGACTGCGAATAACGCTTGGCGGTCTGCCGGAACAGGATGTCGTCGAGGTAGGCGCGGTATTCGGGCAGGTCCTTGGACAGGGCCACCGCCACCACCGGCAGCAGCCACGCCGACACCGCGGCCAGGAACGCCAGCGGCCCCAGCCAGAAGCGCGGATCGCGCACGTGCACCCGCACCCGCGGCCAGCCGCGCCAGGAAGCCAGCACCGCCGGCAGCAGCATCAGCAGCGCGATCGCGCCCACGCCCTTGGTGATCGTGCCCAGCCCGGCGGCGAACCAGCCCAGCGTCCACCAGCGCCAGTCCGGGCCGAGCAACAGGTGGCGCAGCAGGCCGTAGTTGGCCAGGGTGATGAAGAAGGTGACCAACGGGTCGATCTGCGCCTTCTTCGCCTGCCAGGTGAACTGGAACGCGAACAGCAGCGCCCAGGCCGCATACAGCCCGACCCGCCGCGTCCACAGCCGCCGGCCCAGGTCCTGCACGCACCACAACGTGCCCAGCGCGGCCAGCAGCGAGGGCAGCAGGAACGCCACGCGCCAGTTGCCGAAGACCGTATGGAACGCGGCCTGCAGCCACATCAGCATCGGCGGCTTGTCGGAATACAGTTCGCTGCCGCGGTGCGGGAACAGCCAGTTGCCGCTCTCCACCATCTGCTTGGCGACCAGGGCGAAGCGCGGCTCGTCGGCCGGCCACGGGTCGCGCAGGCCCAGCCCCGCGCCCAGCACGAGCAGCGCCACGATCCAGAACAGCCAGGTCTCGCGGGTGCGCGCGTCTAGAGTCGGCATAGGGCGCCGATGATAGCGGGCGCTCAGTCGGCCTTTCGTAGACGCGCGTAGAAGAATCCGTCCATCCCGTCCTCGCCGGGCAGGCGCTGGCGGCCGGCGCCGGCGGCATGGCCGAACTCCTCTGGCAGCGCGACGGCGCGCGCGTCGGGCGTGCGCGCCAGGAACGCATCGACCTGCTCCGCGTTCTCCTCCGGCAGGATCGAGCAGGTCGCGTACAGCAGCGTGCCGCCGGGGCGCAGCAGCGCCCAGGTCGCGTCGAGCAGCCGTGCCTGGGCCTGGACCAGGGCGGCGAGGTCGTCCTCGCGCCGGTGCAGCAGGATATCCGGCTGCCGCCGCACCACCCCGGTGGCCGAGCACGGCGCGTCGAGCAGGATCGCGTCGAAGGTGAAGCCGTCCCACCACAGCGCCGGCATCGTCGCGTCGGCGGCGCGGACCTGCGCGCGTTCCAGCACGCCCGAGCGCCGCAGGTTGTCTTCCACCCGCGGCAGGCGCCGCGGATCCACGTCCAGGGCCAGCAGTTCCAGCGCCGGGTCGCGCTCGAGCAGGTGCGCGGCCTTGCCGCCGGGGGCGGCGCAGGCGTCGAGCACGCGTGCGCCCGGTTCCGGCGCCAGCGCATCGGCGGCCTGCTGCGCCGAACCGTCCTGCACCGCGACCAGGCCCTCGTCGAAACCCGGCAGCGCCGCCACCGGCACCGGCGCATCCAGGCGCAGCGCATCGGCCAAGCGCGGATCCGTCTCCGCGGCGAGCCCGGCCTGCTCCAACCGTGCGCGGTAGTCCTCGCGCGCTATCCGGCCGCGGTTGACCCGCAGCCACAGCGGCCCGGGCTGGGCGCTGGCGGCGAACACCGCCGGCGCCTGCGCCGGCCAGGCCGCCGCGATCCGCTCGCGCAGCCAGGACGGCCACGCGCCGGCCGGGTCGGCCGGTGGAAAACCTTCGCGCTGGGCGCGGCGCAGCAGCGCGTTGACCAGCCCGGCCTGGTGCGGCCGGCCCAGCGCGCGCGCCGCCTCGACGGTGGCGTCCAGCGCCGCGTGCGCCGGCAGCTGCAGCGCGTCGAGCTGGGCACAGCCGGCCAGCAGCAGCGCCAGCAATGGGCCTTCATGCGCGCCCGGCGGCTTCTGCATCCAGCCGCGCAGCGCCGGTTCGTAACGGTAGCGCCCGCGCAGCGCGGCGAACGCGATCGCCTCCAGCAGCGCGCGGTCGCGCGGGTCGGGCAGGCGCGGCAGCGCCGCGGCCAGCTCCGACTTCAGCGACCGGCCGCGGTGCACCACTGCATCGAGCACCTGCGCGGCCAGCACGCGCACTTCCACGCCGGGCGCCAGCGGGCGCCGCCCAGGTCCGGGCGGCCGCGGCGGGATCGGCCGGTCGGCGGGGGGACGCGGCTGCGACATCGGTCAGTCAGCCCGTGCCAGGTCGCGGCGCGCGTTGAGCCAGTCGGCCGCGGTGATCGCGCGGCCGCCGTCGCGCTGGACCACGCGCAGGCGCAGCACGCCCTGGCCGCAGGCGATGTCGATGCCCTCGCGCCCGGCGGCCAGCAGGGTGCCGGGCTCGGCGCCGTGCCCGGCCTCCAGCGCGATCGCGCCATGGATGCGCAGGCGCTCGCCGGCGACCGTGGCCTCGGCCACCGGCCAGGGGTTGAACGCTCGCACGGTGCGCGCCAGCTCGGCCGCCGGCCGCTGCCAGTCCAGCCGCGCCTCGGCCTTGTCCAGTTTGTGCGCGTAGGTGACGCCATCGTCCGGCTGTGGCCACGGCACCGGCAGCAGGCCGGCACGCAGCAGGCCCAGGCCGTCGGCCAGCACCTGCGCGCCCATCTCCGCCAGGCGGTCGTGCAACTGGCCGCCGGTCTCCTCCGGCCCGATCGGGGTGGCCTGCTCGAGCAGCACCGGACCGGTGTCCAGGCCGGCCTCCATCCGCATCAGGCACACGCCGGTCTCGGCGTCGCCGGCCTGGATCGCGCGCTGGATCGGCGCGGCGCCGCGCCAGCGCGGCAGCAGCGAGGCGTGCACGTTCCAGCAGCCGTGCGCGGGGATGGCCAGCACCGCCCTGGGCAGGATCAGGCCGTAGGCGACCACGACCATCAGGTCCGGGGCCAGCGCGCGCAGTTCGCGCTGCGCCTCGGCGCCGCGCAGCGTTTCCGGCTGCAGCACCGGGATGCCGCGGGCGACGGCCTCCTGCTTGACCGGCGAGGCGGCCAGGCCACGGCCGCGCCCGGCCGGGCGGTCGGGCTGGGTGTAGACGGCCACCACCTCGCCGGTGCGCGCGGCGGCACGCAGCGAGGGCACCGCGAAGTCCGGGGTACCGGCGAAGACGATTCTCATGAGTGCGGGGACTGGTGAATCCCGCTCCAGCTCACGCCGCGTGCTTGCGCTGCTTGGCCAGCTTCTTGCGCACCATCTCGCGCTTGAGCGGCGACAGGTAGTCGATGAACAGCTTGCCGTCGAGATGGTCGATCTCGTGCTGGATGCATACCGCCAGCAGGCCGTCGGTGGTCAGCTCCTGCTCGCGCCCCTCACGGTCCAGGTAGCGGACGCTGACGGTGTCGGCGCGGGTCACGTCGGCGAAGACGCCGGGGATCGACAGGCAGCCCTCCTGGTAGACCTGCTGGCCCTGGCGGGCGCCGATCTCCGGATTGACGAACACCAGCGGCTGGTCCTTGCCCTCGCTCACGTCGATGACCATGAAACGGTGATGCGCGTCGACCTGGGTCGCGGCCAGGCCGATGCCGGGCGCGGCGTACATGGTCTCGAACATGTCGTCGATCAGGCGCTGGAACTCCGGGCTGGCCAGCCGCGCGGCGTCGACCGGCGCGGCCTTGGTGCGCAGGCGCGTGTCGGGAAACTCGAGGATGGGGAGCTGGGCCATGGTCTACTCCGAGGGGAAAGGCCGGGACAAACCGGCCGGCCGTCGCAATTCTAACGCGGAAGCTTGCGCAACGGCCTGAATTCTGGACTATAGTCCGCGAACCTGTTGGGGAATCAGGCGGGATCGCAACCATGCTCACACGCCTTCGGACGGTCTTTGCCGTCGCGATGCTGACCGTCGCCACCTACGCCGCCGCCGTCGAGTCGCGCGGCAGCCATCCGGACACCTACGTGGTGGTCCGGGGCGACACCCTCTGGGACATCGCCGGGCGCTTCCTCGGCAAGCCCTGGCTGTGGCCGGAAATCTGGCAGGCCAATCCACAGGTCGCCAACCCGCACCTGATCTTCCCGGGCGACGTCCTGAGCCTGGCCTACCTGGACCGCGTGGCGGTGCAGCCGGGCCCGCGCCAGGAGGCCCCGATCGGCGCGGTCCCGCTGTCGGAGATCGAGCCGTTCCTGAAGGACCTGCGCGTCGCCGACGCCTTCGAGCACCTGCCCTACGTGGTCGGCTTCGAGGACAACCGCCTGCGCGGCAGCTTCGGCCAGGCCGCCTACGTGCAGGGCCTGGGCGGGGTCCAGGTCGGCCAGCGCTACGTGGTGCTGCGCCCGACCGTGCGCTTCGCCCAGCCGCGCCCGTTCCAGGACCTGGAACCGCACGGCCGCCCGCTGGCGCTGGACGGCAACCTGTGGCGCGAGTACGTGCCGCCGACCGGCCGCAACGAGTTCCTCGGCTTCGAGCTGGCTCAGGTCAACGTCGGCACCATCACCCGCGCGCCGGGCGGCAACGTCCAGGTGGCGACCCTGCAGCTGGAGGACAGCGGCCACGAAGTCCGTGCCGGCGACCGCGTGGTCCCGGTCGAGGCGCAGCCGTACGACCTGCAGTTCTTCCCGCATCCGCCGGCCTCGCTGCCCGCCGAGGTGCGCGTGCTGGCGGTAGCCGATTCGTTCAGCGCCGCCGGCCCGCGCGACGTGGTCGCCCTGTCCGCCGGCCGCCTGGACGGCGTGGACAACGGCACCGTGGTCTCGCT
Source organism: Pseudoxanthomonas suwonensis (assembly GCF_000972865.1). Taxonomy (NCBI): domain Bacteria; kingdom Pseudomonadati; phylum Pseudomonadota; class Gammaproteobacteria; order Lysobacterales; family Lysobacteraceae; genus Pseudoxanthomonas; species Pseudoxanthomonas suwonensis. The sequence continues at coordinate 1,586,506 of NZ_CP011144.1, forward strand.
CTGGCGCCAGGGCCGCCACGTCAACAACCGGGTCACCGGCCGCAGCACCTCGCGCCAGGACGACCGCTTCGCCGCCAGCGGCGACACCGTCGCCCTGCCGGACGAGTACGCCGCCCACGCCATGGTGTTCCGCACCTTCGACCGGGTCAGCTATGCGCTGGTGATGGACGCGGTCAAGCCGGTCCGGGTCGGCTACGACGCGCGGCATCCGGACGCGCAGTAGCTCCGGCGAATTCCTACAGTGGTCAGCGACGGCGCCCTAGGGCGCCGTCGTCGTTTCCGGCCCAGGATCCGGCGATGCCCGCGATCCCGCCCGCCGCCCACGACCCGTTGCCGCTTTTGCGGCTGGTACTGGCTGGCCGCCGCCGTGCGGCCCGCGACGCGCTGCTGCGCGACGGCGACAGCGACCCGGCGCTGCAGGCGCGGGCCGTGGCGGTGCCCGCCGCGGCGATCGACCGCACCCTGGCCTGGCTGGCGCGCCCCGGCCGCCACCTGCTCGGCTGCGATGATCCGCGCTATCCGCCGCTGCTGCGGCAGGCGCCCGATCCGCCGCTGGCGCTGTTCGTCGACGGCGACCCGGACGCGCTGTGGCGGCCGGCGGTGGCGGTGGTCGGCAGCCGCGGCGCCAGCGCCGCTGGGCGCGACAACGCCCGGCTGTTCGCGCAGGCGCTGTGCCGGGCCGGGCTGGCGGTGGCCAGCGGCCTGGCCGCGGGCATCGACGCAGCCGCGCACGAGGCGGCGCTGGCGGTGCCGGACGGGCTCACCGTCGCGGTGCTCGGCACCGGTCCGGACGTGCCCTACCCACGCCGGCACGCCGGGCTGCGCGAGCGCATCGCCGCGACCGGCGCGGTGGTCAGCGAACACCCGCCCGGCACGCCGCCGCGGGCGCACCAATTCCCCTGCCGCAACCGGATCATCGCCGGGCTGTCGCTGGGCACCCTGGTGGTGGAGGCGGCGGTCCGGTCCGGGGCGCTGATCACCGCCCGCCTGGCCGCCGAGGCCGGGCGCGAGGTGTTCGCCCTCCCGGGCTCGATCCACCACCCGCTGGCGCGCGGCTGCCACCGCCTGATCCGCGAGGGCGCCCAGCTGGTCGAGCAGCCCGCCGAGGTGCTGGCCGGGATCGCCCCGCTGGCCGGCCGCCTGGCGGCGTCGCTGGCGCCTGAACCGGGTCCGTCCGGAGGTCTCGGCCAGGCCCCGCCGGGCCTGCCGGCGGCGTCCGGCGCAATCGCTCCCGACCACGACAGATTGTGGGACGCCCTCGGCCACGACCCCACCCCTATGGATGCACTGGTCGAGCGGACCGGATTGACGACCGCTGCGGTGTCCTCCATGCTGCTGGCCATGGAACTGGACGGGCGGGTGGTGGTCGAACATGGCCGCTACACACGCAGGTCCACCGGCGGCGGCGCGGTCGCCTGACACGGGCGGCCTGCCGAGGCACGACGCCGGTGGTTCCCCACCCCACGGCGCCCCCCAAAGGGCGCAGGCCGAGGGCAATGAAAGAAAGCATACTGGACGTCCTGCTCTACCTCTTCGAACACTACATCGGCGACGATGCGGACACCCTCCGCGACCGCGACCCGCTGCAGGAGGGGTTGATCGAGGCCGGCTTCAGTCCCAGCGAAATCAGCAAGGCCTTCGACTGGCTCGACGGGCTGGCGCAGCAGCGGCCGGCCGGCGGCCAGGCGCGGGTCGACGGCCCTGTGCGGGTCTACCACGGCCCCGAGCTGGACAAGCTCGACGTCGACTGCCGCGGCTTCCTGCTGTTCCTGGAGCAGCACGGCGTGCTCGACGCCGACCAGCGCGAACTGGTGCTGGACCGGGCCATGGCCCTGGACCAGGACGAGCTGGACCTGGACGATCTCAAGTGGGTGGTGCTGATGGTGCTGTTCAACCAGCCCGGCGCCGAAGCCGCGTACGCCTGGATGGAAACGCAGATGTTCGGCGAGGAGCCCGAGCCGGTGCACTGAGCCGCGCGTGGCCCGACCTTCCACGGAAGCCGGCGCAAGCCGGCTTCCGCGCATCCGGGCCATCGGTTAACGTGGGCGCACGCTTCCGGGGGAGTCCATGAGCGACTGGTACTACGCCACTGCCGACGGGCAGCGGCACGGCCCGCTGCAGGCCGCTGAAATGCATGCGCTGGCCACGGACGGGACGATCGCCGCGCAGACCCTGGTCTGGCGCGACGGCCTGCCCGGCTGGCGGCCGTTGCACGAACTGGCGTCCGAACTGGGATTGCCCGCGCTGCCGCCGCCGCTGGTCGCGCCGGTGGCCCCGCGGCCGCCACCGTCCGGCCTGTCCGGCTGCGCGATCGCAGCACTGGTCGCCGTAGCCGGCGTGTTCATGCTGGCCGTGCTCGGCATCCTCGCCGCCATCGCCCTGCCCGCCTACAACGACTACACCCAGCGCTCGCGGGCCGCCGCCGCGATCGCCGAAGCCCGGGTCCACCAGGGGGCGGTCGCCGATTTCATGGCCGCGCACGGGCGCTGTCCGCGCAACGGCGACCCGGGTTTCGAGCGCGCCACCCACTACGCCAGCGCGCACTTGGTGTCGATCGAGTTCGGCGAATTCGAGGCCAGCGCCCTGTGCGGGCTGGTGGCGACGATCAACGCACCCGGCAACGAGGCGCTGGACGGAAACGCGATCTGGCTGGAATACAACCCCGCGGTGGATACCTGGCTGTGCTCCTCCGCCGTGGAGGACCGTTACCTTCCCCACGCCTGCCGCGGCTGAGCCCGCGCACGGCACGGGAACAACATCAAGCGAGGGCTCCACGCATGACCGAGTGGTACTACGCCGACCGCCAGCGCCGCCAGATCGGCCCCCAGTCCGCCGACCTCCTGGTCCAGCGTTTCCGCGACGGCGAGATCGACGCGGCGACCCTGGTCTGGCGCGAAGGCCTGCCGACCTGGCAGCCGCTGGGTTCGCTGCGCGCCGAACTGGGCCTGGACGAGGCGCCGGCAACCCTGGACTTCCGGGTCGAGCCGGTCCTGGCCGCCTCCGCGCCGGCCGACCCGGCCGCCGCAGCGGATGCGTACGGCACGGGCGCACCGGCGGCGGCCGCCGCCGGCTACAGCCCCTACGCCGCCCCGGCGGCCCCGCTCGACGTCCATGCCGGAGCGGTCCCGGTCCACGGTGGCGAAGTGGTGCATGCCGGCCTGTGGCGGCGCTTCGCCGCCAGCGTGATAGACAGCGTCGTCACCGCCATCCTCAGCTATGCGCTGCTGGTGCCGCTGATGCTGGTCTTCGGCGTCAGCCTGTCGACCCTGGCCCAGTCCGAACTGGCCGGGGCCGGCGCCAGCGTCACCTTCCTGTTGCTCAACTACGCGATCAGCCTGGGCGTGCCGGCGCTGTACTTCGCCTGGATGCACTCCTCCGGCACCCAGGCCAGCCTGGGCAAGATGGCGGTCGGCGCCAAGGTCGTGCGCGGCAACGGCGATCCGGTGAGCTTCTGGCGCGCCTTCCTGCGCTACGTCGCCTACCTGCTGTTCGTGGTGCTCACCTGCGGCCTCGGCGTGCTGATCTCCGGCCTGATGGTGGCCTTCACCGAGCGCAAGCAGGCCCTGCACGACATGATCTGCGACACCCTGGTGGTGGACAAGTGGGCCTTCACCGACCGCCCGGAATGGCAGGAGCGCGGGCTGGGCACGGTCACCATCGTGATCCTGGTGCTGTTCGGCCTGCTGTTCGCGATCGGCCTGGTGGCGATCGTGGCGATGATCGGGTTGGCCTCGTCGATGAAGTAGCGGCCCGGCCGGGTCACCCTGGGCGGTTCGGCTTGACACGGCCGGCCGCGGCGTGATTCACGTATAAAAAGGACAGCGACCGCGCCCGGGGGACCTCCCCCGGGCGTCGGCTTCTCTGGCGGGGGCGTTCTTCACATGACGCTCACCGCCCGCAACCGGTCCCGGAAGGACCGCCGCCACACCCGAATCCCGCCACCATGCCCAAGCACCTGCTCATCGTCGAATCGCCGGCCAAGGCCAAGACGATCAACAAATACCTCGGCAAGGACTTCACCGTCCTGGCCTCCTATGGGCACGTCCGCGACCTGGTACCGAAGGAGGGCGCAGTCGATCCCGAGCGCGGCTTCGCCATGCGCTACGACCTGATCGACAAGAACGAGAAGCACGTGGAGGCGATCGCCCGCGCGGCCAAGGCCGCCGACGACATCTGGCTGGCGACCGACCCGGACCGCGAGGGCGAGGCGATCAGCTGGCACATCGCCGAGATCCTGAAGGAACGGGGCCTGCTCAAGGACAAGCCGCTGCACCGGGTGGTGTTCACCGAGATCACTCCGCGCGCGATCAAGGAAGCGATGACCCAGCCGCGCCCGATCGCCGGCGACCTGGTCGACGCCCAGCAAGCTCGAAGGGCGCTCGACTACCTGGTCGGCTTCAACCTGTCGCCGGTGCTGTGGCGCAAGGTGCAGCCGGGCCTGTCGGCCGGCCGCGTGCAGTCGCCGGCGCTGCGCATGATCGTCGAGCGCGAGGAGGAGATCGAGGCGTTCGAGACGCGCGAGTACTGGACCATCGCCGCCGAACTTGCGCACGCCTCGCAGCCGTTCGGCGCCAAGCTCGTCAAGCTCGACGGCAAGAAGTTCGAGCAGTTCACCGTCACCGACGGCGAGACGGCCGAGGCCGCCCGCCTGCGCATCCAGCAGGCCGCCGCCGGCGCGCTGCATGTCACCGACGTGGCCAGCAAGGAACGCAAGCGCCGCCCGGCGCCGCCGTTCACCACCTCCACCCTGCAGCAGGAAGCCTCGCGCAAGCTCGGCTTCACCACCCGCAAGACCATGCAGGTGGCGCAGAAGCTGTACGAGGGCGTGACCCTGGGCGAGGAGGGCACGGTCGGCCTGATCAGCTACATGCGTACCGACTCGGTGAGCCTGTCGCAGGAGGCGCTGGCCGAGATCCGCGACGTGATCGCGCGCGACTACGGCACCGCCTCGGTGCCGGACAAGCCCAACGTCTACCAGACCAAGTCCAAGAACGCGCAGGAAGCACACGAGGCGGTCCGCCCGACCTCGGCGCTGCGCACGCCGGCGCAGGTCTCGCGCTTCCTCACCGACGACGAGCGCAAGCTCTACGACCTGGTGTGGAAACGCGCGGTCGCCAGCCAGATGGTGCCGGCCACGCTCAACACCGTGTCGGTCGACCTGGCCGCGGGCAGCGAGCACGCGTTCCGCGCCAGCGGTACCACGATCGTGTTCTCCGGCTTCCTGGCCGTGTACGAGGAAGGCAAGGACAGCAAGGCCGCCGAAGACGAGGACGAGGGCCGCAAGCTGCCGCTGCTCAAGCCTGGCGAGCGCGTGCCGCTGGACCGCATCCACGCCGACCAGCACTTCACCCAGCCGCCGCCGCGCTTCACCGAGGCGGCGCTGGTCAAGGCGCTGGAGGAATACGGCATCGGCCGCCCGTCGACCTACGCCTCGATCATCCAGACCCTGCTGTTCCGCAAGTACGCGGAGATGGAAGGCCGCGCGTTCAAGCCGACCGACGTGGGCCGCGCGGTGAGCAAGTTCCTGTCCGGCCACTTCGCCCGCTACGTGGACTACGACTTCACCGCCAAGCTCGAGGACGAGCTGGACGCGGTCTCCCGCGGCGAGGAGGAGTGGGTGCCGCTGATGGAGAAGTTCTGGGGCCCGTTCAAGGAACTGGTCGAGGACAAGAAGGAATCGCTGGACCGTACCGACGCCGGCAGCTCGCGCTCGCTGGGCACCGATCCCAAGAGCGGCAAGGAGGTCAGCGCGCGCATCGGCCGCTTCGGCCCGATGGTGCAGATCGGCACCGTGGAGGACGAGGAAAAGCCGAAGTTCGCCTCGCTGCAGCCGGGCCAGAGCATCTATTCGATCAGCCTGGAAGACGCGCTGAAGCTGTTCGACATGCCGCGCGTGCTCGGCGAAAGCAACGGCGAGCAGGTCAGCGTCGGGATCGGCCGCTTTGGCCCGTTCGCCAAGCGCGGCGGCACCTATGCCTCGCTGAAGAAGGAGGACGACCCGTTCAAGATCGACCTGGCCCGCGCCGTGTTCCTGGTCGAGGAGAAGGAGGAGATCGCGCGCAACCGGGTGATCAAGGAGTTCCCCGGCAGCGACATCCAGGTGCTCAACGGCCGCTTCGGCCCGTACATCAGCGACGGCAAGCTCAACGGCAAGATCCCCAAGGACCGCGAGCCGGCCTCGCTGACCCTGGCCGAGGTGCAGCAGCTGCTGGCCGACACCGGCAAGCCGGCCCGCCGCGGCTTCGGCGCCAAGACCGCGCAGAAGGGAGCCAAGACGGCCGCCAGGAAGGCCGCGGCCAAGGAACCGGCGCCGGCGAAAACCCCGCAAAAGGGAGCCAAGGCGCCAGCCAGGAAGGCCCCGGCCAAGAAGGCGGCAGCGAAGAAGACGCCGACGAAGAAGGCGGCCGGAAAGACCGCCGCCAAGAAGGCGCCGGCGAAGAAGGTCGCGCGCGCCGCCGCGGACGACGCCCCGCCGTTCTGAGAACGGCGTCACTGCGGCCCTTCATTCCGCGTCGGCGAACCTGCCCCTACCATCGCCCGCATGGCCCGGACCCTCGCCATCGATGAAGCCGTCCCGCTGCTGCTGCGCGGCGGCCTGCTCGCCTACCCGACCGAGGCGGTGTGGGGCCTGGGCTGCGACCCGGACAACGAGGCGGCCGTGCTGCGCCTGCTGGAACTGAAGCAGCGCCCGGTCGAGAAGGGCCTGATCCTGGTCGCCGCGCACCTGGACCCGCTGCGCCGCTGGCTGGACCTGCCGGCGCTGCCACCCGAGCGGCTGGCCACGGTGCTGGCGTCCTGGCCGGGCCCGCACACCTGGGTGATGCCGGCCGCGGCGGACGCGCCGCACTGGGTCACCGGCGGACGCGACAGCATCGCCATCCGCATCAGCGCCCATCCCGTGGTGGCGGCGCTGTGCGAAGGCTTCGGCGGCGCGCTGGTCTCGACCAGCGCCAACCGCGGCGGCGAGCCGCCGGCCTACACCCGCGCCGAACTCGACCCGGTGCTGGACCAGGCCGTGGACGGCATCGTCGCCGGCGAGACCGGCGGCCTGGCCCAGCCCACGCCGATCCGCCTGGCGCTGGACGGCAGCGTGCTGCGCGGCTGAGCGACGCGCGCCAGGGCACGACGCCCCCGGTGCAGGCGATGCCCTCATGATTCCGGCGCCCCGGTCGCCAGCAAGCTGCGCTCCTACAGAACAGCCAACGCAGCCGTTGTAGGAGCCGGGCTTGCCCGCGACGCGACGCCCCCCGGCACAGGCGACGCCCTCATGATTCCGGCACCCGGGTCGCCAGCGGGCTGGGCCCAGGATGCGCCACGGGTCATGAGAAGAGCGCTCCCATGTGAATGGACGCGTCTGCGGCAAGTCCAGGAACGACGACAATCATCCACACCTTCCCTAGGATGGGGGCGACCGCCACGGAAACGGCCATGCCGAAACGCCGTCCATGCGCGTGCCCACCGGCGCCGGCCACCCGTCGATGCGCTGCGCCTGCGAGCGCCGGGTACGCCAGCGCATCGTCGGCCACGTGGTTTGCTTCATCCATTGCAGTGCCGAGGCCCGAGACGATGCGCCGCCATGCCCTGCTCGCCTTGCTGTTGGTCGCCGGACTGTCCGCACGGCCAGCCGCTGCGGACGAACCGGCCAACGTGACCATCTACCGCTGCGTGGACAGCCGCGGCCAGCTGGTGGCGCTGCGCGACTCGCCCTGCCGTGCCGGCGAGCGCCAGGAAACGGTGCAGATGCAGCGCCCGCAGGACCCGCCGCCGCGCGCCGCCTCCACGGTCACGCCCACGCCGCCGCCTGCCACCGCACCGGTCCGCGAGGTGCGGGTGGTGACCGTGCAGGCGCCGCAGCCGGTGTACGAATGCACCGCACCCGATGGCAGCACCTACACCAGCGATACGGGCCAGGGCACCGCGCGCTGGGTGCCGTTGTGGACGGTGGGGTTTCCGGTGTGGCCGTCGCCGCCGCGCCCGGGCCCGCCGCCACGGCCGCCAGTGCCGCCCTCGCCGCGACCGGCAGACGGCGCCGACACGGCCGGGCGCTGGCCGCCGCACCCGGGACCCGGCCCGCGCCCGCTGCCGCCCGGCGTGGTCGTGCCCGCCGGTGGCACCTGGGTCAACGACCCGTGCGTGCGCCTGCTGCAACAGGAAGTGTGCCAGCGCCTGTCCGACCGCCGTTTCGAGATCCTGCGCGTCTACCATGCCGCCATGCCCAGCGGACGCGCCGAACTGGACCGCGAACAGCGCGCGATCGACGCACGCATGGCCACCGACTGCCCCGGATCCTGAGATGGCGCGCCCGACACCATTGCCGTTCCTGCCGTTGCTCCTGTGGTGTTGCCTGGCAGTCGCGCCGGCGGCCGCGCAGGTGACGATCTACCGCTGCACCGACGCCGACGGCAACCTCACCGTGCAGAACCAGCCCTGCCCGGCCGGAACCACCCAGCGCACCCAGCAGATGCAGGGCGTGTCCAACGCGCCGGCGACGATGCCACCGGCATTCCCGGCCACCCCGCCACCAGGCATGCCGGCGCTGCAGAACGGGCAGACCACGCCGCGCGGCGAGTTCGTCACCACCGGCACCGGGCCGGAGCCGCGCATCCTCGACAGCGCCAACCTGCAGCGCGATCCATCGCCGCAGGTGACCGAACCGGATCCCGACCGGCCGCCCCCGCCGCCACTGTTCCGCTGCGTCACCTACGACGACGACAGCTATCTGTCCGAGGAGCAGGAGGTGCCACCGCGCTGCCTGCCGCTGCGCACGGTCGGCCTGGACGGCAATCCCGCCGGCGGCGCCGGCCGCGCCTGCGAGGTGGTGCGCGACCGCTGCTCGCGCGTGCCCGACGGCGCCGCCTGCGATGCCTGGCGCCGCTACGCGCGCGAAGCCGAATCGCGCTGGCGCTTCGCCCACCCGGACAACGCCGAGCGCCGCCGCAGCGAATACGAACGGCTGGCGGAGATCGTCAGCGGGAGTTGCGGCGGCTGAGCGGCTTGCGCGCAACACCGGGTATGCACAGGCGACGCCTTCGTGATCCAGACGCCCGTGTCGCCGACTGAAGTCAGCTCCTACAGAAGAGCGGCCGCGGCGCAGCTGTTGTAGGAGCCGGGTTCAGCCGGCGACACGACGCCGTCGGCACAAGCGACGCCCTCGTGATTCGGACGCTCGTGTCGCCAGCAAGCCCGGCTCCTACAGGGCAACCGGCGCGCTCCCAGCCGGACCAGCGTGCCATGCCGTACTACCCCGACCACGGCACGCTCACGCCCACCAGCAGCAGGAACAGCGCGAACACCTTGCGCAGCGCCTCGCCGCTGAGCCGGTGCGCCAGCCGCGTGCCCCACGGCGCGGCCAGGATCGAGGCCAGCGCCACACCGATCGCCGCCGGCAGGTACACGTAGCCGATCCCGTGCGCCGGCAGCGCGCCGGCCGGCGCGTGCAGCGCATAGCCCAGCGCGCTGGAAATGCCGATCGCCACGCCGCAGGCGCTCGAAGTACCCACCGCGCGCACCGGCCTGATCCCGCGCCACACCAGCAGCGGCACGGTCATGCTGCCGCCGCCGATGCCGACCACCGCCGACAGCGCGCCGATGCCGCCGCCGGCCACGCTCATCGGCCAGCCGCGTGGCGGCGCCACCTCACTGCCGTCGGCCGGTGCCCGGGTGCGGCCGAAGCCGATCTGCCAGGCCGCGACCAGGCAGTAACCGGCGACGGTCCAGCGCAGCACCGCGTCGTCCAGCGCGACCGCCACCCCGCTGCCGAGCCAGCCGCCCAGCAGCAGGCCCGGCACCATCCACGCCACCGTCGGCCACAGCACGCTGCCACGCTTGGCATGCGCGCGCGCCGAGGACGCGGCGGTCAGCACGATGCTGGCCAGCGAGCTGGCCAGCGCCGCGTGCATCGCCGCCTCCTGCGGCACGCCGAACAGCGGCAGCAACCAGGCCAGCGCGGCGACCAGGACCAGGCCGCCGCCGATGCCGAGCAGGCCGGCGAGGATGCCGGCGACGACGCCGAGCAGCGGGAACAGCAGGAACATCAGTGGCGACAAGGCGGCGGCTCCATCAGGGCGCCGGCCGTGGCCTCGCGGCCGCACGGCCGCATGGGAAGGGTGCTTGCCCGTTGTCCCGGCGAAAGCCGGGACCCAGTGTCTTTGCCTTCGAAGGCTTGAAGGCGCTGGGTCCCGGCTTTCGCCGGGACGACGGGGCGTTGTCCGAACCTTCCCGAGGTCACGGCCGTTCAGGCGCGTTGGGTATATTCGACCGCATGTCGCGTCCGTCCACCATCCCGCCGTTGCGCCGCCTGCACCGCTCGATGCTGGCGCTGCTGCTGGTCCTGCCGGTCCTGGCCTCCGCGCAGGCGGTGGACAGCGGCCAGGCCAACGACGCGGCGATGCAGGCAGCGATCGCCGCGGCAAGGGCCGGCCGGCTCGCACCCGGCCAGGCCGAGGCGCTGCGCAACGACCCGCGCTGGCCATGGCTGGAGTTCGCCCGCCTCTCGCGCGACCTGGACAGCGCCGGCGCCGCCCAGGTCCGCGACTTCCTGCAACGCCACGACGGCCAGGCCGCGGCCCATGCGCTGCGGCCGCTGTGGCTGGCCTCGCTGTCGCGGCGCCAGCAGTGGAACGACTTCCTCGCCGACTGGCGCCCCAGCGACGACCCGGCGCTGCGCTGCGCGCGGCTCAACGCACTGCAGGCGCTCGGCCGCGCCGACGCGGCCTGGAACGGCGAGGCGCAGGCGCTGTGGCGCAGCGGCAAGTCGCTGCCCGACGCCTGCGACGCGACCTTCGCCACCCTGGCCGCGCGCGGCGGCCTGGATGACGCGCTGCGCTGGGAACGCGTCGACCTGGCGGTGGCCGAGGGCGAACCGGGGGTGATGCGCAGCGCAGCGCGTGGGCTGCCCGCCGACCAGCTGGCGCTGGCCCAGGACTACGCCGCCTTCGTGCAGGCGCCGCACGCGCGCGCCGCTCAGTGGCCGCGCGACGCGCGCAGCCGCCGGGTCGTCGCCGCCGGCCTGGCGAAGCTGGCCCGCAACGACCCCGATGGCGCCGAGCGCCAGCTGGCGCAGCTGGCCCCGCTGCTGGGCATGGACGAGTCCGAGCGCGGCAAGGTCCAGTACCAGGTCGCGCTGTGGACGGTGGCCTCGTACCTGCCCGAGTCGGCGCGGCGCTTGGCCGCGGTGCCCGACGCCGCCTACGACGAGCGCCTGCACGAGTGGCGCGCGCGCGAGGCGATGGCGCGCAGCGACTGGAAGGCCGCGCTGGACGCGATCCGCAGGATGCCGGCGGCGCAGCGCGAGGACGCGCGCTGGCGCTGGTTCGAGGGTCGCATGCTGGAGAAGACCGGGCGCGACGCCGAGGCACAGGCGCTGTTCCGTACCGCCGCCACTTCGCCGACCTTCCACGGCTTCCTCGCCGCCGACCGGCTGAAGCTGCCCTACGCGCTGTGCCCATGGGAGCCGGCCGACCCGCCGGCGCTGCGCGCCGAAGTGGCGCGCGACCCGGCGCTGGTGCGCGCGCTGGCGCTGTACCGGATCGACCAGCCGGGCTGGGCGGTGCGCGAATGGAACGACGCATTGACCCGTTTCGACGATCCCCGCCGCCGCACCGCGGTGGCGCTGGCGCAGGAACAGGGCTGGTTCGACCGCGCGGTGTTCTCGCTGGGCAAGGTGGCGGACGAACAGCGCCTGTACAAGCTGCGCTTCCCGCTGCACCACGACGCCGACATCCGCGCCGCGGCCAAGCGCCACGACCTCGACCCGGCCTGGATCGCCGCCGAGATCCGCGCCGAGAGCGTGTTCAACCCGCGCGCGCGCTCCCCGGCCAACGCCCGCGGGCTGATGCAGCTGCTGCCCGGCACCGCCGCGGCGGTGGCCAAGCGTACCGGCCTGCCCTATGCCGGCGCCGAGAGCCTGTACGACTCCTCCACCAACATCGCGCTGGGCAGCGCCTACCTGCGCGAGATGGAAGACAAGTACGGCCAGACCTACCAGGCGGTCGCCGCCTACAACGCCGGGCCGACGCCGACCGGGCGCTGGTTGTCGCAGCGCCCGGCGCACGAACCGGACCTGTGGATCGAGACGATCAGCTACAAGGAGACCCGCGACTACGTCGCCCGGGTGATGGCCTTCAGCGCGATCTACGACTGGCTGCTCAACGGCGACGCGCTGCCGGTGAGCGAGCGCCTGCTCGGCCGCACCGAGGGCGCGCGCAAGCGCTTCACCTGCCCGGCCCCGCCGCCGGCCACCTGATGTGCTTCTGCAGGAGCCGGGTTCGGCCGGCGACACGGGCGTCGGGATCGCGAGGGAGTCGCCTGTGCCGATGGCGTCGGGTCGCCGGCCGAACCCGGCTCCTACAACAGCCGCCACGCAGCCGCCCTTCTGTAGGAGCTGACTTCAGTCGGCGACACGGGCGTCGGGACCACGGGGAAGTCGCTTGTGCCGACGGCGTCACGTCGCGGGCAAGCCCGGCCCCTGCAACAAGCGCCGCGTCACGCGAGCGCGACAACGTGCGGGATGCCGCACGGTACGATGCGCCGCATGGAGACCTACCTCGTCGGCGGCGCAGTCCGCGATGAACTGCTCGGCCTGCCGCCCGGCGACCGCGACTGGGTCGTGGTCGGCGCCACGCCGCAGCGGATGCTCGACGCGGGCTTCAAGGCGGTGGGCCGCGACTTCCCCGTGTTCCTGCACCCGGATACCGGCGAGGAACACGCGCTGGCGCGCACCGAGCGCAAGAGCAGCCGCGGCCACCGCGGCTTCGTGGTCGACGCCGACCCGTCGGTGACGCTGGAGGAGGACCTGCAGCGTCGCGACTTCACCATCAACGCCATCGCCCGCGACGCGCACGGCAACCTGGTCGACCCCTACGGCGGCGTGGACGACATCGAGCGGCGCATCCTGCGCCACGTCGGCCCGGCCTTCGCCGAGGACCCGCTGCGGGTGCTGCGCGCCGGCCGCTTCATGGCCCGCTTTGCGCCTCTTGGCTTCAGCGTCGCGCCGGAAACGATGGCGCTGATGCGGCAGATGACGGCCAGCGGCGAGCTGGACACGCTGGTGCCCGAACGCGTCTGGCAGGAACTGCGCAAGGCCCTGGCCGCGCCACGGCCGTCGGCGTTCCTGGCCACCCTGCACGCCTGCGGCGCGCTGGCCGCGATCCTGCCCGAGGTCGACGCGCTGTACGGCGTGCCGCAACGGGCCGAATACCACCCCGAAGTCGACACCGGCGTGCACCAGCAACTGGTGTCCGACATGGCCGCGCGGCTGGCGCCCGGCGACGACCTGATCGGCTTCGCCGCGCTGACCCACGACCTCGGCAAGGCGCTCACGCCCGAACACGTGCTGCCGAAACACATCGGCCACGAGGGCGCCGGGCTGAAGCCGCTGGCGGCGCTGTGCGAGCGGCTCAAGATCCCGTTCGAACACCGCCGCCTGGCCGAGGCGGTGTGCCGCGAGCACCTCAACGTGCACCGCCTGGCCGAGCTGCGCGACGCCACCGTGCACGAGCTGCTGGAACGCTGCGACGCCTTCCGCCGGCCCGAGCGCGTTGCCCGCATCGCTGTCACCTGCGAGGCCGACAAGCGCGGCCGCCTGGGCAACGAGGACGCCGACTATCCGCAGGGTCCGGAACTGCGCCGGCTGCACGCCGCCGCACTGGCGGTGAACGCACGCGACCTGGCCATCGGCGAGGAACTCAGTGGGCCGCAGGTCGGCGAAGCGCTGCGCAAGGCGCGCATCGCCGCCATCGGCGGAGCGCGCACGCTGCGCGCCGGCGAGCGCGACTGACCGGAACGCCTATCCGGCGTCGCCGGCGACGAAGCTGCCGTTAACGAAGATCCGCGCCTTCACCTGCAACAGCGCCACCAGGTGCACCTCGACCAGGTCGCTGGACGGATCGCCCTGGACCACGCGCGCCGACAGCCAGCGCCGCCAGGTCGGTGCGAACAGGCCATGGTTGCGGTCGCGGCAGTCGCCATCGATGTACAGGCGGGTCCCACCGGTCCACGTGTTGACGACGCGGACCTCGTGGCCGTGCACGTTGGCGATCCATTCCTTCTGCGGCATCGGCATTCCCTTGTCGTCGGCGGCATCAGGCACGTCCTGCGCCATGGCAAGGATGGTTGCGCAGCCAGGATCGGGGGTCAAGGAAGCCATGTGGGCTAGCGGACCGGACGGGATCGCCGTCCGCGAGACAAATGCCGCCCCAGGCCAGGGATACCACGAAGGCGAATCCACGCTTGCTCATGTTCCTGCCCTGCGCGACGACCGGGAACCGTCCTCGGGGGCGTCCCTTGCCGGCAGACCTGGACCGATGATCGCCTGTTCCTGGCGCCTGCATCACCGCCCCGTCAGGCGGCAGAGATCTTCGGCCCGAGCGCGCGCGTTCGGCCACGACATCCGCTGAACGTCGCCCGGCCCATCGTGTCGATCCACGCTCCGGTCGCCCGTCGTACTGGCAAGGACCGCCCACCCAGGGCGCCGGTCGCCCACGAGGAGAACGAAGATGCGCGTCATGGTGATGGTCAAGGCCTCGCCCAGCTCCGAGGCCGGCGCGATGCCGAGCGAACAGTTGCTGGCCGACATGGGCCGCTTCAACGAGGAACTGGTCAAGGCCGGGGTGATGCTGGCCGGCGAAGGGCTGCACCCGAGCGCCAGCGGCGTGCGGGTGCGCTTCTCAGGCAGGCAGCGCAGCGTGGTCGACGGCCCGTTCGCCGAGACCAAGGAACTGGTCGCCGGCTTCTGGCTGTGGCAGGTGCGCTCGATGGAGGAAGCCATCGAGTGGGCCAAGCGCTGCCCGAACCCGATGCCGGAGGACAGCGAGATCGAGATCCGGCCGGTGTTCGAGGCCGAGGATTTCGGCGCCGAATTCACCCCCGAGCTGCGCGAGCAGGAACGCCGCCTGCGCGAGGAAATCGCCGCGCGCGGCTGACCGGTCACTGCCATCCAAGAGGAACGCACATGCCACTGAACACCTACCTCAGTTTCGACGGCGACTGCCGCCAGGCGCTGGAGTCCTATGCCGCGCTGCTCGGCGGCAAGGCCATGGCGATGATGACCTTCGGCGAGATGCCGCCGTCGGAGGAGTGCCCGGAACCGCCGGCGGCGGTGAAGGAGCGGATCATGCACGGTTGCATCGACATCGGCGGCCACCTGCTGATGGGCACCGACGCCACCCCGGACCACCCGTACGCAGGCATCACCGGGTCGTACATCTCCTTCCAGACCGGCGACACCGCCGAAGCCGAACGCGTGTTCGCCGCGCTGGCCGACGGCGCGAAGCGGATCGAGATGCCGTTGCAGCCGACCTTCTGGGCCAAGCGCTACGGCAGCCTGGTCGACCGCCACGGGGTGCCGTGGATGGTGAACTGCTCCGATCCCTGCCCCGAGGACTGAGCGGGCCTGCCCGCCCCTCTCCGCCACGCACTGGAACCTCCCATGGCCAAGCAGATCTTCGTCAACCTCCCGGTGAAGGACCTCGACCGCTCGGTCGCGTTCTTCACCGCGCTGGGCTTCAGCTTCAATCCGCAGTTCACCGACGACAACGCCACCTGCATGATCGTCGGCGAGAACATCTTCGTGATGCTGCTGGTCGAGCCGTTCTTCCAGACCTTCACCACCAAGTCCGTCAGCGACGCCAGCCGGCAGACCGAAGTGCTGCTGGCAATTTCGCTGGACAGCCGCGAGGCGGTCGACGAGCTGGTCGCCAAGGCGGTGGCCGCCGGCGCCACCGTCACCCAGCCGGCGCGCGACTACGGCTTCATGTACCAGCAGAGCGTCGCCGACCTCGATGGACACCAGTGGGAGCCGTTCTTCATGGATCCCGACGCGGTGCCGTCGCAGGCATGACGGCCATCGGACTTGCCGCCTGCGCGTGGCGGTGGTGTGATCGCCGCGCATGAGCCAGCCCCCCGCCCGCAGGGACATCCATCGCACCATCGACGCGGTCTGGCGGATGGAGTCGGCGCGCGTCATCGCCGGCCTGGTCCGCATCGTCCGCGATGTCGGCCTGGCCGAGGAACTGGCCCAGGACGCGCTGGTCGCCGCGCTGGAGAAGTGGCCGGAGACCGGCGTGCCCGACAACCCGGGGGCGTGGCTGATGACCACCGCGCGCAACCGCGCCATCGATCGGCTGCGCCACCTCAAGCTGCGCGAGCAGAAGCACGTGCAGGTCGCCTACGAGCTGGAGCAGCTGCAGGAGGAGGCGGAGCGGCGCGACGACCACCTGCTCGACGACCCGGTCGGCGACGACCTGCTGCGGCTGATGTTCATCGCCTGCCATCCGGTGCTGCCGCCGGAATCGCGGGTGGCGCTGACCCTGCGCCTGCTCGGCGGCCTGGAGACCGGCGAGATCGCGCGCGCGTTCCTGGCCAGCGAGCCGACCGTGGCCCAGCGCATCGTACGCGCCAAGCGGACTTTGGCCGAGGCCAACGTGCCGTTCGAGATCCCGCGCCGCGAGGAACTGCCCGAGCGGCTGTCGGCGGTGCTCGGGGTGGTCTACCTGGTGTTCAACGAGGGCTACGCGGCCAGCAGCGGCGACGACTGGGTGCGCCCGGCGCTGTGCGAGGAGGCGCTGCGCCTGGGCCGGGTGCTGGCCGGGCTGATGCCGCAGGAAGCGGAGGTGCACGGGCTGGTGGCGCTGATGGAGATCCAGGCCTCGCGCCTGCACGCGCGCACCGGTCCGGACGGCGAACCGGTGCTGCTGCTGGACCAGGATCGTTCGCGCTGGGACCGGCTGCTGATCGGCCGTGGCCTGGCCGCGCTGGAGCGCGCGCAGCGGCTGGGGGGCGCGCTGGGGCCCTACGCCCTGCAGGCCGCCATCGCCGCCTGCCACGCGCGCGCGGTGACCGCCGGCGACACCGACTGGGTACGCATCGTCGCCCTGTACGACGCGCTGGCGCAGCTGTCGCCCTCGCCGGTGGTCGAGCTCAACCGTGCGGTGGCGGTGTCGATGGCGTTCGGTCCTGAAGCGGCGCTGGAGCGCGTGGACGCATTGCGCGGGGAACCGAAACTGGCCGGCTACCACCTGCTGCCCAGTGTGCGCGGCGACCTGCTGTTCAAGCTGGGCCGCCGGGCCGAGGCGCAGACGGAGTTCGAACGCGCCGCGGCGATGACCGGCAACGCGCGCGAACGCAAGCTGCTGCTGGACCGTGCCGCGCAGTGCGTGGCGTGAATCGTTCGCACAGGCCGGCGATCGGCCCGATCGTGCCATCCAGGTAGCCGGCACAGCGTCCTGCGGGAAGCCGACTTGCGGGCGATACGGGCGTCGGGATCATGACAGCGTTGCCTGTGCCGACGGCGTCGGGTCGCCGGCTGAACCCGGCTCCTACAACAGCCGCGGCGCGGCCGCCCTCTGTAGGAGCTGACTTCAGTCGGCGACACGGGCGTCGGGATCGCGAGGGCGTCGCCTGTGCCAACGGCTCCGGGCCGGCGGCACGCCGGCGCCTACAGCTTGGCCACACCGCTGGCCGCCAGCGCCACCCAGCATCACCGCCACCACCGCGCTGGCGTTCGCTTCCAGCCAGGTCCGCACGTGCATGAGCGCATCCACGGCGCGTTCCCGGAAGACGAGGAACGCCAGCCACGGCAAGGCGACGCTGGGGCGCCATCCCCCTTTCTGCAGAAGTCGGCTTCAGCGATCGACCCGGGCGCCGGAACGCGGTGGCCAGCCAGTCCCGCGTGCCGCCAGCCATGCCCGCCTTCCACAAGACCTGGCCGGGCGAGGTCAAATCCGGATATGCCAGCCGCGCCGGTCCATCCAGCGCACCACCGCCCACCAGAACCCGACGAAGGCCAGCGCGAACGCCAGCGACGGCAGGTAGGGACCGAAGCGCGGCGTCATCCAGCCGGCGAAGGCGACCTGGTAGAGCCAGCCCCACCAGCCCAGCGCGGCGAACAGGTAGACCATCACCGCCGAACCGGCGTAGGCGGCGATCGCGTTGACCCCGAAGCTGCGCCCCAGCGCCGGCCAGCCGCGGCGGTCGACCAGCACGTGCGCGGCGGCCAGCGCCAGCAGCGCCCAGCCGCCGGTCCACAGCACGTAGGACGAGGTCCACAGGTGCTTGTTCCAAGGCAGCCACTGCGACCACAGCAGGCCCAGCAACAGTGCGGCCACGCCCGCGATCCACAGCGCACGCAGTTCTCCGCGGCGCAGCCAGTCGCCGGCGCGCAGGCCCAGCAGCGTGGTGGCCAGAGCGCCAAGCGTGCTGGGCAGGCCTTCCGGATCGTGGCCACGGCCGGTGGTGGGGTCGTACTGGTACAGCCATGGTCCGAGCAGCGCGGTGTCGACGCGGCTGGCGAGGTTGTCCCACGGCGCCAGGCTGCCGCTCCACGCCAGCAACGCCCACCAGCCCAGCAGCAGCGCGCCCAGCAGTGCCCATTGCGCGCGCGGCCGCAGCCACAGCGCCACCGCGCCGGCGGCCAGGAAGCACAGGCCGATCCGCTGCAGCACGCCCCATGGGCGGAAGTGCGGCATCTCCAGCCACCACCACGCCAGCAGGTGCAGCAGCAGCCCGAGCCCGACGATGCGCAGCGCGCGCACCGCCACCACGCGCATCAGCGCGCCGCGGTCGGCGCCGGCTTCCGCGCGCGGTACCACGCCCAGCGCGATCGACACGCCGACGATGAACAGGAAGAACGGGAAGACCAGGTCGGTCGGCGTGCAGCCGTGCCAGTCGGCGTGCAGCAGCGGCGGATAGACGTGGCCCCAGTCGCCGGGGTTGTTGACCAGCAGCATCGCGGCTACGGTCAGGCCGCGCAGCGCGTCGACCGAGGCGAAGCGCGGGGCCTTGGCCGCGGCCGTCATGCGCCGCGCGCCGCTGCGGTCACGCCACGTCCTCGCGCGCGCCGGCGATCCAGGTCGAACGCACCTGCAGCGCCTCGTCCAGCAGCACCAGGTCGGCCTGGTACCCGGGAGCGATCCGGCCCAGCCGGTTGCCCAGGCCGAGGAATTCGGCCGGATAGGTCGCGGCCATCCGCGCCGCCTCCTCCAGCGGCAGGCCGAGCAGGTCCACGCAGTTGCGCACCGCGGTGGCCATGTCCAGCGCCGAGCCGGCCAGTGCGCCGGCGGCGTTGCGGACCACGCCGTCCACCGCGGTGATCACCTCGCCGTACAGCGCGAACGCCGGATCGTCCGAGCCGACCATCGGCATCGCGTCGGTGACCAGGAACAGCTTGCCGCGCGGCTTGGCCGCCAGCGCCACGCGCAGGCTTCCCGGATGCACGTGCACGCCGTCGACGATGATCCCGCACCAGCTGCCGCGGTCCTCCAGCGCGGCGCCGACCGCGCCCGGCTCGCGCCCCTGCAGCGGCGACATCGCGTTGAACAGGTGGGTGAAGCCGCGCAGGCCCGCGTCCAGCCCCGCGCGGATCTCCTCGTAGCTGCCCGCGGTATGGCCGGCGACCACGATCGCGCCGCGCGCGACCATCGCCCGGATCGTCTCCAGCGGCACCTGCTCCGGCGCCAGGGTGATCAGGGTGACGCCGTTGTCCAGCGAGGTCGCCATCGCCGCCTCGGCCGCATCGGGCACGCGGAACTTGGCGGCGTCGTGGGTGCCCTTGCGCGCCGGCGCGATGTACGGGCCTTCCAGGTGCACGCCGAGCACGCCCGGCACGCCGGCGGTGATCGCCGCGCGGGTGGCGGCCACCGCGCGCGCCATCACCTCGGCGTCGTCGCTGATCAGGGTCGGCAGGAAGCCGGTGGTGCCGGACTTCCGGTGCGCGCGGCCGATCGCGGCGATCGCCTCGACCCGGGTGTCGTTGTTGAACAGCACGCCGCCGCCGCCGTTGACCTGGGCGTCGATGAAGCCCGGCAGCAGCCAGCCGCCGCCCAGGTCGTGCACCTGTCCGGCCTGCATCCGCGCCTGACCCGCCGGTACCAGCGCGGCGATGCCGCCGGCGTCGTCGAGCAGCACCGCCAGGTCGTCGCGGAACCCGTCGTCCACCAGCACACGGGCGTTGACCAGCACGCGCGCAACCATCACACCGTCTCCGTGACCTTGTTCAGATGCGGGGGCAGGTCCGGGTTGTGGCCGCGGCGCAGGGCCAGCGCGTTGATCGCGCGATAGAAGCTCTGGATGGTCAACAGCGGCGCCAGCGCCGCGTGCGACGCGGGGACCAGTGGCAGCTCGCCGTTGCCGGCCGCGGTCCAGACCTGCGCGCCGCGCGCGCGGAATTCCTCGCCCAGGGCCACGGTGCCGGCGCCGGTTTCGTCCGGCTGGGCGAACACCAGCACCGGGAAGCCGGCGCCGACCAGCGCCATCGGCCCGTGCTTGACCTCGGCCGAACTGTAGGCCTCGGCGTGCAGGCCGCAGGTCTCCTTGAACTTCAGCGCCGCCTCCTGCGCCGCGCCCAGGCCCAGGCCGCGGCCGAGCACGAACAGGTTGCGCGCCTCGGCCAGGCCGTCGGCGAGCGGCGACCAGTCCTGCTGCCAGGCCGCGCGCAGCGACTGCGGCAGCGTGTCCAGCGCGGCCAGCAGCGCCGGATCGTCCTTCCAGTGCGCGACCAGCTGGACGATGGCGGCCAGCGAGGCCAGGTAACTCTTGGTCGCCGCCACGCTCTTCTCCGGGCCGGCGCCCAGCGCGATCACCGTGTCGGCCAACCGCGCCAGCGGCGAGTCCTCGACGTTGACCAGCGCCACCACGCGGGCGCCGGCGGCCTTGGCGGCCTCGGCATTGCGCAGCAGGTCCGGGCTCTTGCCGGACTGGGAGATGGCGATGAACAGCGCGCCCTCCAGCCGCAGCGGCGCTTCGTAGACCGAGCCGATCGAGGGCGACAGCGAGGCCGTCACTATTCCCAGCTGGGTCTCGATCAGGTACTTGGCATAGGTGGCGGCGTGGTCGGAACTGCCGCGCGCGCAGGTGGCCACGAACGGCGGCGGCGCCGCGCGCAGTTGCGCGGCCAGCGCGGCGACAGTGTCGCGGTTGCGGGCGAACTGGGCGGCCACCACGTCGGCGGTCTGCGCCGCTTCCTGGAACATCAATGTTTCTGTTTCTGCGGGAAATCCGGCAGGCAGCGCGAGCGGCATGTTCATGCTTCGGAGGAAGTGGGAGGACGCGGGCGCGACTGCAGCGGCGCCGGCGCGGTGGAGCCGCGCACCACCAGCTGCGGCACGAAGCCCTGGTTGGTCACGGCCAGCGGATGGTCGTCGTAGGCGTCCTGGCGCAGGCCGCCGATCAGCAGCCGCGCGGCGTGGCGGGCGATGTCCTCGGTGGCCTGCTTGGCGGTGGTCAGCGCCGGCCAGGACTGGCGCGAGAACGGGCTGTCCTCGAACCCGGCGATCGACAGGTCGTAGGGCACGTTGAGCCCGACCGACTTGGCCGCGGCCAGCACGCCGGCGGCGATCTCGTCGTTGGAGCCGAAGATCGCCGTGGGCGGCTCGCGCAAGGCCAGCAAGCGGCGCGCGCCGCGGAAGCCGTCGTCGAAGGTGTAGTCGCCGGGCACCACCAGGTGCTTGTCGAGCGTAATGCCGTAGTCCTTCAGCGCCGCCTCGTAGCCGGCGTAGCGCTCGCCGGAGGAGCGGTGCTGGGCGCCGCCCCAGAGGAAACCGATGCGCTGGTGCCCGAGCTGGATCAGGTGCTCGGTGACCTCGTAGGCGGCGTCACGGTCGTCGATGTAGACGCAGGGGCCGTCGCCCGGGTCCTCGGTGGCGGCAATGATCCGCACCACGCGGATCCCGCGTGCGACCAGCGCGGCCACCAGGTCGGTGCGCTCGGACATCGGCGCGGTCAGCACCAGCCCGGCCAGACGCGAGCGCTGCACGAACTCGGCCAGTTCCTCGGCCAGCAGTGGCGAGGTCGAGTCGCAGGGCTGGATCTGCAGGCCGAAGCCGGTCTCGCGGCAGGCGGCCAGCACGCCGTTCTGCACGCCGATGATGTGGTACGGGTTGGGGTTGTCGTAGACCAGCCCGATCACGAACGGGGTGCCGCTGCGCAGGTTGCGCGCGGTGGCGTCCGGTTCGTAGTCCAGCTCGGCGATGGCCGCCAGCACGCGCGAACGCGTGGCCTGCATCACCGAGGGCTCGTTGTTGATCACCCGCGACACCGTCTTGAGCGAGACTTTCGCCCGCTCGGCGACGTCCTTGATGGTCGGCCTGCGCATGCCTTCAGTTGCCCTGGGAGTCTGTCCGCCGTCCATGATGCGGCAATTACCGCCCGGCCGGCAGCCCGGCGCGGTGGCCGCGCAGGGCGTAGTAGAGGATGTACAGATAGCAGGGCACCATCAGCGCGGCGAACACCCACTGGAAGTCGTAGTACTGCTTCAGCACCGCGAACGCCTGCGGGATGATCGCGCCGCCTGCAATACCCATCACCAGCAGCGCCGAGCCCATCTGGGTGAAGCTGCCCAGGCCGCGGATCGCCAGCGGGAAGATCGCCGGCCACATCATCGCGTTGGCGAAGCCCAGCGCGGCGACGAAGCCCACCGACACGTAGCCCTCGGTCAGCAGCGCGCCCAGCGAGAACAACACGCCCAGCACCGCCGACACGCTCAGCCAGCGCTCCTGGGAGACGAAGCGCGGGATCAGCGCCAGGCCGACCAAGTAGCCCAGCAGCATCGCCGCCAGGGTGAAGGAGGTGAAGAACTTGGTCTGGTCCAGCGGCAGGCCGAAGGCGTGGCCGTAGGTGCCGATCGCGTCGCCGGCCATCACCTCCACGCCCACGTACACGAACAGGCACAGCACGCCCAGCCACAGGTGCGGGAACTGGAAAATGCTGCGGCGGTCGCCGCCGCCGGCGCCGGCCGGGATGGCGTTGGCCTCCTCGGCGCGCACTTCCGGCAGCGGCGAGAACAGGATGGCGACCGCGGCCAGCAGCAGCAGGGTGGACATCACCAGGTAGAAGCCGCGGATGCTGCCGGCGAAGTCCGACAGCAGCGCGTCGCGGGTGGCGGCATCGGCGGCGGCCGCTTCCGCGGCCAGGTCGCCGACGCCGTGCAGCACCAGCGTGCCCAGCAGCAGCGGCGCGAGGATGCCGGCGACCTTGTTGCAGATGCCCATTAGCGCGATGCGCCGCGCCGCGCTCTCGATCGGGCCGAGGATCGAGATGTACGGGTTGACCGAGGTCTGCAGCAGGGCCATGCCGCCGCCGAGCACGAACAGGCTGGCCAGCGCGCCGCCGAAGATGCGCCAGGTGGCGAACTGGCCGAACGCCAGCGCGCCCACCGCCATCACCACCAGGCTCAGCGCCAGGCCCTTCTTCATGCCGGTGCGGCGCAGGATCCACGAGGCCGGCAGGGCGAGGAAGAAGTACGACAGGTAGAACACCATCAGCACCAGGAATGCCGAGATCTCACTGACGTCGAAGGCCAGCTGCACGAACGTGATCAGCGGACCGTTGAGCCAGGTGAAGAAACCCAGGATGAAGAACAGGCCGCCAACGATCGCGATGGACGTGGCCAGGCCGGCGCGCGCGGGCGCGGTGGTGGTTGCGGACATGGACTGCGGTGCCTCCCCGGGCGGATGGACGGTCGCTCTCTTGGCGCCGGTCACGGCGCAGGACTCGAGCGGGAACAACGTTGTCACATTCTTTCCGCCGCCGGGCCCGGCTTGTCAACCGTGGCGGGCCGCTTCCCGGCACTTCTGCTGCTGCCATGCAACATGGATCGAGGCCTGCACTGGAAGATGAATACGCTGTATGTGCCTGATTAGGCACCATGAATGTGCGTAATCCGGGATGACAGCGCTGACGAAGCCACGCTTTTGGTGCGAGCGGACAGGCGCACAGGAATTTTTGTCACAATGTGTTGACATCGTTGTCAGACCACTTCCACACTCCGCCGCATCCGGTGCCGCCGATCAGGGAAATCCGGCGCACGCCAGCTACGGGGAGTCCGCGTGTCAGCAGCCGCAAATGCCACACCTCTGCCGGGCCGACTGTCGCAGCCGTTCGTGGCGGCCGACGTCGGCGGCACCCATGTCCGCATCGGCCTGGTCCAGGCCGGCATCGATGCCGGCGCACCGCTGCAGGTGCTGGCGTACAGCAAGTTCCGCTGCGCCGACTACGCCAGCCTGGCCGACATCCTCAGGGAGTTCATCGCCGGTCTTGCCGATGCCCGTGGCGCGGCGGCGCGGGTGGCGGTGATCGCCAGCGCCGGCTACCCGCTGGCCGACGGCACCGTGATCACCGCCAACCTGCCCTGGCGGCTGTCGCCGGCCGAGATCCGCGACAGCCTGGGCCTGGACGCGGTGCACCTGGTCAACGATTTCGAGGCCGTGGCCCATGCGGTCGCCCACTTGGGCGGCAGCGAGGTGCTGCAGCTGGCCGGTCCGGAGCGCATCGCGCCCGGCCCGATCCTGGTACTGGGCCCGGGCACCGGCCTGGGCGCCGCGGTGTGGATCCCCACCGGCAGCGGCCCGGTGGTGCTGGCCACCGAGGCCGGGCAGGCCGCGCTGTCGGTCGGCACCGAACTGGAGATGGCGCTGCTGCGGCAGATGCTCGAGCAGCGCAGCCACGTCCCGGTCGAGCACGCGCTGTCCGGGCCAGGCCTGATCAACCTCTACAACGCACTGTGCGCCGTACGTGGCGTCGCGCCCGTCTTCGCCAGGCCCGGCGACGTCACCGCCGCGGCGCTGGACGGCAGCGACGCGCTGGCGCGCGAAAGCCTGGAAGCGTTCTGCGGCCTGCTCGGCAGCACGGTCGGCGACATGGCGCTGCTGTACGGCGTGCAGGGCGTCTACCTGGCCGGCGGGATCCTGCCGCACATCCGCGAGTTCCTCGTCCGCAGCGATTTCGTCGCCCGGTTCCTCAACAAGGGACCGATGCGCGAGGCGCTGGAGCGGGTGTCGGTGCGCCTGGTCGAACACGGACAGCTGGGTGTGGTCGGCGCCGCCAGCTGGTACCTGGGTTCCGGTTTTACGGGGAAGTGAGCAGCACGGCGTCAGGAAGAGCCAGGCTTTTATGAAGCGAGGGTAGTGCGTACGGGACGTTCCACGCCGTGGCACATGAAGCAGTCGTCGCCGGAGGCGGATCTCCGGTGGAACTCAAAACAATGATGGGAGAGACATCATGAAGCACCGCAAGTCAGTCCTTTCCGCCGCCATCGTGACCTGCCTGGGATTCGCCGTGCAGGCCAATGCGCAGGAAGCCGCCGCGCCGGTTGCCCAGACCCAACAGCAGCAGGCGACCGAGCTGGACGGCGTCACCGTCATCGGCATCCGCGGCAGCCTGCAGCGCGCACTGGAGACCAAGCGCAACGCCGATGCGATCATCGACGCGGTCACCGCCGAGGACGTGGGCAAGTTCCCGGCCAGCAACGTGGCCGAGGCGATCCGCATCATCCCCGGCGTGACCATCGACCAGGCCTTCGGCCAGGGCGAGAAGGTCTCGATCCTCGGCACCGACCCGGCACTCAACCGCACCCTGCTCAACGGCCAGACCATCGCCTCGGCCGACTGGTACATCGCCGACCAGCCGGGCCGCACCTTCAACTACTCGCTGCTGGCGCCGCAGATCGTCGGCAAGGTCGAGGTCTACAAGTCGCCCGAGGCGCACATCGACGAAGGCTCGATCGGCGGCACGGTCATCGTCAGCACCCGCAAGCCGCTGGACCTGGACAGCAAGTACACCGTCTCCGGCCAGATCAGCTACATGTACAACGACCGCATCGAGAGCGGCGACCCGCAAGCATCGGTGCTGTTCGGCTGGAAGAACGACGCCGACAACTTCGGCGTGATCATCGCCGCCCAGCGCGCCAACGAAAGCATCCGCCGCGACGGCATCGAGTCCTACGGCACCGTGACCGGCCACAACTACGCGTACGGCCAGGGCGGCGGCGGCTCGATCTACAACCGGCCGACCGACTGGTCGGTGCCGGCGAACCCGGACGGCAGCCAGCCCACGCTCCCGCCCTCCTGCGCCGGCGCCTGCGCGACCACCCTGCTCGCCAACCTGGACGCGGTCGGCCCGAACTCCGTCAGCGCGCATTACTTCGAGCAGAAGCGCGACCGCGACACGCTGTCGGTGGCGCTGCAGTTCAAGCCCGTCGAGCAGCTGGACATCGAGTTCAACGCACTCGACGTCAAGGCCGGCTTCGACAACATCAGCCACTCGATGTTCGCCTTCAACGGCAATCCCTGGAACAGCCTGATGCGGCTGACCGACCTGACCGTCGAGGGCGGCGTCATCACCAAGGCCAGCTTCGACAACGCACTGGTCGTGTACGACCTGATCAACCGCCAGGCCACGGTCGACACCGAGTCCTACGACCTGAAGGCGACCTGGAGCGACGAACGCTGGTTCGCCTCGGCCCATGCCGGCAGTTCCAAGGCCACCGGCGGCACCGGCCGCCAGGTCTTCGGCGAGTTCCTGAACTGGTCCGACTACAGCTACGACATCAGCGGCAACCGCGGCCTGACCTTCGAGGGCACCAACCCGTTCCTGGATCCGGGCGCCTTCCGGATCGACGGCGGCTACGCCAGCCCGTGGCACACCGATCCGCCGGGCCCGGACAACTGGGCCGCGGGCTGGGGCGGCAACATCGTCACCAAGCCCACCCGCGACGAAGAGAAGTACGGCCAGGTCGACTTCGGCGTCGAGTTCGACGCGCCGATCTACCAGGTCCGCTTCGGCGCCAAGCGCCGCGAGCACGAGACCGGCCAGTCGATGGCCGGCGTGGCGCTGGCCGCCATCCAGGGCTACGGCGACGCCACCGCCTCCCAGTTCTCGCCGCGTCCGCTTCCGGGCAACTACCTGAGCGGGTTCAGCGGCACCGGCGACCTGTCCGAGCGCTTCACCATCGACGGCTGGGCGCTGGCCGACTGGATCCTCAGCGGCGAGTGGCTGGCGCCGTGGCAGACCATGCCCGAGCCGGGCACCTTCAACGACCGCTCCTTCGCCCAGAACACCTGGACCGTGACCGAGGACATCAGCGCCGCCTACGTCCAGGCCGACTACAGCTGGAACGGCTTCCGCGGCAACGTCGGCTTCCGCTACGTCCAGACCGAGTCCGACAGCATCGGCTGGCAGTGCTTGGGCACCTCCTGCGCGGCCCCGGCAGACTGGGAGCAGACCAGCGTCAAGAAGAAGTACAGCAACTTCCTGCCCAACCTCAACGTGGCCTACGACCTGGGCGACGACGTGGTGCTCCGCGGCTCGCTGGCCAAGGTGATCGCGCGGCCGAACTACGGCGACATGTCCAACTTCCTGTGGCTCGGCCCGCAGACCCTGACCGGCGGCGGCGGCAACCCGGACCTGGACCCGTACGAATCCACCAACCTGGACTTCTCGGCCGAGTGGTACTTCAACGAGAACTCGATCCTGGCCGGCTCGGTGTTCTACCGCGACGTGGACAACTACATCCTGTACACCACGCGCGAGGAGACCCACTTCAACCAGTCGACCAACACGGACACGGTCTTCACCATCTCCCGTCCCGACAATGCCGGCACCGCCTCGGTCAAGGGCTTCTCCGCGGCGTTCCAGCAGACCTTCGACAATGGCCTGGGCCTGATCGCCAACTACACCTACGCCAACGGCGAGGCCGACAACGGCGATCCGCTGCCGTACAGCTCCAAGAACCAGGTCAACGTCAGCCCGTTCTACGAGAACGACCGCTGGAGCGCGCGGGTGACCTACGCCTGGCGTTCGAAGTACTACACCCAGGTCGACCGCGGCAACTACCTGGTCACCGACGACTACGACTCGCTGGACGCCAGCGTCGGCTTCCGCGTCAACCAGTTCCTGAGCATCAACCTGGACGGCATGAACCTGCTCGACTCCAACTACTACACCTACGCGGAGGTCAAGGGGATCGCCAACACCGAGAAGCTGGTCCGCGGCGACTACCGCACCGGCCGCCGCGTGATGCTCTCGCTGCGCGCGCAGTTCTGACGCAGGCGACATGGCGGCAGCGCAGGCTGTCCGTTGCGGGACGGGCCTGGAGCGATCCAGGCCCGTTCCATTTTGGGAAACACGTCCGGCAACGCACTACTGCAACACCAGGGAGTGAACATGAACCGACCACGCTTCATCCGACCCGCGCGCCTGCTGTGCGCGACCGGCCTGGCCACCGTGCTTGCCGCCTGTTCCGGCGACCGCGGCGCCGACTCGGCCTCGCAAGCGACCGCCGCCGCGCAGCAACAGTCCGCCGCGCTTGCGCTGGTGCCGCTGCCCGCCAGCGTCGTGCCCGGCGAGGGCCGCTTCGCGCTCTCTGCCGGCACGCCGCTGCTGGCCGAGGGCGAGGCCGCGCGCACGGTCGCAGGCCAGTTCGCCGCGCTGCTGGGCAAGGGCCGCGGCGTCGAACCCGCACTCGCCGCCGACGGCACCGATGCGGCCGGCGCGATCCGCTTCGCGATCGACCCGGCGCGCACCGGCGCCGAGTCCTACCTACTGGAAGTCACGCCCCAAGGCGCAACCGTCAGCGCCGGCGACGCGGCAGGCCTGTTCTACGGCGCGATGACCTTGCTGCAGCTGGCCAACGTGGACGACGCCGGCGCGGTGTCGCTACCGGCGGTGCGCATCGAGGACGCGCCGCGCTTTTCCTGGCGCGGCTTCATGCTCGACTCGGCGCGCCACTTCTGGAGCGTGGACCAGGTCAAGCAGGTCATCGACGCGATGGCCCTGCACAAGCTCAACACCCTGCACTGGCACCTGACCGACGACCAGGGCTGGCGCGTGGAGATCAAGCAGTATCCGAAGCTGGCCGAGGTCGGCGGCTGCCGGATCCCGGCCGGCGACGGCGGCATCGAGCCGGCAACCGGCAAGCCGCGCCCGTACTGCGGCTACTACACCCAGGAGCAGGTCCGCGACATCGTCGCCTACGCGGCGCAGCGGCACATCACCATCGTCCCGGAAATCAACCAGCCCGGCCATGCCACCGCCGCGATCGCAGCGTATCCGGAGCTGGGCACCACCGGCCAGCCGCTGGCGCCGTCCAGCGAATGGGGCGTGTTCCCGAACCTGTTCAGCGCCGATGAAAGCACGATCCGGTTCCTGGAGAACGTGATCGGCGAACTGATCCCGCTGTTCCCCGGCACCTACTTCCACGTCGGCGGCGACGAAGCGGTCAAGGACCAGTGGGAAGCTTCGGCCCGCGTGCAGGAGCGCATGCGCGAGGTCGGCGCGAAGACCGAGATGGAGATGCAGAGCCACATCGTCGCGCGCCTGGAGAAGTACCTCGCCGCGCACGGCAAGCGCCTGATCGGCTGGGACGAGATCCTCGAGGGACCACTGCCGGCCGAGGCCACGGTGATGTCCTGGCGCGGCATCGAGGGCGGGCTGAAGGCCGCGCGCGAGGGCCACGACGTGGTGATGTCACCGTCCGGCGACCTGTACCTGGACTACCTGCAGACGAAGTCGCCCGAGGAGCCGCCGGGTCGCCCGGCCTCGATCCCGATGGAGCAGGTCTACAACTTCGAACCGGTGCCGGCGGTGCTGGAGGAGGACAAGCGCCAGCACATCCTCGGCCTGCAGGCCAACATGTGGACCGAGCACACCCGCACCTTCGATCGCCTGCAGCACAACGTGTTCCCGCGCCTGGCCGCGGTCGCCGAGACCGGCTGGACGCCGCGCGAGCGCAAGGACTACGCGGATTTCCTGCGGCGCCTGCCGGCGCAGCTGGAGCGCTACCGCAGCTGGGGCGTGGACTACGCGCAGACGCCGTTCCAGGTCGACGCGGTGGCCGAGGACGACCGCACGGCCGGCACCGCGACGGTGACACTGGTCAACCCGCTCGGCTACGAGGTGCGCTACACCACCGACGGCAGCGAGCCGACGGCCGCCTCGGCGCTGTACGCATCACCGCTGGAAGTGACCCTGCCGGCACGGCTGCGCGCAACCGCATTCGATGCCGACGGCAAGCCGCTGGCCGCCGCGCGCGACTACGCCTGGGATGCGGCCGCGCTGCTGACCCGCACCGACGAGCAACTGGCCACCTGCCCCGATGCCGGCCGCCTGCTGCTGCGATTGGAGGACGACGGCCCGGCCGACGGCGAGCGCGCGATCTTCAACACCACGATCTTCTACCCGTGCTGGCAGTGGAATGGCGCGGACCTGGGCGGCGTGGCCGCGGTGAAGGTGCGCGCGGGGCGGATCCCGTACTACTTCCAGCTCGCCCACGACGAGCCGGCGCGTCGCTTCGAGCCGGCGCGCTCGGCACACGGCGAACTGGATATCCACGCCGGCGGCTGCGGCGGCGAACGGATCGCCAGCGTGCCGCTGCCGGCCAAGCTGGGTCCGGACGGCTTCGTCGAACTGGTCGCCGAACTGCCGCAGGACCTGACCGGCCGGCACGACCTGTGCGTGCGCTTCACCGGCGACACCCGCCCGCAGATGTGGGTGCTGGACCGGGCCACGCTGCAGTTGCGTTGACGTGGCACGCGCACGGCGGCCCTACTCCCCGCCGTGCGCGCTTTTCTGCCTGCGGTCGCGCGGTTGCGCCGTCTCTCCTCGACCTCCGGTCGTCCCGGCATCCTCCGGGACGACGAAAGAGGGACAATGCAGGAGCCCACTTAGTGGGCGACACGGGTGTCGGAAGCACGAAGGCGTCGCCTGCGCCAACGGCGTCGGGTCGCCGGCTGAACCCGGCTCCTACAACAGCGGCGGCGCATCCGCCCTTCTGTAGGAGCTGACTTCAGTCGGCGACACGGGCGTCGGAACCACGAAGGCGTCGCCTGCGCCAACGGCGTCGGGTCGCCGGCTGAACCCGGCTCCTACAACAGCCGCGGCCGACCGCTCTTCTGTAGGAGCCGACTTCAGTCGGCGACACGGGCGTCGGAAGCACGAGGGCGTCGCCTGGGCCGGCGGCGTCGGGTCGCCGGCTGAACCCGGCTCCTACAACAGCTACGGCGCGGCCGCTCTTTTGTAGGAGTTGACTTCAGTCGGCGACACGGGCGTCGGAAGCACGAAGGCGTCGCCTGCGCCAACGGCGTCGGGTCGCCGGCTGAACCCGGCTCCTACAACAGCCATGGCACGGCGACTCTTCTGTAGGAGCCGACTTCAGTCGGCGACACGGGCGTCGGAACCACGAGGGCGTCGCCTGTGCCGACGGCGTCGAGTCGCCAACTGAACCCGGCTCCTACAAACGCGACAAGGCGTCGCGCCACGGCGTGAGCGCGGTCAGCAGGCCCAGCGCCACGCCCACGGTATTCGCCAGTGCATCCGCCGGATCCGCCTGGCGGGTGGCGGTGAGCGCACCCTGCGCGAACTCCAGCGCCACGCCCATCAGCACCAGTCCCGCACCGATCGCCAGCAATCGCCGCCCGGGCCGGAACAGCTGCACGGCTGCCGCCGCCAGCAGCGCATAGGCCAACAGGTGCTCGAGCTTGTCGCCATGGCGCGGCAGCTCCATCGCCGGCGGCGGGGTCAGGCTCAGCACGACCACCGCCAGTACCGCCAGCCACCACAGGCCCAGCCACAGCCGCGGCCGGCGCAACGGCTTGAGAGCGCCCGCCAGCGGCAGGCGGCTCACAACCGCCAGCTCAGGTCGCCCAGCAGGAACGCTGCGCCCAGGTCGATGTCGCGCGCGAACGCCATGGCCTGGAAGCGCTCGCCCATGTGCGCCGGCAGGGTCAGGCGCTTGAGTTCCTCGCGCAGGCGCACCGCGCCGGCGTCGTCGGTACGCGACTCCGCCTCGGCCAGCAGACGGTCGACGCCGTTGCCGAGCAGGAAACTGGCCTGGCTGCAGTAGCCGGCCAGGTCGAAACCGGCGCCGGTGCCGGCCTCGGCCAGCGCGGTGAAGTCCACCGACGCTGTCAGGTCCTGCAGGCCAGGCCAGCGCAGCACGTCGCCGTGCATGCGCTGCCGGTAGAAGGCGCGCAGGGTGCCGTCGTCGCGCTGCGGCAGGTAGTACTCGCGGCGCGGATAGCCGTAGTCGACGAACAGCATCGCGCCCGAGCGCAGCCCGCCGGCCACCGCCTGCAGCCAGTACGGCAGCTGCGGCAGCAGCTCGGAACGGTAGCCGTCGGCGAACGGCGTGCCGAGCGCATGCTCGACATGGCGCACGGCGGCGGCCAGCAGCGCATCGGCCGGCCGGTCGACGCGGATGAAACCGCCGTTGCCGTCGAGCGCGACGTGTTCCTCGAACACACTCCCCTGGCGCAGGGTGAAGCGCGGCGTGGGCAGCGCGTCGATCACCTCGTTGGCGAACAGCACGCCATCCCAGTCGTCCTCGAACGGCCGGTCCAGCCACTCCACCAGGTCGAACACCGGCGGCGTCAGGGTGCGCGCCAGGTGCTCGCGCTGGCGTTCGCGCAGGTCCGCGCTCGGTTCCAGGATCGCGTAACGGTCCGGCAGCGCATCCAGCTGCAGCAGGCGCTTGAGCGCGACCTCGGCGAACGCAC
Source organism: Pseudoxanthomonas suwonensis (assembly GCF_000972865.1). Taxonomy (NCBI): domain Bacteria; kingdom Pseudomonadati; phylum Pseudomonadota; class Gammaproteobacteria; order Lysobacterales; family Lysobacteraceae; genus Pseudoxanthomonas; species Pseudoxanthomonas suwonensis. The sequence goes on from NZ_CP011144.1 coordinate 1,618,767, forward strand.
CGCTGCCGCCGCCGACCTCCAGCACGCGCGTCTGCGGCCCCAGCGCACGCAGGGCGATGGCGAGCACGCCGGCGACCGTGGCGGCGAACAGCCGGCCCTGTTCGGGCGCGGTGACGAAATCGCCGGCGGCGCCGAACTTGGTGCTGCCGGCGCTGTAGTAGCCCAGCCCCGGCGCGTACAGGCACAGCTCCATGAAGCGCGAGAACGGGATCGCGCCGCCGGACGCGTCTATCTCGGCGCGGACATGCGCGGCCAGCGCGTCGCTGTGCGCCAGGGCCAGCGGATCGGGAGGTGGGAGATCGGCGTGCATCGGGGTCGTATGCCGGGGACAATGGCCAGAATAGCCGAGCGGGGATGCGCATGACTCTGGATCGTCCGGCCGGGCAACGCCCCGTCGCCCTGGTCACCGGCGCCGCCCGCCGGATCGGCGCGGCGATCGCCCGCCGCCTGCACGCGGCCGGCCACGACCTGGCGCTGCACCACCTGCATTCGGGCGCGGACATGGCGGCGCTGGCGGCCGAACTGGATGCCCTGCGCCCGGGCAGCGTGCAGGTGCTGCAGGCCGACCTGCGCGGGTTCGACCGGCTGCCGGAACTGGTCGCGGCGACCGTCGGCCGTTTCGGCCGGCTCGATGCGTTGGTGAACAACGCCTCCAACTTCCATCCCACGCCGCTGGGCACGGTCACCGCGCAGCAGTGGGACGAGCTGTTCGCGGTCAACGCGCGCGCGCCGTTCTTCCTGGCCCAGGCCGCCGCGCCGCACCTGCGCGCGGCGCACGGCGCGATCGTCAACCTCGCCGACGTCTACGCCCATCGCCCGCTGCGCGAGCATGCGCCGTACTCGGCGGCCAAGGCGGCGCTGGTCTCGCTGACCCGCGCACTGGCGCTGGAGCTGGCGCCAGAGGTGCGGGTGAATGCTGTCGCGCCGGGCGCGATCCTGTGGCCGGAGCAGGGCCAGGCGCCCGACGCGCAGCAGGCCATCCTCGTCGCCACCGCGCTCGGCCGCGCCGGTTCGCCGGAGGACGTCGCCGCGGCGGTGGCCTGGCTGCTGTCGGCCGACGCCGGCTATGTCACCGGGCAGGTGCTGCATGTGGACGGTGGGCGGGAGCGCTGAGGGGCGTACTCGGCCAAGGCTCGTTCCAGGAACCCACTCAGGGGCGGCACGGGCGTCGGGACCATGAGTCGTCGCCGGGGCCGACGGCGTCGGGTCGCCGGCTGAACCCGGCTCCTACAACAGCACCGGCGCGGCCGCTTTTCTGTAGGAGCTGACTTCAGTCGGCGACACGGGCGTCGGAACCACGAGGGCGTCGCCTGGGCCGACGGCGTCACGTCGCGGGCAAGCCCGGCTCCTACAACGGCACGATCTCGAAAGTCTCGCCGTGCTGCGGATGCGCGTGCCACAGTTCGGCCAGGGTGCGGCCGGCCAGCGGATCGACGAATCCCGGTGCGATGTCGGCCAGCGGCTTGAGCACGAACGCGTGCTTCAGCTCCGGCCGCGGCACCCGCACGCGCCCGCCGTCGCGGACGATCACGTCGCCGTAGAACACCACGTCCACGTCCAGCGTGCGGTCGGACAGGCGCGGCCCGCTGCGGTCGCGGCCATGGCGGTCCTCCAGCGCGTGCAGCCAGACCTCCAGCGCCGGCAGCGGCTGCGCGGTACGGATCACGGCCGCAGCGTTGACGAACGGTGCACCGTCGAAGCCCACCGCAGCGGTGCGGTAGGCCGGCGACACCACCACCTCGCCGAACGCCGCACGCAATTCGTCCAGCGCCGCGCGCAGGTGGCGCTGCGGCTCGATGTTGCTGCCCAGGCTGAGCAGCACGTCGACGGCGCCGTCCGGCGGCCTGGCACTTGCGTGTTCCTGCATGGAGGCGGCGGCTACTGCTGCGCGGACTGGTCGCCCGGATCCGGCCGCGATGGCGCGCGGCGCGGCGGCAACGGCGGCAGGGCGACGCTTTCGTCGGCGACCGGCAGCGCCGGCTCCCACGGGAAGCGCGGCAGCGTGCGCACCGCGTTCTCCAGCTTGCGCGACCAGTTCTCGTGGATGTCGGCGTACAGCGCGGTGTCGCCTTCCAGCCGCACCTGCTGGCTGACCCGCAGGTCGCCGGCGCGCACCAGCGCCAGGTCGATCGGCAGGCCGACCGACAGGTTGGAGCGGATGGTGGAGTCCAGCGACACCAGCGCGCAGCGCGCGGCGTCCTCCAGCGCGGTTTCCGGGCGGATGATCCGGTCCAGGATCGGCTTGCCGTACTTGGACTCGCCGATCTGCAGGTACGGCGTCTCCGGCGAGGCCGCGATGCAGTTGCCCAGCGGATAGACCAGGTACAGGCCCGGGCGCTCGCCGGCGATCTGGCCGCCGAGGATCAGCGTGGCCTGGGTGCTGACCCCGCTGTGCTGCCCGCTGTCGTACGCCTGCACCTGGCTGGCGACCAGCACCTCGCCCACGTACTCGGCCACCTCGAACAGGTGCCGGAACGTGCGCAGGCTGCGGGTGGCGTCCGGATCCTCCGCGTCGCGCCGCAGCCGCGCGACCGCCAGCTGGGTGGTGGCCAGGTTGCCCGCACTCATCACCACGAACACGCGCTCGCCCGGGTAGTCGAACACGTGCAGCTTGCGGTGCACGCGCACATCGTCCAGCGAGGCGTTGGTGCGCGTGTCCGCGGCGAAGACCAGGCCTTCGTCCACTTCGATGCCGACGCAGTAGGTCATGTCCGGGCCGTGGTTCCAGTGCGATGGGATTCTACACGCAGCGTGTGCAGGGGCGGCCGCGCGCAACGGCGGCAA